>NZ_JBMDKE010000011.1:0-139368 GCF_057809555.1 Niveispirillum sp. FG156 | reverse complement strand
CTTGAGGAAACGAAAAGCTAGAGCGTGATTCCGGTCAACGGAAACACGCTCTAGCGCCTGTTAAAATTTACCCCAAGTCAAGAATACCCGCCTCCCCGGTGAATATCCGGGGAGGCGGTTTTGCACAATCAGATGTCATTCCTAACAGCGTCTACAGTCGATCATGCGTCCATGTAGGCAAAGTCACTGCGCGGCACGTAGGCCAGCAGGTCCAGGGGTGCGGTAGGAACCAGCCCCTGCGCCGTGCCATTATAGGCAAGCCGCCCCTCACCCCGGCCATAATCGACGTAATGGCGGACCAGGGCGGCATGGTCCAGCCCGAAGGCATTGTAGAGGTCGCTGTTGAAGGCGGCATAGGCTTCCGCGCTGAAGCCGATGGCACTTCGTCCTTCGGCTCGCCCGAACTGGATATAGTGGCTGATCAGCGCCCATTCATTCAGGCCGAAGACGCGGAAAAGGTCGGGATTCAACGCCGCATAGGCTTCTGCGTCGAAACCGGCAGTGAGGCGCCCTTCCGCCCGGCCGCTCGTGATGAAGTGTTCGACCAGGGCCTGACGGTTGGTGCCGAAAGCACCAAACAGATCGGGATTCAGTGCCGTATAGGCCATGGCGTCAAACCCTTCAGCGACACGTCCTTCTGTCCGACCCGTGTTCACGAAATGGTTCAAAAGGGCGGAGGCGTTCAGGCCGAACGACCGGTAGAGTTCGGGATTGAAGGCAGCGTAGGCCTCGGCATCAAAGCCGCTGGCGACCTTGCCAGCCGCCCGGCCATTGGCGATATAGTCCTGCATGGCGGCGGCATCACTGCCCAGGCCGCCATTCAAGGCGCGGTATGCCTCCACACTGAAGCCTGCCTGGAAGTCATCATTGACGACGGTACCGGTGGCGTAGAGGTACCGACCGTTGCTGTTGGCAAAAAGAGCACCGGACAGATCGCTCACCGTGGCCAGCACGCTTTGATCCGCCTCCACCAGAACGTCGCCCTTCACGGGCACCAGCACGGTGACGCTGGTGGAACCCGCCGGAATGGTCACGGTCTTGCTGACAGCTTCGACGGTGGTGCTGGCCCTTACGGTGAAACTGAAAGTGACATCCGACGTTCCGGCTGCCGACAGGGTGGCGGTGAAGGCCAGATTGGCCGATGTGCCCGATTGCCCTTCACGAACCGCGCCGCCTGACAGTTTCAACGTCGGGACGGCCCCTCCAGACAGATCAATGGTCTGGTCGTTGAACACCAGCTTTTCCACACCGGTGATCAACGTCTTCTCACCTCCCGATTTGGTGACGGTGGTGACATTGTTTAAGGTCGCGATCTGATAGCTACGGGAGGTATCACCAAAGACAACACGATCCAGACCCGTACCGCCGATAATCGTATCGTTACCCGCGGTGGTCGTCAGGGACCCGGCGATGAAGGTGTCGTCGCCATCCCCGCCGAAGAGCAGTTGCGATACCTGCGATCCTTCAAGCGTGTCGTTGCCGGCACCCCCAAAGAGGTTGATCTCCCCGCTGAGTGCCGTCGTCAGATTAAGACTGCCTGTCGGGTTGGGAGCGAAAATGAAATCAGCCACCGTCAGCTTGGACCGGTCGGTGCGGATATCCACGCTGACGCCATCAGCTTGGATACGCGTAAAAATGCCTGACGTCCCCAGGATGGGATTAGAGGATGCAAGCAGCGCTTGGAAACTGTTGATCGAGGTGGCAGACAGGTCGATCTTATCGGCACCGCGGGTGAAGTCGATTATCGAAGCGCGTGTAGTCGAATTGCTGCTGGGCATGATGACGAAAAGATCGCTGCCGGCACCGCCGGCGAGGATGTCTTCACCACCGGTCGCCACCAGCGTGTCATCGCCAGCCCCACCCACCAACCAGTCTGAATACTTGCCGCCACGGACCATATCATTACCGGCGCCGCCGACCAGCGGCACAGGCTTTGACGTGTCGGTGTATATCGTGTTGGACGCCGTCAGCCACTGGGCCCGGCCGTCATCGGTCGCATAGACGAAGTCCTGTGCAGTCAGCTTAGCTGCGGGGACACCGACATCCATCGCTGCGGTCAGGAAGTTTAACCTGCCATACAACCGGTCATCCGCCAGGATCATTGAGAAAGTGGCAAAGTCATGAATGCCCCAGGGCGACAGGTCGATCTGGTCCTCGCCTTGCTTGAAATCGGTAATCTTGACCACAGAGTAATAGGAACCGCGCAGTTCCGTGCGGAAAACATCCCGTCCGCTACCGCCGACCAACCGGTCGCCACTACCGCCCGTCAGAGTATCGTTACCAGCATCCCCATAAAGCCAGCCACTACCAGCGCCGCGCAGGACATCATTGCCCAAGCCGCCATAGAGTGTACCGCCGACCGGCGCCTCGGTATTGGTGCGGGCCGTCGCGCTATCCTCGAAGATGAAATCTGCCGCTGTCAGACGGGCGGGATCAATGGCCAGGATCAGATCCGCCTCGCCACCGCCTGGAAGGTCGATGACGAACTCCGTCACCTGCTTGTTGCCTTCGATGACGGTGGTGAAGCCCAGTAACTTCAGCGTGTCCAGGCTGGCGATACCAGTCGCCCGCAGGTCGATCCGATCCTCCCCCTGTGTGAAGTCGCGGAAATAGGTGCCACGGTAGCCATAGCTATAGCCGGCATCACTGAAAACCAGCACATCCTTGCCGGAACCGCCGACCAGGGTGTCGAAGCCGCTGGAGACGATGATGCGGTCGTCCCCGGCACCAGCCAGGATGAAGTTAATGCCGCTGCCACCGGTGATGGTATCGTTGCCGTTCCCGGCCAAGATATTCGAGGTATATTGGTCGGCGACCAGCCGCATGCCGTAATCAGCGGGCGCGAAGATGAAATCGGCGGCGGTCAGCTTCGAGATCTCGGTTCCGACAATCAGGCGGTCGCTGCCGGAAATGCCGCGGGTGGCGATCACCGTCCCACCGGCAGGGGCGGCCGTCATGATCTCCCGCAGCATGGCGAAGTCCCGGACGCCGAAGTCACGCAGGTCGATCCGGTCGTTGCCCTGCTCGAAATCCTGAATCGTGACAGCCCCGTCACCCGAATGGACGAAGACATCGTTGCCCGCTCCGCCGATCAGCGTATCGGTGCCGGTGCCGCCAAACAGCGTATCGTTGCCAGCGTCGCCATAAAGACGCTCATCGTTGACGCTGCCATTGATGCTATCATTGCCCAGGGTGCCGTAAAGATCACGCAAACCGGTGGAGAAAATGCCGCTTGGATTGCTGGTAGCGCCCGTCACCAGGAAATTGGCCGCCGTCAGTTGGCTGGCCGTCACTCCCTCCAGGAACAGGATGATGCTGGTGCCACCGTCATAGTTGACGGTAACGGCGGTGCCTGCCTTGCCCTGGTATGTCGTGGCGCTGATCAGGTCCTTGGCCACGGAGAAGCTGGCGATGCCACGTTCTCCGCTCATGTTGGTGAGGTCTATGCGATCGCTGGCCACATCAAAATCGGTGATAATTGCCATGCCGCCAGAATAGGGGAGATAGCGCGGGAAATGGAAAACATCGCTTCCCGTCCCGCCGGCAACGGTATCGCTGCGCCCGACATAGAGATGGTCGTTGCCCTCACCACCCTGCACATTGTCGCCACTACGCACGTAACCGATCCCGTCATCGCCATAGATGACATCGTCGCCAGCCTCACCCTTGATGGTGGCCCCGCCACCGCTGCCGCCGCTCAGCGTGTCATTGCCGGCACCACCAGCGATCTGATCGCGACCGCCACCGCCAGTGATGATGTCATTCTCGGCGCCACCGGTCAGGGTTTCGGCGGCGGTGGTACCGTTGATCAGGGCCATGGGTTCTCCTATTGCGGAACAATTCCCGACGCTTGGAAGTGACGACTACGATGACGGCCACCGTTGGCCGTCCTGGGACGGATAAGAAATTTTCTTTCAATTGGCTATTCAGCATGTGATGCTACAACCACAAGATACAACCATTCCAAGCGTATTTATTTGAAATTTTATACATACTCTCATTTTCATACATATTCGTGGAAACGCCGCTGTCACGGATGGTTTGCATATCCTCGATGAGCGGTCGGGACGGCATGATGATGTTGGTATCTGCTGTCGATCCAATCCCCGTCCGCCAAGATCAGGTCCGGCCCCGGATCGACCTGATCGACACCATCGGGCATTGCCAATGCCAAAAGCAAAAGGCCGCCGGGTTGCCCCGGCGGCCTTCGCATACTCTCAACCCTGACAGAGGGCTGATCCGTTTCCGGATCAGTCGTTCTGCTGCTTGCGCTTCAGGGCTGCACCCAGGATGTCGCCCAGAGAGGCGCCCGAGTCGGACGAGCCGAACTCGGCCATTGCGGACTTCTCTTCTTCGACTTCCTTGGCCTTGATCGACAGGCCGATCTTGCGGGAACCGCGATCGACCTGGGTGACCTTGGCATCGACCTTTTCGCCAACGGCGAAGCGGTCGGGGCGCTGCTCCGAACGCTCGCGCGACAGGTCGGACTTGCGGATGAAGCCGGTGAAGCCTTCGCCCACTTCGACCTCGATGCCGCCTTCGGTGATCTGCGTCACGGTGCAGGTGACGACATCGCCCTTCTTGACGCCAGCGGCAGCCTGCTCGAACGGATCGGAAGCCAGCTGCTTGATGCCCAGAGAGATGCGTTCCTTCTCAACGTCAACGTCCAGGACTTTGACCTTGACCTGATCGCCCTTCTTGTATTCCTGGATCGCCTGCTCGCCGGGGGTGTTCCAGTCCAGATCGGACAGGTGCACCATACCGTCGATGTCGCCGGGCAGACCCACGAACAGACCGAATTCGGTGATGTTCTTGACTTCGCCTTCCAGCTCGGTGCCGCCGGGGAACTTCTCGACGAAGGCTTCCCAGGGGTTCTGCATGGTCTGCTTCAGACCAAGCGAGATACGGCGCTTCACCGGATCCACGTCCAGGACCATCACTTCCACTTCCTGCGAGGTGGAAACGATCTTGCCCGGATGGACGTTCTTCTTGGTCCAGCTCATCTCGGAGACGTGCACCAGACCTTCGATACCGGGCTCCAGCTCCACAAACGCACCGTAGTCGGTGATGTTGGTGACGCGACCCTTGAACTTGGCCTGCGGCGGGTACTTGGCTTCCACGCCTTCCCACGGATCGGCCTCCAGCTGCTTCATGCCGAGGCTGATGCGCTGGGTCTCGGAGTTGAAGCGGATGACCTGGACCGTAACGGTCTGGCCGATCTGCAGGGCTTCCGACGGGTGATTGATGCGGCGCCAGGCGATGTCGGTGACGTGCAGCAGGCCGTCAACCCCACCCAGGTCAACGAACGCACCGTAATCGGTGATGTTCTTGACCACGCCCTGCAGGATCTGACCTTCCTTGAGGGAGGCGACCAGCTCGGAGCGGGCTTCCGCACGGCTTTCTTCCAGCACGGCGCGGCGGGAGACGACGATGTTGCCGCGCGAGCGGTCCATCTTCAGGATCTGGAACGGCTGCGGCGTGCCCATCAGCGGGGCGATGTCGCGCACCGGACGGATATCGACCTGGCTGCCCGGCAGGAAGGCCACGGCGCCATTCAGATCGACGGTGAAGCCACCCTTGACGCGGCCGAAGATAATGCCGGTGACGCGGGACTGGTCCGTGAAGGACTTTTCCAGCAGGGTCCAGGCTTCCTCGCGCTTGGCCTTTTCACGCGACAGAACGGCTTCGCCATTCTTGTCTTCCATGCGCTCCAGGTAAACTTCGACGGTATCGCCAACCTTCAGCTCGATCGGCTGACCGGGAACGGCGAATTCCTTCAGGGCGACGCGGCCCTCGGACTTCAGGCCGACATCGATCAGGACCTGGTCATTGTCGATGCTGAGGATGCGGCCCTTGACAACGGTGCCTTCCAGGCTGTCGGAGGAACCGAAGGACTCTTCAAGCAGAGCGGCGAAGCTTTCCTTCGCGGCGGAAACCTGTGCCATTTGAACTCCAATGGGCAAACTGTTTCGGGTTGCAGACAACGGCGACGCCGCCCCCCGCTTCCGGCACGCCCGAGCCGGTCGAGAAACTTTGCCACCGCCGCGCCGGACACCACGTCCGACGGCTTGGTACGCGTGCCCCGAAGAGACCGGCAGGCCAGACGGAATGTCTGGACGAAAGACCGGTTGAAGGCCATGGCGGCACCGGTGACACGCACCGGTGAGGACGTTTTACAAGCAAAAACGCGGGCATCGACGCGCCCCCAGGGTTCCCCCCGGTGGTCGTCCGCTCGCGTCACGATCCTTCATGTCCTTCGGGACAGGCGGGTCTTATAGCCGCGATGGGCCATCCCCGCAACCGATAGAGTCGGCGGAGCCTCCTGCTTTCCGCAGTGCTCCGCGCATGGGTGTCAGGCAGAAACGGGCTTCTGCGCCGGATAGGATCGCTTCAACAGATTGACCATGCCGACGATCATATCGACGCCCTTCTCACGGACATGGTCGGGGATGCTTCTGGAATGCAGCGTCATCAGCGGCGCGCCAGCGGCATTGTCAGGATCCATCACTGCAAAGCCCGCCATCTCAACACCGGGAACCTGCGGATCATAGAGGCCAAGACCACTGGCCATATAGGCCCCGATATTGCTGTTCTTCACCTGCTCCGAAACGCCTGTATCCGAACCAAAAGCCTTCAGGCTTGCCCGCAACTGCTCCTCGCTCAAGCTGGCGAGTTTTTCCATACTGGCATTGTCAAAATACACGCTGACCTGATTGCTGCCATGACCTTCCGTTCCAGGCAGGAAGGCATAGATTTCGGATACTTTATTCATAATCTCAGGCAATGGAGGCTCTGGATCGCTTTCGGCATCGCGCTCCGCCTCCCAGGCTTGCAATGCTTCCGATTTCTCCATCTGTGGCAGATCGGGATTGCGGTTCAGAACATCATTGATCGCACCCGTGTAACCAATACCAGCAGGCGGAAGATTTGCCGGATCGGGCCCCGTTGGTAAAACCACGCCCAACGCGTCAAAAAGACTATCGGCCACCTTCTTTCCGCGCTCTGACGCCACATCACCATAGCGATTGAATTCATCGCGCACGGCATCGGCACGCTGGCGCCGCTGCCGCTCTTCCTCTGTGTCACCAGCGACCCGCAACCGACCGAATTTTGCAATAATCTCCTGCCGTGAGCGCTGTTGCTCCGCGCGGAGCGCCTGTTTGGCCTCGTCCGACAGACGGATCACATCGGTGGGGGCACCCGACGCACCTTCAGAGTTGCCGGGAGGCGCTGCTGGCGCAGGGGCGGGGGCGGCTTTCCTCTCCGCCAGAGCGACCTTGGCGGAGGCGACAGCGGAACTGTTGCTGTTGATGACCTTAAACAGCGTGTCACTGAGACCGCCACCTGAAATCGCCATGATTTATCACCCGCTGAGAATGCATCCCATCAGCTTATGCAATTTTATTGAAAGTTCAATCTCGGTGAAAACACGCAATACGAGAATATTTAAGCTTGACGGATTTTTTCCCGTGCGACCTTAAGGGCCGCATCCAGCACCTGCTGTGGGTTCATGTCGGAATTGTCGATGATCACCGCATCGGGTGCCGGCACCAGGGGGGCGACGGCGCGTTTGGTGTCACGGTCGTCACGGGCCTGCATGTCGGCCAGGACATCGGCGAAGTCCGGCTTCTCCCCACGCCCTTGCAATTCCGCGAACCGGCGCCGGGCGCGGACCTCCACGCTGGCCGTCACGAACAGCTTCACCGGGGCATCGGGGCAGATGACGGTGCCGATATCGCGCCCATCCAGAACCGCCCCCGGCAGCCCGCCCGGCGGGTTGGCGGCAAAGTCGCGCTGGAAATCCAACAGGGCCTGGCGCACGCCGGGCACCGCCGACACGCGCGAGGCGCCGGATGCGGTCGTATCCAGACGCAGGTCGGGATCATGGGTCAGACGGTCGATATCCGCCGCCGTCAGACCGCGCGCCGTGGCGGTCGCAGCCTCCGCATCGCCCAGATCGATACAGGCCCGGATCATGGTCAGCGCCACGCCACGGTACAGCGCGCCCGTGTCCAGCAGCGCAAAGCCCATGGCCGCCGCCACCTTGCGGGCAAGCGTGCCCTTACCGGACGCGGCAGGACCATCAATGGCGATGACGGGGCGGGGCATGGGCTGGCTTTCGGTCTGTACGAGGAACGCCGCAGGCTTTGCGCCATGTGCCAGAGGGCGTCAAGCCTGCCATTGAATTGAACATCGATTCAGATTTCATTTGGCTTGCCGACAGGCTGCGCATTGCCCATGCTCTTGCCCCAATAGAGAACCAGATCCTGGGGGGATATGATGCGGCTTTTGGGAAAAATCCTGTTGGGCCTGCTGCTGCTGATCGTGGCGGGGGTGGGGGGCTTTGCGTGGTGGGCCTGGACGCCCGACCTGTCGCGGGCCGAGGCTGAGGCAAAGTTCGCACGCGGACCCGGTGATTTTGTCGAGGCATCGGGCCTGCGCTTCCACGTGCGGCAGGAGGGGCCGGAAGCAGCACCGGTCCTGGTGATGATCCATGGCAACGCCTCCATGCTGCAAAGCTGGGACGGCTGGGCCGCCGACCTGTCCAAGGATCACCGCGTCATCCGCTATGATCTGTCAGGCCATGGCCTGACGGGGCCGGACCCCGCCGGCACCTACAGCCCGGAACGCGACGCGGTGCAGTTGAAGGCGCTGCTGGATACGTTGAAGGTGGAGAAGGCCACCCTGATCGGCAATTCGCTGGGCGGGCAGATCGCCTGGCATTTCGCGGCGGCCAATCCGGATAGGGTGGAGAAGCTGGTGCTGGTTGCACCTGGCGGCTTCCCCCTGCTGGGTATCGGGTTCGGGCAGAAGGTCGAGTTGCCGTCCGCCATGAAGGCCCTGCCCTATTCGCTGAAGCGTGATGCGGTCCGGGCCATGATGGCCCCGCTCTATGGCGACCCGGCGCGGTTCAGTGAGCAGATGCTGGACACCTATTATCATTCCTGGCTGTCGCCCGGCGTGCGTCCGGCCCGGCTGCAACGCGCCGCCGCCTATATGATCCAGGACCCGACGGAAACCCTGCGAACCATCCAGGCGCCGACACTGCTGGTCTGGGGGGAGAAGGACTGGCTGGTCGCGTTCGCCACGACGCCGGCCAAGTTCCAGGCAGCATTGCCCAACAGCACCCTGGTCAGCTTCCCCGGCCTGGGCCACATGCCGCAGGAAGAAGACCCGGCAGCCACGGTCGCGAAGGTCCGGGAATTCCTGGCACCGTGATGTGAATTTCCCTCAGACGCCGGGCCACCGATCGGCGGATTGGTAAGAAATCGAGCCGTCAGGCGCTGCGGCGCTTGGCGGCAAGGTCGATGGGCGGCGGCGGCGTGGGGCGAACCTCGCCCGTCTCGCTGGCCGGCGGGGCCACCGCCGGGAACCGGGCCAGGAAGCAGGTGCCATTGTCGGGCTGACTGCTTTCCACAATCAGGGTGCCGCCCAGCTTCTGGCTGACCTGGCTATAGGCCAGATAGAGGCCCAGGCCGCTGCCGCCACGTTCGCGGCCCGTCGTGAAGAAGGGTTCGAACACCCGGTCCAGCTGTTCGCGCGGCAGACCCTTGCCATCATCGCGAACCCGCAATTCCACCCAGCCATCCTCATCGGCGCGCAGGTCCAGCTCAATCCGACCCGTCTGCCCATCGACAAAGGCGTGGGTGACGGCATTGACCAGCAGATTGGTGACAAGCTGCGCCACCGCATCGGGATAGGTGTCCACCGGCAGGCGGGTGGCGCCCGTCAGCGCAATGGCGTGCGGGGTCTTGCGCGTCTGCGGGCGCAGCGAGATCACCACCTCTTCCAGATATCCGGCCAGATCGAAACGGCGGCGATCCTGGCGCGTGCGGTCCACGGCCACATGCTTGAAGCTTTCGATCAGCCTTGCCGCGCGCTCCATATTCGATTGTAGGATGCGAGCGGCCAGCGATGTCGCATCAATATATTCATTCATCTGCTCGCGCCGCAGCGTGCCGGTGGCCAGCGCCTGTTCGATCCCGCGCGTGTCATTGGCCAGACGCGTGGCGGCGGCCAGGGCCGTGCCGACGGGCGTGTTCACCTCATGCGCGATGCCGGCGACCAGACGGCCCAGCGAGGCCATCTTTTCCGCCTGCACCAGATTATCCTGCGTCTGGCACAGACGGGTCAGGGCCTGTTCGGCCTGATGGCGTGCGTCACGTTCAGCCTGCATCACGCGGCGCAGGGTGGCCATGACAGTGGCCAGCGCCAGCCCGGCAACGGCCAGAATGGACAGGGCCGCCAGCAGCGTGGCGAAACTGGCATGGTAATCCGCCGATGCGAACGGGCCCAGGCCCTGTGCCGTCAGCAGGGTCAGGCCCGTAGCCACCAGCAGCGTGTAGATGGAGGTCCCCAGCAGCCCGAGGCGCAGCCCCGCCGCCAGGATCAGGCAGAACAGCACCAGCCGCCCCGCCTCCCGCAGCCAGAGCGTATCGACCAGCGCCATCGTCCCCAACACAACAGCCCCGACCAGCACCAGGCCCAAAGCCGTGCCCCAGCGGCGACGCAGCAGCGCCGTGGCACCGGGGGCCGCCATCAGGATCAGTGGCGGGGCCACCAGCAGCACGCCCATGGTATCACCAACCCACCAGCTGACCCAGGCGCTGGCAAGCCCTTCACCCAGGTCGGCCCCACCGGCGAGTGACGAGAGAATGCCGGCGGACGCGCTCAACATCGGGGTCAGCAAAACGGGGACTGCCAAAAAGGCGATCAGACCGGACGGCCCATCGAACAAGGGCTGCGGTCCACGCGCCTGTCGCAGCCAGACCCAGGCCGCCAGTGCCGGCAGGCAGTTGCCGAGGCCGACCGATATGGCGAAGACCGGGTTGGCGAAATTCAGCAGATTCAGGGCAAAGGCACCCAGGAAGACACCGGGCAGCAGGCGGGGGCCATAGCGCCATACGGCAGCAAAGGCGATGCCGGTGGGTGGCCAGATCAGGGTGACCGCCTCGCCCGCGAACGGAACCTGCATACCGGCCCACCCCGTGGCTGCATAAATCAGCGCCACGAATAGGTTCGCCAACAGGAGCCAGAGGCCTTCTGCCATCCACCATCCCCCAGACCATGCGAAACGCCCATGGTCATTCACTTCGGATTAATCCCAAGTGTAGTAGATTATACGCCGAATGGAAGGATCGCGTGCGCGGCACAGCGTGCTCATTGCGCCGCACCATGTTGCACAAATGTGACGCAGCCGGCAAATGACGGCAGCAAACAGCATTCATGGCTGGCGGGGCACCGGCTTTCGCGTATTGTCCGCCCTGCCGTGAGGTGCTTTGGGAAACCAAGCGCCCACCGGGATGGAACCCTGGACGTGTCTCGCCGATCCGGGGATGATCATCTACAGCCGGCGTGCCAGGCACAGCCGGCTTTTCTTTTGCCCTTTCTTTGTCATGCATGCGCGTTGGTGCCGTGATATCCTGCGGCGCATGTACAGTGACGTCCTTGATCTTCGCGAATTCTATCGCTCCAGCACGGGACAGGTGGTGCGCCGCCTGATCCGCCGCCGTATCCGGGAATTATGGCCCGACCTGCGGGGACAGCGTGTGCTGGGCATCGGCTATGCCACGCCCTATCTGACCATGTTCCAGGAAGAGGCGGAGCGTGTGATGGCCGTGATGCCAGCCAGCCAGGGCGTGATCGCCTGGCCCCCCGACGGCCCCGGTCAGGTGACCCTGGCGGATGAGGCGGAGCTGCCCTTTCCCGACATGTCCATCGACCGCATCCTGCTGATCCACGGTCTGGAATGTACCGAGGAATTGCGGCCCCTCATGCGGGAAATCTGGCGGGTGATGGCAGGCGGCGGACGCCTGATCACGGTGGTGCCCAACCGTCGCGGGATCTGGGCCCGATCCGACAGCACGCCGTTTGGCCAGGGCAGCCCCTTCACACCGGGGCAGCTGCGTAGCACCCTGAAGGCCAATATGTTCGTGCCGGAGCGGGAGGATTGCGCCCTGTTCCTGCCGCCCACCCGCCTGCGCTTCATGCTGGCCAGCGCGCCGGCGGTGGAGGAATTGGGCCATCGCTGCTTCCGCGCCTTTGCCGGCGTCCATATGGTGGAAGCGTCCAAGCAGATCTATGCCAGCGCCGCCCGCGCCAAGGTGCGCGAACGCCAGCGCGTCCTCTCCCCCCAAGGCCAGCCCGTATTCGGTCGCGTCGCCACCGAGCGCACACGCGAGCCCTGAACTTCCCAAAAACCTAACCTTTAGCTTAGGTTGTGTCGCTGGCACGGCGATGCTTGCTATTTGCAAGAATATTTGCACATGGCAACATGCATTTTGCAATTTTGCGTTATGCAATAGGCCAACCGAGATAGGCCACATACCCAAAAGCCGCAGAAACCCTCAACTTCCAGGGTGTGCCAATGCTTGGCACGTCGGCTGCAATCCTAGGTTCCCATGAAGGCAACAACGCCTCACCCCAACGAACCGATGGAGACCGACATGACCAAGTTCTTCGCCAAGACCGCCGCCGCCGCCCTGATCGCTTCCGCCATCGTCGCCCCCGCCATGGCCCAGAACGCGTCCGGCACGATCCAGCTGAAGGGCAATGTCGCTCTGTCCTGCACCATCGCCGTCCAGGACCTGAACCAGTCTTTGGCCCTCAAGGCCGGCGAAACCGCCAAGACGGTCGGTTCGGTCACCGAGACCTGCAATTCCGGCTCCGGCTACAAGATCACGCTCGCCTCGGCCAATGCCGGCAAGCTGAAGTCCGGCAACTTCACCATCGATTACTCCGTCAATTATGACGGCCAGGGCGGCGCCCTGACCAGCCAGATGGTCGTTGACCGCGCCACCGCGCAGTTCGGCAAGAAGTCCGACCTGAAGGTCACCATCGCCGCCTCCGACCAGTACATCGCCGGCGACTATGCCGACACCGTCACCGTGACCATCGCCGCCAAGTAAGGGAGCTTTCAGTTCCTCAAGACCTCGGAGCGGCCTTCGACCGCTCCCCACAGCTTCATCGGGCAGTTCTAGCCTGCTA
This sequence comes from Niveispirillum sp. FG156, assembly GCF_057809555.1. Taxonomy (NCBI): domain Bacteria; kingdom Pseudomonadati; phylum Pseudomonadota; class Alphaproteobacteria; order Rhodospirillales; family Azospirillaceae; genus Niveispirillum; species Niveispirillum sp. FG156. The sequence continues at coordinate 126,381 of NZ_JBMDKE010000011.1, read as the reverse complement.
CCCCGTTCGGGCAACCGGACGGGGCTTTTTCATTTCGGGGTGACCGCAGGCCGGCAATGGCCTATACCCACGCGCGACGGCGTATTTGGACAGGCATTCTCCCCGTGTCGGATTTTGAAACCAGATTTGGCGAACCGCTGGCAAAGGTGATGCGGCATTTCGATGAGCTGCGCGACGGTTTGGCGTCGGGCGCGCTCAACGGTGATGCCTTTGTCAAGGCCAGCCAGGAATATGCCGAGCTGGAACCCGTCGCCGCCGCCATCACCGAGATGCGCCGCGCCCACGCCGACATGGCCGAGTTGGAGGCCATGGCCGCCGGTGATGATGAAGAGATGCGCGATCTGGCCGCCGACGAACTGGCCGAGGCCAGGCGCCGCCTGCCCGAGCTGGAACGCCGTATCCTGCTGGCCCTGCTGCCCAAGGATGAGGCGGACGAACGCAACGCCATCCTGGAGGTGCGCGCCGGCACCGGCGGGGACGAGGCGGCCCTGTTCGCCGCCGAACTGTTCGAAATGTATAAGCGCTACGCCGCCGCCCAGGGCTGGCGGTTTGAGACCATGGATGTCAGCGAGACGGGCATCGGCGGATACAAGGAAGCCAGCGCCACCATTACGGGGCGCAGCGTGTTCCGCCGCCTGAAGTTCGAATCGGGTGTGCATCGGGTACAGCGTGTGCCGGCCACGGAAACGCAGGGCCGCATCCACACGTCTGCCGCCACCGTCGCCGTGCTGCCGGAAGCCGAAGAGGTGGATATCCATATCGATGAGCGCGACCTGCGCATCGATGTCTTCCGCTCCTCCGGTCCTGGCGGGCAGTCGGTGAACACCACCGACAGCGCCGTACGTATCACCCACCTGCCCACCGGCATCGTGGTCAGCCAGCAGGACGAAAAGAGCCAGCACAAGAACAAGGCCAAGGCCCTGAAGGTGCTGCGCGCCCGCCTGTACGAGGCCGAACGTCAGCGTCTGGCCTCTGAACGCGCCGCCGACCGTAAGAGCCAGGTGGGTTCCGGCGACCGGTCGGAACGCATCCGCACCTACAATTTCCCGCAAGGCCGCATCACCGACCACCGCATCAACCTGACCCTCTATGGCAAGATCGACCGGTTCATGACCGGCGAAATGGATGAGGTCATCGACGCCCTGATCGCCCAGGAAGAGGCCGAGCGTCTGGCGGAATTGCAGTAGCAACCGCCCTGCGGGGACACCGATCCCCGCTTCCCCCAACGCCGCTGTTCATCTAGAATCCCTCTAAACAAGGGGTGCGTCACCGGTCGCCGAAAGGTGCCGGGCAGATCACCCCATTGGCGCCCCCGCACACAGGCGGTCGCCCCTGAATTGTTGGCGGGTCCACGATAACAAGGCGGAGGAAACCCGATGTCCAATCCAGGCAATCCGGCCAATCCCGGCACACCACCGGATTTTTTCACGCGTTTCCCGATGCGCGAGGTCAGCAGCGCGGCGTTGGACACGGTGCTGGCCGAGGAAGGGGTGCCGCCGCTGAGCATCCTGTTCCTGTGGGGCCGTGATTGTCCCAATTGCGACATTGCCAAGCATGCCATCCTGTCCGCCCCGCCGCGCTTCATCTGGCCGGAAGTGCGCTGGCTGCACGACAATGTCTATGACGACATGGAGATGGCGAACCGGTTCAGCCTGCACGGCATTCCCGTCTTCTTCGTGTTCCGGGGCAAGCGGCTGATCGGCAAGATGACCAGCTGGCCCGGCATCGGTGATTTCACCAATGTCATCGCGGGCCAGATTGCCGCCCTGCCGGGTTATCACCCGCCGCCGGGCCGCCCGAAACTGACCCTGGTGAAGGGCTGAAATTTTTCGGACCCGGCATGTCGGCATCACGGCCCCCGCCCCGTCCTTGGGATATCGGGGCAGGATGGAAACCCTTTCCCTGGATCAAATCCCAAGGAGATGACAATGCGCGTGATGGTGATCGTAAAGGCGACCGAGGATAGCGAGCAGGGCCGGATGCCGTCCATGGAGCTGCTGACCGCCATGGGTGCCTTCAACGAGGAACTGATCAAGGCCGGCATCATGCTGGCCGGTGATGGGGTGAAGCCCACCGCCGCCGGCTATCGCATCGCCTTTGACGGTGACGGGCGCACGGTCCGTCCCGGCCCGTTCGGCCACACGACCGAGCAACTGGCCGGGTTCTGGATCTGGCAGGTGAAGGATATGGAAGAAGCCCTGGCCTGGGCCAGGCGCTGTCCGAACCCGATGCCGGGCCCCAGCGAACTGGAAATCCGCCCGCTCTATGAAGAAGCGGATTTCATGTGAGAGGCATGCCGTAGATCAGGCCGGGGCGTGAGCCCCGTCCTGACAGACAAGGCTTTCAATCCATTGCTGTCAGGGCTCGCCTGCGGCTCGACCTGACCTACGTGAACTTTTACTGCCCGCTGGGCTGTGCGCCGGTCCGGGCCCTGAAGGCGCGGAGTTGCACGTTGAACCGTTCGGCGAAAATCTGCATGGCCGTGACGGTCAGATCATATTGCTGGATCAGGGCCAGATATTCGCGAGCGGAGATCTTGTTCAGGCTGACCTTCACCAGCTTGTCCAGACAGGCATTGAAGGCTTCCGACTGCGTGACATAGGTCTTCACGGCCACCTGCGCGTCGCGCATTTCCGCCTCGGTCGCGGTCTTGCCATCGGGCAGCTTGCCCGGCACATGCGGGCGGGTACAGCCGGGTGCAGCCGCGGCGGCGGCCTTGGCCTGCGCGTCCTGCTGCTTCACCACCTCGCCCATAGTGGGCAGGTTGCTAGCCGCCGGCAGCTGCACCGCCGGGGCGGCGGCGGGCGCACGGGCCGCCGGCTGATCGGCCTGCCGGGCAATCTCGCCCATAGTCTGGCCGACGAGGCGGTTCGTATCCTGGTTGGCGGCCAGGGCCGGCAGGGTGGCCAGGGTCAGGGAGGCGGCGAACAGGGAACGGGTCAGCAGGGACATGGCTTTATGAACGCTCCAACGCGGGACCAGCCGGTATTTCCAGCCGCTGGTATTAGGCACAGCTGGCAGCAGCTTGCAAGCGGGCGAAATGCCCTTCCTTCGCCGCAAACCCGTGTTAAACACCCAGCAAGGTGTGAAGGGGGCAGGGTTCAGGATGATCGGCGTCTTTGATTCGGGCCATGGCGGGCTGACGGTGCTGCGGACCTTGCACGCGACCCTGCCGACCCATGATTTCCTGTATCTGGGCGACCATGCCGACGCCCCCTATGGCGACCGCCCCCCCGAAGAGATCTATCACCTGACGCTGGCCGGCGTGTCGCGCCTGTTCGACCGGGGGGCCGGGCTGGTCATCCTGGCCTGCAACACCGCGTCCGCCGTGGCATTGCGCCGGTTGCAGCAGACCTGGCTGGACCAGGCCTGGCCCGGACGGCGCGTGCTGGGCGTGCTGGTTCCCATGGTGGAAGCGGTGACGGGTCAGCCCTGGATGGCCGATATCGCGGCCAGCCGGCAGGCGGGGGAACCGCGCACCATCGGCATCTTCGCCACCAGTCGCACCGTCGATAGCGGCGCCTATCCCCGTGAAATCGCCGCCCGCGCGCCGGAGGTGCGGGTGGTGCAGCAGGCATGCCCCGATCTGGTTCCCCTGATCGAGGCTGACGCCGACCCCGCCCGCCTGCGCGATGCCGTCAACCGCTACGCAGATGGCTTGATGACGCAGCTTGAAGGCGTGCCGCCGCAGGCCGTGATGCTGGGCTGCACCCATTACCCCCTGGCCGCCGACCTGTTCACCGCCGCCCTGCCGGCAGGCGTGGAGGTGCTGTCTCAGCCCGACCTGACCGCCAAAAGCCTGTCCGCCTACCTGACCCGCCACCCGGAATTCGACCGGGCGGGCCTGGGCGAGGTGGGCTTCCTGACCACGGGCGACAGCGCCCGCATCACCGACCTCGCCACCCGTTTCTTTGGCAAACCAGCGCGGTTTGCGCGGGTGTGATGCACGTCTGGGCACCCGCGGATTACGGCCACGCCTAATCCACGCTACGCAGTGCCAGCATTCTGTAGCGTGGATTGGCGAAGCGTAATCCGCGGAGCAACGCTTACAATCCCAGCGCCGACAACAGCGTCGTATCCACCTTGTTGCCCACCCCGCTCAGGCTGTTCTCCCGGCGGAACCGGTCGGCGCCCTTCTGGCTGTTATTGCCCCAGATGCCGTCGGCGGTGCCGACCTCTGTATAGCCACGGCTGTTCAGGGCCTGCTGTACGGCCTGGATGGTGCTTCTGGCATTCGGATCGCGCACGCTTTGCCCGGCCAGGACCTTGCGGACCTTGGCCAGCCAGGCGTTGCGGTCGTCCAGACCGTTCAGGCCGCCATTGATCTTCTTCACGACGCTGTTGAAATCGCCCGTGTCGCAGATCGGGTTCAGGCCCTTCCAGGCCCAGAAGCCGCAGGCGACCCGCAGCGCGTTTTCCGGGGCCGCCGCCAGATCGGGATTACTGGCCAGATCCAGACCCGCCGCTTTGCCCACGGCGGCATAGGCGTCGCGGCCCGTCAGTTGAATATAGCCGCGCCCCCGGAATAGATAGCCATCGCCCGCTTGGGTATTGCCCATGCGCCCCGCATAGACATTGTTGGCCAGCGCTTCGGGATTGTTCACGAACGGCTGTGCCGCGGCCTCGTTCGGGAAGCGGCTGGGCCAGACGGCGCAGAGGCGGGCGGCGGTGGAATAGGTCAAATTCTCATGCGTAATGGTGCAGCCGCCCGATTCATGGCCGACATTGGCCAGGAAATAGGGCAGCCGGTTATCCTTGCCCGCATCCGAGAAACCGAAGGCCCCGAACAGCCCATCCGCCTGTGCCGCCATCTGGGTCAGATGGTCCTGCGGCGCCTGGGGGAAAAGCTGCGTGAATATGCCGATATCCATGGGATGCCCCTGATCCGATGCCGAAACAGGCGTCAGGATGCATCCGGGCGTAGAGCATGTTCAATAGTTATTCATGAAATGGCGGGATACAGGCCTATGCTCATTTACCCGTAAACAACCGGGCCAGACGCCGGGCGGCGGCCAGACGGTCGAAGGCGGCATCGCCGGCGCTGTCATTGGTGCAAAGGGCGACGGTCAGGCCCAGGTCGGGATAGATCAGCAGCATGGCGGCGCCGCCATTGGCCGTGCCGCCATGATGGACGAAGCGGCCCAGCTCATCCTCGCCCACCCGGAAACCCAATGCGTAGCGTTCGGGATTCATCGCCCCATCGGACAGCGCGACGGGGGTCCAGAGCCGGTCCCGTGTGGCCGTTTGCAGCAGCGCGCCGGTGGTCAGGCCATTGCCCAGGGCCACCAGATCGATGGCGGTGGAGCGGAAACCGCCGCCCGCATATCGGTTGCTGAGATCATCGGCAAACACCGGGAACAGCAGGCCGCCCGCCCGCATATAGCCGGTGGCATCATCAGCATCCCTCACACCCTTGCGGTCCAGCCGCGTGCGCCCCATGCCGGCGGGACCCAGAACCTCCCCCTGCACCAGCGTTTCAAACCCCTGCCCCGCCGCCTTTTCCAGGGCCAGCGCCACCAGCGTGTAGCCGTGGCTGCTATAGGCGAAGCCCTTGCCGGGCGGGAACAGCAGCGGGTCGGCGGCGAAGACGGCGGCAGCATCGCTTGTCGTGGGGTATGGCGTGTCGCTCCACGCCTCGGCCATGCCCGCATAGTGCCGGATGCCGGCCTGATGCGACAGAAGCTGTTTCAGGCTGTACCCGACGGGGGCGGAGGGGAAATCCGGGACATAGGTGGCGAACGGCGCATCAATGTCGATGACGCCCTTTTCCTGCAGCCGCATTGCCGTGATGGCGGTGATGGGCTTGGAAATGCTGCCGATGCGGTATCGCGTTTCCGGCGTGGCGGGTGTCGCCGCCGACAGGTCGGCATGGCCGATGGCGCCGGCCCACAGCAGTTCCCCCTTGAGGCCCACTGCCGCCGTGACGGATGGCACCCCGCTGTCCCGATAAAGCTCGGCCATCCAGGCAACGGCCCCGCCATCCATGCCGACCGGCGCACCGGGCATGGGCGCGGAAACCAGCGGCGCATCGGCGGGCCGACGCTCCACGTTTATAAACAGCCAGCCCGTGCCCAGTAGCAATGCCAGCAAAAGCAGCAGGCCGGACAGTTTCAGCAGTTTCATGAGCGTCATTATCCAGCCTGACCCTGGCTTGTTGAGCTTAATTCACCCGTTCCCGGTCATCGGGGTCACGGGCCAGGACCTCGCGCTTGCCGGCATGGTTGGCGCGGCTGACCACGCCTTCCTTCTCCATCCGCTCGATCAGGCGGGCGGCGGAGTTGTAGCCGATGCGCAGATGGCGCTGGATGAAGCTGGTCGATGCCTTGCCCTCGCGCGTCACCACGGCCACGGCCTGATCATACAGGTCATCGCCCGTAGGCTCGCCACCCTTGCCGCCCTCGCCACCGCCGCCGGCCTCGGAGGGATCGAACTCCTCCTCTTCCTCGGTCACGGCATCGACATAGGCGGGTTCGCCTTGGGCCTTCAGGAAGCGAACAGCCTGTTCCACCTCCTCGTCGCGCACGAACGGCCCATGGACGCGGGTGATGCGGCCGCCGCCGGCCATGTACAGCATGTCGCCCTGGCCCAGAAGCTGCTCTGCGCCCTGTTCGCCCAGGATGGTGCGGCTGTCGATCTTGCTGGTCACCTGGAAGCTGATACGGGTGGGGAAATTGGCCTTGATGGTGCCGGTGATGACGTCCACCGACGGGCGCTGCGTCGCCATGATCAGGTGGATGCCGGCGGCGCGGGCCATCTGGGCCAGACGCTGGATCGCCGCCTCGATATCCTTGCCGGCCACCAGCATCAGGTCGGCCATCTCGTCGACGATGACGACGATATAGGGCAGCTCCGTCAGGTCGATGGGCTGTTCCTCATAGATCGGCTTGCCCGTGTCGGGATCGAAACCGGTCTGCACGCGGCGGGTCAGCACCTCCGCGTTCTGGCGCGCCTCTTTCAGACGGGCGTTGTAACCGTCAATATTGCGCACGCCCAGCTTGGACATGTTGCGATACCGGTCCTCCATCTCCCGCACCGCCCATTTCAGGGCCACAACGGCCTTTTTCGGATCGGTCACGACGGGGGCCAGCAGATGCGGAATGCCCTCATAGATGGACAGTTCCAGCATCTTGGGATCGACCATGATGAAGCGGCACTTGTCCGGCGGCATCCGGTACAGGATCGACAGAATCATAGTGTTGATGGCCACCGATTTGCCCGAACCGGTAGTGCCGGCCACCAGAAGGTGGGGCATGCGGGCCAGATCGGCGATGACGGGGCCGCCGCCAATATCCTTGCCCAGAACCAGGGCCAGCTTCTGCTGGCTCTTTTCATAGGCGTCCGACATCAGCAATTCGCGCAGATACACGGTCTCGCGCCGCTGGTTCGGCATTTCGATGCCGATGACATTGCGGCCCGGCACCACGGCCACGCGCACCGACACCGCCGACATGGAGCGGGCGATATCGTCGGCCAGACCGATGACGCGGGAGGATTTGACGCCCGGGGCGGGTTCCAGTTCGTAGAGGGTGACCACGGGGCCGGGGCTGACCTTCACGATCTGCCCGCGCACGCCGAAATCCTCCAGCACGCTTTCCAGCATCTCGGCATTGCGCTGCAACGCCTCCTCGCTCATCAGCGGGCCGACGCCATGCGGGGGCAGTTGCAGGATATCGACGGGCGGCAGCTCGTAATCGCCGCGCGCCTCCGGCTCCAGCAGCAGGTTGGCCTGCCGGGCCTTTTCCACCTTACGCGCCACTTCGGGCAACGGCTTGGGCGCCGGTGCCACGACCGGCGGGGCGTGGCGGCGGCGTTCTTCAGACGAGGTGGCGGGCGGATCATGCGGCTGGTCAGCCGAGGGAGCGGTGGCCGGCGCTACCTCCTGCCCCTGACTGCCCAGGGAGGGGGCGACACGGGACCCACCGGCGGCAGCGGGGGCAACGATATCCTTCTTCGCGGTGCCGGGACGCAGCCGGGACAGCAGGCCTGCGGCCTTGGCCCGCATGCCATCGACCAGCGCGCCACGCGGGGCGTCGGTGTCGGGCTTGGCAACAGCGGGCTTTCCGCCCCAGCGCGGGGCGGGGGCCGGCGGCGGCACCGCCGCTTCCGCCACATCTTCATCTTCCCCGGCCAGCCGGGCATCCTTGAAACGTCCTGCCTGACGGCGCAGCCCCCGGAAGAACTCCGCCACCTCCCACAGCCTGATATCCAGCGCCCAGAGGCACAGGAACAAGGCCGGGATCAGCAGGACCAGACCGATCAGCGGCCCCGACACGCCGCCGGCCAGGGCCACCACCAGATTGAGGATCGGCTTCACCAGCAGGGCACCCGCCGGCCCGCCCCAGGCGGCATTGCCGCCGGCCAGACAGACCATGGCCATCGCCATCAGCAGCACCGCCGCCAGCGCCAGCGGCACCCGCAGCGCCAGATTATGCACAGGCCGATGCCTGAAAACGCGCCAGCCCCAACCCAGCAGGAACAGGGGCAGCAGATAGGCGGCATAGCCCAGCGATTGCAGGAACAGGTCCGACGTATAGGCACCGGGCGTGCCCAGCAGGTTGCGCGCCATCGCCTTGTCGGCAGGCACCGCCGTGCTCCATGACGGATCGCGGCTGTCATAGGACAGGAAGGAGACCAGCAGCGCCAAACCGATCAGGATGATGACCAGCCCCACCCCTTCCACCATGCGGCGCAGGGCGAAGGCCAGCATGCCCTCAGGCAGCAGGCTCGACTTGCGCGGAACCAGCCCCCCGCCTGGACCGGGGCCGGGCGCGGGACCGCGCGGGGCCACGCGGCCTTGGGACGGTGTCTGGGGTGCGGGGCGGCTCGGCATGGGCGCTCGTCCGGTCAGCGGGTCGAAAAGGATCAGGACAGGATGCGGGCCAGCCGTTCCATCGACCGGGCCACATTGTCAGCATCATGAACAAGGGCGACGCGGATATAGCGGTCGCCCGGATTATAGCCATCTTCATGCGGCTGGGTCAGGTAGGCACCGGGCAGCACCTTGATGGCACCCTCTCGCCATAGGCGCTTCGTCGCCTCTTCCCCGTTGGCGGCCACGCCCGTGACGTCCAGCCACAGGAAGAAGCCGGCATCGGGCCGGTAATAGCCCAGCCTGCCTTCCAGGATCGCCTCTGCCGCGTCAACATTGGCGCGGTAATAGGCGCGGTTGATCGCCACATGCGCATCATCGGACCAGAGCGCGGCGGACGCGGCCAGCACCGGCAGCGGCATGCCCGCCAACGAATAAGCTCGCAGCCGCGTAAAGCCAGCGATCAGGGTCGGATCACCTGCCATGAAACCGGAACGAAGCCCGGCAGCACTGGATCGTTTTGAAAGCGAATGGAAGCACATCAGATTGGAAAGTGGGTTCTCCCCGCCCAGCTCGCGGGCCGCATCCATGCCGCCCGCCGGCGCCACATTGTGCCAAAGCTCGCCATAGCATTCATCCATCACCAGGGTGAAGCCATGCCGGCGGGCCAGGGTCAGGGCACGCTTCAGATAGTCCAGGCTGGCCACCGCACCCTGCGGATTGGCCGGCGTGCAGAGATAGAACAGGGATGTCCGTTCCCAGATCTCCTCCGAAACGCTGTCCAGATCGGGCAGGAAGTCTGTCTCCTTCGTGCCGTCCAGCATCACCGGTTCGGCGCCCGCCATCAGGGCCGCCCCCAGATAGACGGCGTAAAAGGGATTGGGGATCAAGACGACGGGCCGCCCGCCGGCCTTGGTCTTGGGCACCAGCAGTTGCGGCAGCTGATATAGCGCCTCGCGCGTGCCGCAGACGGGCAACACCGCCTTGTCGGCAGGCACGAAACCGTCGGGCAGGTTGAAACGGCGCGCCAGCCAGGAGGCCGCCGCGGCCCGGAATTCCGGCGTGCCGGCGGTCGGTGGATATTTGGCCCAGGCGGCGGGGGCGGATGCCGCCAGCATATCGGTCAACAGGGCAGGCGGATTGTTCTGCGGTTCCCCGATGGTCAGGATGCTGGGCGCGACATTGGCCAGCGGCGTGACATCGGACAGCAAGGCCGCCAGCCGGGGAAACGGATATTCCGGCAGGGCCGACATCATCTCGTTACGGCTGGGCGCCTTAAAGGAACTGGCGGCGTCGAACATCATGGCCCTTGCTGCTGGCAAAGCATCAGTGTGGCCGCACGGCGGGCGGCGGAGATGCGCCTGAGTGTAGCCGCCGCCCACCCCCGGCACAAGCAGCCCATTCGGGGCGGCCAGGGGTGAAGAATCATCTTGTTACAAGGGCTTGTGGATAAACATTGAGAAAAACGTTGAAAACCTTCGTAAGCCCTTGATGCGAATCGAAAATTTCCTGTGAACGAATCAGGAAAACCCGTTCGCGGAAGGTTCCGCGAACGGGCCTGAACGTCACTGTACGACTGGACTTAATGACCAAACACCTCAGGCCGGCGACCGCCGGCCCGCCGCAGATGCGGCGTGAGCCAAGCCGCCGGATGGCGGCGCCCGGCGCCTGAGGGAACAAACTTACAGTGCATCTCCATTCTGTTCGCCGGTGCGGATGCGCACGGTCTGCACGACGTCCAGGACGAAAATCTTGCCGTCACCGATGCGACCGGTATTGGCGGCCTTCTGGATGGCATCGACTACGCTGTCCGACAGCTCATCCGTGACGGCCACTTCCACCTTCACCTTGGGCAGGAAGCTGACGGAATATTCAGCGCCGCGATAGATCTCGGTCTGGCCCTTCTGACGGCCGAACCCCTTCACCTCCGAGACGGTCAGGCCCTGGATGCCAAGTCCCGTCAGGGCCTCGCGCACCTCGTCCAGCTTGAACGGCTTGATGATGGCCACGACGAGCTTCATTGCGCTCTCCCTTTCCTCTGCATGGAACAGATCAAGACTAAGGATGCCGGCACCGGCGCAACACCGGTGTCCCGGCAGTTTAACTTACAAGAACCGTGCCGCGTGCCATTTCCATGGTGTTCGGCGCGAAAAACCTGGGTTCGCCACAAGGCCGCAGGAGGATTCGGCGCGCACATGGGCAGGTGCTGATTAAATTTTGTGCAACAACTGCGACGCCGCGCCATCTGGACAGGCGAATGGGCTTGCGCCAAGGTAATTGGCGCCCAAAAGAGCAGCCAAACCCCGGAAAAACGCATCATGTCCGTGCAGAATGCCGATCATCAGGCCGATGTCATCATCGTTGGCGGGGGCCTTTCCGGCCTGACGCTGGCCTGTGCATTGGGAACCGCCGGTGTTTCCACCCTGGTCATCGACCGGGAACCGGCAGAAGACAGTTTGCAGCCTGATTTCGATGGCCGCACCACGGCCATCGCCTATGGTGCCGGGACTGTTCTGATGGGCGCAGGCGTCTGGGACCATCTGGATGGCAATGTTGGGCCAATGCTGGATATCCGCGTCACCGACCAGTCATCGCCCCTGTTCTTGCATTATGACCATCGGGAAGTGGGCGACCGCCCCTTTGGCTGGATTGTCGAGAACCGGGTGCTGCGCCATGCGCTGTACCGCCGCCTGAAGCAATTGCCCGCCGTCACGCATCTGGCACCCGCCACCGTCACGGCGATGGCGCGCGACAATGCCGGCGTGCGTGTCACCCTGGCCGATGGTCGGGTTGCCGCCGGGCGGCTGGTGGTGGGGGCCGACGGCAAGAAAAGCTTCTGCCGCGAACAGGCCGGCATCAAGCAGATCGGCTGGTCCTACAAGCAGCACGCCATCGTCTGCACCATCCGCCATACCGGCCCGCATGGCGGCGTGGCGGTGGAACAGTTCCTGCCCGCCGGCCCCTTTGCCATGCTGCCCCTGGCCGGGGGCCACCATACCAGCATCGTCTGGACCGAGCCGTCGGATCGCGTCGATTTCTACATGAACCTGTCGGAAGAACGGTTTACGGAAGAACTGCAATTGCGCGTGGGTGACTGGCTGGGCGATGTCACGCCGGTGGCCGGGCGCTGGTCCTGGCCGCTGGGCCTGTCGCATGCCGAACGCTATATCGACACCCGCCTGGCGCTGGTCAGCGAAAGCGCCCATGGCATGCACCCGATTGCGGGCCAGGGCCTGAATGTCGGCATCCGCGATCTGGCCGCCTTGGCCGAGGTGGTGGTGGATGCCATCCGGGTCGGGCTGGACCCCGGCGCGCCCGACGTGCTGGAGCGGTATCAGCGCTGGCGGCGCACCGATACGGTGACCCTGCTGGCCACCACCGATGCGCTGGTCCGGCTGTTCAGCAATGATATCAAGCCGCTGGGCCATGCCCGCCGTCTTGGCATGGCGGCCATCAACAATCTGGCCCCGCTGAAGCCTGCCAAGCAGTTCTTCATGCGCCATGCCATGGGCATCGTGGGTGAGTTGCCACGTCTGGTGCGGGGTGAGGCGCTGTAAGGCGCCAACACCACCCTGCCCTGCCGTCAGTCCTGCTTGCGCGTGAAGGCGACAACGCCCCGCATCATGCGTTCCATGTCGCGGATCTGGTCCGCCTGCCGGGCCTGACGGCGCTGTGCATCCGTCTGGTTCTCCGTCGCCAATGCGGGCCGACGCCCGCCGGCCTGTTCATGATCATCCGTTTCCATCGCCACCCACCTCAGCAAACGGCCCCCGCCGCATACGATAGTCCGCCAGTGTCGCAGGGGTGGCAATCCGCCTCCTGCACATGGCTGGCGTCAAAACGTCGCGGAGCCGACACGAAACCGCAACAGACAGATGCACACATAAAGATATCTTTATGCTTGCCCACAACCACTCCGCCTGATACATCCTGCACCAGACGCGGCGGTCATTCTGGCATGCCGCTGCTTTGCATTCTGTAAACGCCAAGATCAGCACCCGCAGGGGTGCGACCGGAGCCATCCATGACCGCCTTCACCGATTACAAGGTCGCCGACATCTCGCTCGCCGGCTGGGGCCGCAAGGAAATCACCATTGCCGAGACCGAGATGCCGGGCCTGATGGCCCTGCGTGCGGAATATGGCGCGTCCAAACCGCTGGCCGGTGCCCGCATCGTCGGCTGCCTGCACATGACCATTCAGACGGCTGTCCTGATCGAGACGCTGACGGCGCTGGGCGCGACCGTGCGCTGGTCGTCGTGCAACATCTTCTCCACCCAGGATCAGGCCGCAGCCGCCATCGCCGCCGCTGGCATCCCGGTCTTCGCCTGGAAGGGTGAGACGGAAGAGGAATTCTGGTGGTGCATCGAGCAGACGCTGCGCAGCGCCGATGGCTGGACCCCCAACATGATCCTGGACGATGGCGGCGACGTCACCCAGATCATGCACGACAAGTACCCGGAAATGCTGGCCGACATTAAGGGCCTGTCGGAAGAGACCACGACGGGCGTGCATCGCCTGTATGAGATGGTGAAGGCTGGCACCCTGAAGGTTCCCGCCATCAACGTGAATGACAGCGTCACCAAGTCGAAGTTCGACAATCTCTATGGCTGCCGCGAGTCGCTGGTGGACGGCATCAAGCGCGCCACCGACGTGATGATCGCCGGCAAGGTTGCCGTCGTCGCCGGCTATGGCGATGTGGGCAAGGGTTCCGCCGCGTCGCTGCGCACCCAGGGTGCCCGCGTCCTGGTGACGGAGATTGATCCGATCAACGCCCTGCAGGCCGCCATGGAAGGCTATCAGGTCGTCACTATGGAAGACGCCGCCCCCGTCGGCGACATCTTCGTGACCGCCACCGGCAATGTGGACGTCATCACGCTGGACCATATGCGCGCCATGAAGGACCGCGCCATCGTCTGTAATATCGGCCATTTCGACAGCGAAATTCAGATCGCCTCGCTCCAGAACTATGTCTGGGACGAAGTGAAGCCGCAGGTCGATGAGGTCGTGTTCCCCGATGGCAAGCGCCTGATCGTGCTGGCCAAGGGCCGTCTGGTCAACCTGGGCTGCGCCACGGGTCACCCCAGCTTCGTGATGTCCGCCAGCTTCACCAATCAGGTGCTGGCCCAGATCGAGCTGTGGCTGAACCATGCCAAGTACGAGAACAAGGTCTATGTGCTGCCCAAGCACCTGGACGAGAAGGTGGCCCGCCTGCACCTGGACAAGATCGGCGCCAAGCTGACCGTGCTGTCCGACAAGCAGGCTGAATACATCGCCGTGCCGGTGCAGGGTCCGTTCAAGCCGGATCACTACCGCTACTGATATCGACGCCCTTTCCAGGGTGTTGATAAGCGAACCCCCGCCGGGCGACCGGCGGGGGTTTTGCTTTATGGCTTGGGCAGGAAGCGGAAATCCACGCCCTGTCGCCAGTCGAGGCCGGGCTTGTAGATGCCAAGTTCCACCATCTGCTTCGTGAACGCGTCCCAGCGTTCCGGCGTCATGGCGCCAATCCCCTGTTTCAGGGCGTCACCGCTTTCCACCAGCCCATACTCGATCATTTTGGACCGGGCATAGGCCAGCGTCTCATCATCCATTTCCGGATTGTCGCGCTTGATCAGGGCGTTGGCAGCGCTGGGATCGCCATTGAGATATTGTTTCCAGCCCTCAATCGACGCCTCCACGAAGGCGCGCACCACTTCCGGCTTCTGATCAGCCAGCTGTTTGCGCACCATGATGGTGGCGGCGTAGGAGAGATAGCCGTAATCGGCCAGCAGGAACACTTTCGGCTTCGCCCCGGCCTTGATCGCCGTCAGCGGTTCGGAGGTGGCATAGCCCTGCTGGATCGCCTGCTTGTTCACCAGGAACGGGGCGATGTTGAAGGTATATTTGCGGATCTGCGCATCCTCATACCCGTAGCGGGATTTCAGATAGCGCCAGATGGTGTGGACGCTGGGATCGCCGATGGAAATCGGCTTGCCCTTCATGTCGGCCAGAGAGTTCACGTCCGGCCGGTCATGGGACATCAGGATGAAGGGATCCTTCTGGAACAGGGCCGCCACCGTCACGACGGGGGCCCCCGCCTCCACAAGATTCAAGGTGAAATAGCCGTTGGAGCCCATGGCAGCATCAATGGCACCGGCGGCCAGCAATTGCTGCGGGTCCATGCCCACGCCGCCCTGGCGCAGGGTGACGTCAAGCCCGCGCGCCTTGTAAAGCCCGGCGGCCAGCGCCTGATAGAAGCCACCATGTTCGGCCTGTGCCCGCCAATCGGTGGCGAAGACCAGTTTCTGCTGCGCCGCCGCCGGCAGGGCCAGCAGCAGAAGGGAAAGGCCGCACAGGATCAGTCGCCGCATCATCATCCCCATTTTCAGGTGGGGCCATGGTCGAAGGCCGCCCCATTCCGTTGTAACGGAGTTGTACAGAACGGAACAAGGCGGCCGGAAGGCAAACGGCGGTTTATGCCGCCGCACCTTCCCCCTGCTCACGCATCCGCCAATGCGCGGGCTGGGATGGGGTCGGATCGATGCCATAGGTCGGGCGGGGCGCCATGCGGCGGAAGCGCGTATGCTGCTGATCCGCGGGGCGGTCGACGATGCGCAGGACGGAGGTTCCAACCTCCCCACAGCCCTGGCAGGTGAAGCCCCGGCTGAATTCCGCAACGGGCCAATGATGGCCATAGCGGCGGGTCAGCATGTCGGTCCGCCAACGGCTTTCCTCCCCACAGCAGACGCAATGCATCTGGAAATCATGGCCGCGGAAATTCGCCAGACCCACATTCCCCGTCAGGACGCTGTGTCGGATCGCCGGTCGCATCACACTCTCCATCACCTCATGTTCGCTTTCCGTTCCTATCTACAATGTTCTTATTTTGTTCTCAAGCAGATTCATTCCCGCTTGCGCCTGGAAACCACAGGGGCGATAAGCGAAGCGGCATCTGATAACGCTGTCAGAACAAAAAGGGGGAAACGATGGGCAGGACATGGATACGCGGCGCGGCCATCGGGCTGTCGCTGGCGATGGGAACGGCAATGACAGCCCTGGGCGGCGCCACCCCGCCGGTCCCGGATGCGAACATCGCGGTGCAGCTTTTCAGCCTGCACAAGGATTTGAGCCGCGACGCACCGGCCACCCTGAAGGCGTTGCGCGACAGCGGCGTTACGCAGGTGGAGGCCTATGGCCTGCTGGGCCGCGATGCCGCCGGGTTCAAGTCCCTGCTGGATCAGGCAGGCCTGGTCGCCGTCGGCAGCCATGTCAGCCTGTCCGACCTGCGCGACAATGTGCCAGGCATCATCGCCACAGCGAAGACCGTGGGGTACCGCTATGTCGGTGTGGCTTGGCTGAAGCCGCAGGGGGCACCGTCGGACAAGGGCATCGGGCCGGCGGAGGTGGATGCCGCCATCGCCGCCTACAAGGCCGCCTGCCCCGCGCTGAAGGCCGCCGGTCTGCGCGTGATGTACCATGTGCATGGGTATGAATTTGCTACCGATCCAGGCGGCAAAGGCACCCTGATGGACCGGCTGCTGGCGGGGCTGGACCCGTCCTGCGTTGAATTGCAGATGGATGTGTTCTGGGTGCTGAAGGCCGGGGTCGATCCCGTCGCCCTGCTGAAACAGCTGGGCGGGCGGGTCAAGCTGCTGCATGTGAAAGATATGCGGCCCGGCGGTAGCACGGGGGAATTCACCGGATCGGCCCCTTCCAGCGATTTCGCGCCCATCGGGGCCGGCAGCGTGGATTGGGCGGCCCTGGTGACGGCGGCCCGGGCCGCCGGTGTCGACTGGTACGTCCTTGAAGACGAATCGCCAACGCCGGCGGCCCATCTGGCCCGCTCGCTGGCCTGGCTGCGGGGTGAGGGTAAATGAGCACTGAACCGGCAAGATCTGCGTAGGTCAGGGCGAGGCTTTGACTCGACCTGACCTACGGTTTGCCGATCCGGCGTCAGGCGCCATCCGCGCGGGCGGGCGAGGTCACGCCCCTTGCGTCCTCCAGACATATCCCGTGCCGGGATCATTGCCGATGGCATCGAAGCTCTTGTCGATATCCCGGAACTTCTTGCGGATGCGCTTGATGAAGGCGCGGACATTGGCGCGGTAGCCGGCGGTACCCTTGCCGGCCATGAAGCCCGGCCCATGCACCAGATCATACAGTTCGCGATAGGTGACGGGGGTGCCGGGTTTCTGCGCCATCAGGCGCAGCATCTTCATCTCCGTTCCTGTCAGCGGCACGGGCCGGTCCTGCCACAGTGTATGGCCGGTATCGAAGCGCAGATGCAGGTCCCCCTGGGTCAGCGGCGTAGAACCGCCGGACGGCGTGGTCCCGGCGGCGGCCAGGAAACTGTAGGTGGGCAAGGGGCTGCTGAGTGACATGAGCTTTCTCCAGGTCTGTTCCGCCGGCTTCCTCCCCCGCCGGCTTGTCCTGGATACACTCCACCCCCCACGCATGGCGCGGAGGGGGCCGAAAAATGGCGGGCCTGGGACAGTTGGCCCGCCTAGCCTTTTGCGCTTCGGACGGTTAACCCGAATGGGGTGCCGCCCCTAGAGCGTGTTTCCGCTGACCGGAAACACGCTCTAGCTTTTCGTTTTCCTCATGCGCCGGCGCTGCATCCGCAGCTTGGCTTACGCGGCACGTGCCGCGCGGCGGCAGTCGCCGCCGGAGCTGTTTCCGGTCAACCGAAAACAGCTCTAATGGCTGGAAAGCCATGCCACCGTCAGGCTGGCCATGGCTTCGGCACCCAAGGCAAGGCTGCTTTCATCCACCTTAAACAGGGGCGAGTGGTTGCTGGGTGCCTTGTCCAGCGGCGTGTCAGGCGGGGTGGCGCCGACCCAGAAGAAGAAGCCGGGGATTTTCTGCTGGAAGAAGCTGAAATCCTCCGCCCCCGTCGTCTTGGTGCCTTCCACCAGCTTGCCCGGCCCCGCCACCTGCGCCAGCACCGGGGCGGCCCAGGCGGTCAGGCCGCGGTCATTGTCGGTGACGGGATAACCCGTCTCGATGGTGACGATGGCCTTGGCCCCGGCGCTTTCGGCGATGTTTTCCGCGACCCGGCGGATGCGGTCATGCACCTCTGCCCGCATGCCCTGATCAAAGGTGCGGATGGTGCCGACCATTTCCGCCTTGTCCGGGATGATGTTGGACCGCACGCCGCCATTCAGCGCGCCCACCGTCACCACCGCCGGTTCCTTGATCACCTCCATATTGCGGCTGACGATGGTTTGCAGGCCGACCAGGATCTGGGCCGAGGTGACCAGCGGGTCCACACCCGTCCAGGGCCGGCCGCCATGCGCCTGCCGCCCCTGCACCACGATCTTGAACGTGTCCGCCGCCGCCATGGCCGGGCCGGGGCGATAGGCGATGGTGCCGGCGTGATAGGAGGAGCCCAGATGCAGGCCGAAGATCGCCTGTGGCTTGGGTTCGGTGTCCAGCACGCCCTGCTTCACCATCAGCTGGGCCCCGCCTTCCTCCCCCTCCGGCGCGCCTTCTTCGGCGGGCTGGAAGATGAACTTGACGGTACCCGGCAGGTCGGCGCGACGCTTGGCCAGCAGTTCGGCCACCCCCATCAGGATGGCGACATGGCCGTCATGGCCGCAGGCATGCATGACGCCCACATCCTGGCCGTTATAATTGGTGCGGACCTTGGACGCGAAGGGCACATCCACCTGTTCGGTGACGGGCAGCGCGTCCATGTCGGCGCGCAGCGCCACCACCGGGCCGGGCTTTCCCCCCTTCAGCACGGCGACCACGCCGGTATGGGCCACACCGGTCTGCACCTCCAGCCCCAGCTTTTTCAGGTGATCAGCCACCAGCTTGGCCGTGCGTATCTCCCGGTTGCCCAGTTCCGGGTGCTGATGGATATCGCGGCGCCAAGCGATGATTTTCGCCTCCAGCGCCTTGGCATCGGCCTTCACATAGGCGGGCACGGACGGGGCATCAGCCGCCTGCACCACCGGGGACAGCAGGGTCATGAATGTCAGGGCCGCACCGCCCGCGCGCAGGATTGTCTTCAGCTTGATCATCGCAACCCGCCATCAGTGGGAGGAAAGATAGGCGACGGTCAGGGCCGCCATGGACTGCGCCCCGACCAGCAGGCCGCGTTCATCCACCTTGAACAGGGGTGAATGGTTGCTGGGCGCCTGATCCAGCGGCACATCGGGGTCGGTGACGCCGATGAAGAAATAGAAGCCGGGGATTTTCTGCTGATAGAAGCTGAAATCCTCCGCCGCCAGCCCCTTGGACGCCAGGCTGACATTATCCTTGCCCGCCACCTGTTCCAGAACGGGCACGGCCCAGGCGGTCAGGTCCTTGTCATTGACGGTGACGGGATAGCCCAGGTCGATCTCCACCTCTGCGGTCGCGCCATGGGCGGCGGCGATGCCGGTCGCCACCTCCTTCAGCCTGCGATGGACCTGTTCGCGCATGGCGGGGTCCAGGGTGCGGATGGTGCCGATCAGATCGGTTTCGTCGGGGATGATATTGCTGCGCACCCCGCCATTGATGGCGCCCACCGACACCACCGCCGGTTCCTTGATCAGTTCCAGATTGCGGCTGACGATGGTTTGCAGGCCCGTGACGATGGCCGATGCCGCCACGATCGGGTCGGTGCCTGCCCAGGGATAGGCACCATGCGTCTGCTTACCCTTCACCTTGATGCGAAACGTGTCGGACGCGGCCATCACGGGGCCGGGGCGGTAGCCGACCTTGCCGATATGATCATCCGACCCGACATGCAGGCCGAAAATCGCCTGCGGCTTGGGATCGGTGGACAGCACACCCTGCTTGATCATCAGTTCGGCCCCGCCTTCCTCTCCCGCCGGGGCACCTTCCTCGGCGGGCTGGAAGATGAACTTGACCGTACCCGGAAGCTCCGCGCGGCGTTTGGCCAGAAGTTCGGCCACGCCCATCAGGATGGCGACATGGGTGTCGTGCCCACAGGCATGCATCACCCCCACATCCTTGCCGTTATAGGTCGTGCGCACCTTCGACGCGAAGGGCAGGTCCACCCGTTCGGCAACGGGCAGCGCGTCCATATCGGCGCGCAGTGCCACCACAGGGCCGGGCTTGCCACCACGCAGCACGGCAACGACGCCGGTATGCGCCACCCCGGTCTGCACCTCCAGCCCCAGCTTTTTCAGGTGATCGGCCACCAGCTTGGCGGTCCGCGTCTCGCGGTTGCCCAGTTCGGGATGCTGGTGGATATCCCGCCGCCAGGCGATGATCTTGGCCTCCAGCGCGCGAGCATCCTCCATCACATAGGCGGGCACGGGCGGCGCATCGGCGGCAAGGGCAACGGACGGCAGGATCAGGGCGGCCAGGGCCGCCCCTGTCAGCAAAATAGCGCGCATCACTAAACCCTCGCCTCAATGGCTTTGCAGATAGGCGACGGTGACGGCGGCCATCGCCTCCGCCCCGGTCAGCAGCGATGCCTCATCCACCTTGAACAGGGGCGAATGGTTGGACGGGGCCTTGTCCAGCGGAACCTCCGGCCCGGTGGACCCGACCCAGAAGAAGAAGCCGGGGATTTTCTGCTGGAAATAGCTGAAATCCTCCGCCCCGCCCGCCTTCGGCCCGACCGAGACATTGCCCGCACCCGCCACCTTTTCCAGGATGGCGGCGGCCCAGGCGGTGAGTGCGGGGTTATTGTCGGTGACGGGATAGCCTTGGTCGATATGCACCGTCGCCGTGGCGCCCTGGCTTTCGGCGATATTCTCCGCGATCTCCTTGATGCGGCGGTGAATCTGTTCGCGCATCTTGGGGTCGAAGGTGCGGATGGTGCCGATCATCTCCGCCTTGTCGGGGATGATATTGTCGCGCACCCCGCTGTTCAGCGCGCCGACCGACACGATGGCCGGCTCCTTGATCAGTTCCACATTACGGCTGACGATGGTCTGCAGGCCCGTCACGATCTGCGACGCCGTCACGATGGGATCGACCCCAGCCCAGGGATAGGCGCCATGCGTCTGCCGCCCCTGTACGGTAATGTGGAAACTGTCCGCCGCCGCCATGGCCGGGCCGGAACGGTAGCTGATGGTACCCGCACGCCCCGCAGAGAACAGGTGCAGGCCGAAGATCGCCTCCGGCTTGGGATCGGTGGACAGCACGCCCTGCTTGACCATCATCTCGGCCCCGCCTTCCTCCCCCGCCGGCGGGCCTTCCTCCGCCGGCTGGAAGATGAACTTGACGGTGCCGCGCAGTTCCCCTTTGCGCTTGGCCAGCAGTTCGGCCACACCCATCAGGATGGCGACATGGCCGTCATGGCCGCAAGCATGCATGACGCCCACATCCTGGCCGTTATAGGTGGTGCGAACCTTCGATGCGAAGGGCACGTCGGCCTGTTCGGTAACGGGCAGCGCGTCCATGTCGGCGCGCAGGGCCACGACGGGACCGGGCTTGGCACCCTTCAGCACGGCCACCACACCGGTATGCGCCACCCCGGTCTGCACCTCCATGCCCAGCTTCTTCAGGTGGTCGGCCACCAGCTTGGCCGTCCGTGTCTCGCGGTTGCCCAGTTCGGGATGCTGATGGATGTCGCGGCGCCAGGCCACGATCTTGCCCTCCAGCGCCTTCACGTCGGATTTGATATAGGCGGGAATATCGGGCGTGGCCGCGCCTTGCGCCTGTACCGGCACCGCCAGGAAGGGCAGGACCAGCGCCGCCAGCAATCCCGTCCCCACCCGCTTCAACCCCGTCCGACCCGTCACCCGCATTTATTTTCTCCGCATGGATGCATATTTGTCGGAGAGGGTGACAGGGGACGGGGGCGGGCGCAATGGGGTGATGGGGAAAGGGTTGGTGTCATTCGGCTTTTTGCCGGGGACCAGCTCGTTCCCCGTGAGATGGAGCGTATTCTGTCCGATGGCGGCAGATCACTCCATTTCGCCTTCCCGGCGTAGGCCGGGACCCAGGGGCCAAGCGCCCAACCGATGGGCAGCGTCCGATCAAAGCTGCGTCAGCCGTTGCCTCTGTGGCCCCTGGGCCCCGGCTTGGCACCGGGGAGGCGGATTGTTACAATCTCGGCGGGGTCAGCATCACGCCGCCATGGCCCCCGCCGTCAGGCCCGTGAAACGGGTGCGCAGGGCCGTTGCTTCGGCGTCTGTCAGGGTGAATTTCACATGGCCCGCGCCCTGTGCCTGCTCTGGCGTGCGGAAGGGCAGGCGCAGGCCCGCCATCACCAGCACCCCCGGCGATGGCGCGATGCCCGCGACCGTCAGCATGGCCCCGCCCTCCGACAGGTTCACCACACGACCGGCCAGGGTGCGTCCGCCCTGTTCCACCTGACAGTCGATGGACACGGCAAAGCGCGGGCGGCGGCGGCGGTCCACATCGGTGGAGGCGGTGCGCACGACCCGCACCAGGGTTTCGCGCAGATGTTCCACACTGTCCGCCATCTGATGCGCCGCCACCTGCACATCATTGGCACAGCGGTCGGTCTGTGCCGCCTCCGCCGATACCTCGGCGATGCGTGACGCCACCTCGCGCGCGGCATCGGCGGTCTGTTCGACATTGCGGGCAATCTCGGTCGTGGCGGCGGACTGTTCCTCCATGGCCGCCGCGATGCCGGCAGCTACCTGATCCACCTGCTGGATCTGGTAGGTGATGTCGCTGACGGCGGCCACGGCCCGGTCGCGCACGGCGCCGATGCCCTGGATGCGCTGGGCGATATCCTCCGTGGCCCGCGCCGTCTGGCTGGCCAGGTTCTTCACCTCCGACGCGACAACGGCAAAGCCCTTGCCCGCTTCGCCGGCCCGCGCCGCCTCGATGGTGGCATTCAGCGCCAGAAGGTTGGTCTGCGACGCGATATCGGCGATCAGGCCGGCGATGCCGCCGATCTGCGTCACGCTTTCCGACAACGCGTCGATGGCGGTCGCCGCTTCCGCACTGGCCGCCACGCTGTCGCGGGTCACGGCGCTGGCATGGGCCACTTGGGCCGTGATCTCGCCGATGGAGGCGGTCAGCTGGTTGGTGGCCGATGCCACCGTCTGGGCATTGGCCAGGGCCTGTTCGGCGGCGGCGGCCACATTCTGGGCATTGTTGCCCATGCGGTCGGCGGCGGCGGCCATCACCTTGGCCTCGGCATCCATCGACTGGGTCTGTGCGGCGACGGCATCGACGGCGTGGCGCGTCTCATCCTCCACCGTGTCGGCCATGGTGCGCAGCGACGCGACACGGGCCTGTTCCGCCTTCTGCCGCTGCTGTTCCTGTTCCCGCCGCAGACCCTCTGTTTCCATCAGGGTCAGGCGGAAGCTTTCCACGGCACGGGCCATCTCGCCCACATCATCCTGCTTCTCCCGGTCGGGCACGGGCTGGTCCAGCCGGCCCTGGCGCATGCCGTCCATCCGGGCGCTGAGCCGGCCCAGCGGCGCCAGCATCCAGCGGGCCAGCCCCAGGGCCGATACGGACATGATCAGGGTCAGCACAAGCGCACCCAACGCGATCCAGGTGATGCCCCGGTTGAATTCCGCCAGCAGATCGGCCTTTTTCAGCCCGACATAGAGGATGCCGACGACCCTGCCCTCCTTGTCCTTCAACGGGTCATAGCCGGCATAATAGGTGCTGCCCAGGATATCGACGGTGCCGCGATAGGCCTGTCCCGCGCCCAGCACGGCATCACGCGCCGGCCCCGCCGCCAGGGCCGTGCCCACAGCCCGGCTGCCATCCTCCTTCAACACCGTGGTCGCCACGCGCGCATCCCCGCGGAAGATGGTGGCACTGCCGCCAGTCGCCCTGGCGATGGCATCGACCAATGCCATGTCGCCATCCAGCACCCGCCCGCCCTGGATCAGCCGGCCATCGGCCAGCGCATAGGCATCGTCGCCATTCTCGACAATGGAATGGGCGACCCGCATGGACAGGGCCTGGGTGGCAACGGCCTGCCGCTCCATCACCCCGGTCATGACCATGTATCCCAGCGTCAGGGTGATGGCGCCCAGCACCACAAGCCCCAGCGCATTGAACAAAGTGACTTTGCCCGCGACGGGCAGACGGCGGATATCCAGCATGGAAGGATGTCCCGGAATGGTTTGACGATCAGGTTTCCGGGGCCTTCTACCCTGCGTGGCAGAGGCGCGACATGATATGGGTCAGTTATGGAATGGATGGCAGGGGGAAGTTTGGGGGGCTGTCAGCGTGGCTGTACCCGTCAGCCACTGGATCGACACACCATTAAGGGAAGCACCACTTCCCCGTCATCCCGGCGAAAGCCGGGACCCAGGGGCCATGCGCCCGACGTCAGTACTGCGGATAGCGAAGCAGGTGGAAATGTTGACGCTTGCCGCCCCTGGGTCCCGGCTTTCGCCGGGATGACGGTGGGAGAGCGACACGCGGCTACGAAGTGCCCGAACCCTGCTACCGCCCGTTCATGGATACAGGCAGCGTCAGGGAAGTGGTGGGGTTTTGATGATCTTGGCGGTGCCCATGGTCCGACGATAGCGCGCCACCGTTTCCCGCAGCCGGTCGTTGGGCGGCGGCGGGTTTAACAGGGCTTCGACAAAGGCCTGACTGTCCCGCACGGACAGTTCCAGGCGCTGATGCTCCTCAATCGCCCGCCGGGCCGCATCCTGCACACTGGCTAGCACAAAATCCGTCACTGACCGCCCCTTCAACGCCACCGCCTGCTCGATCAGCCGCTTCTGCTCCGGTCCTGAGAGGTGATGGGGTACATGTAGTGCCCCTTTATGGCAAGGGCATCATGCGGCCTTTAGCCCTATAGGTCAAAGCTCAATATAGGCAGGAAAAGCAGCGATATAGAGAATGCAATCTGTCAAAGTTATAAATATTATAATAAAAACAAGTCATGAATTTTAATGAATTCCGCTCAATTCTTGGCACAGCGCCATGAATTCCGATTCACTTATTTTTGGCAACAAATCTTTTCTATATTGATATTTATATTCAGCATACCAAAATTGAGAATCGAAATTCAAAGAGGATACCTGCATTTCCAGTAACTCCTCGATCCTTTTGAGGGACTTATCAAAAGTAAAAAAGGATATTTTTTTCCAAAGCCCTGGGTCTCGTTGAATGCACATGTGTTTCCAAATATTAAACCTCATGATGGAGAAAATATCACCAAGTGCATTATGATAATCTGTGTTTTCTAATTTTGGCTTTAACACCCCACCGACGTCTTTATTACCAAAAGCTTTTGCTATGCACAGCGCTACTGTGATGTGGTTTAATGGTATTCTCAGCTTATTTGCCTGCTCCAAAATAATATCCTTAACTTTCCAGGCGTCTGTAGCCGAGAGATCTCGAACAATGAGGGGGCAAACCTCGCAAAGAAATTCATTATGAACTTGATAATTTGGCTCCCAGGGTGCCTCAGAAATCATCTTGTAGAGCGTTTCTCTCATTTCTGGATGTGAAATGGCAGAATAATCAGTGCTAGACTTATTATAAAATAAGTCGACGTTTTTACACTCATTATCTAAAATTTCATCAAGCTCACCCCTGTTGACAATTTTCCGACCAAACGATCCCTCATATAAGGACAAAATCAATGAAATACAAAAATTATGAGAATTTAATTCATTTAATTTTCCGATTTGAATCATTTTTTCTTTATCTTTAATTTCACCATTCCTAATAAATAAGCCAATCAATGACACAGCATTTCTATCGAGAATGTACAGCTCCTTCATTTTACTCTCTCGGAAATGCCACGAACCGTACAAATTTGGCTAATTAGGAGATGGTAATGGCTCCGTGGCACACTGCCGCAGAGCCACATCCCCCTCAAACCACCCGAATATTCTTAAACTGCCACGGATCGGACATGTCCACGTCCTCCACGAACAGCTTGTTCCGCCCATCCAAGGGCGTCCAGTCCGTATAAGCGCCGACCACCGGCCCCAGGTAGGGCATGCAGATATCCAGGCAGCGCTGGAAATCCATGTCGTCGGCTTCCACGATGCCGCGATCCGGGTTCTCGATGGCCCAGATCATGCCGGACAAGGCGGCGACCGTGACCTGCAGGCTGGTGGCGCTGTTGAATTCCGCCAGTTGGCGGGCCTCTGAACAGGTCAGCTGCGAGCCGAACCAGTAGGCGCCCTTTTCATGGCCGGCCAGCAGCACGCCCAGTTCGTCCACGCCGTCGATGATTTCCTTCATCAGCAGGCGCTGGGTTTCCTGCTGCACGAAATTCTTGCCGGCGAATTCGTGGATGGATTTCACGGCATCGTCGCAGGGGTGATAGGCATAGTGGCAGGTGGGGCGGTAGAGCGCCTTGCCGTCGGCGTCACGCACCGTCAGATAGTCGGGGATCGACAGCGCCTCGCTATGCGTGATCAGGAAGCCGTGGAAGGGGCCTTCCATCGGGGTCCAGGTGCGCACGCGCTGTGTCACGCCGGGGCGGTTCAGGATGATACCGGCCTGGCCGCCAAATTCATGGCGGATACCGTCGGGCGGGAACGTCGCCTCATGCGTGCCCCAGCCCAGTTCCGCCGGCTGACAGCCCTCCGAGATGAAACCGTCGATGGACCAGGTATTCACGAACTCCCCCCGCTTTTTCGGGATGGAGGAGACCTGGGTGTCGCGTTCGGCGATATGGATCACCTTCACGCCCAAATCATGCGCCAAGGCGGCCCAGGCGGCACGGTCGGCGGGCACATCGGTGACGTCGCGGCCCGTATCCTCCGCAATGTTCAGCAGGGCCTGCTTCACGAAATGCGACACCAGGCCCGGATTGGCGCCATGGGTCAGCACGGCGGTGGGCGCGTTCGTCCCCAGCTTGGACCGGAGATCCAGCGCCGTTTCGCGCAGCGCGTAGTTGGAGCGCATGGAGGGCGACAGGCTGGGGTCGGTGTAACCGCCGGGCCACGGCTCGATACAGGTGTCGAGATAGAGCGCGCCGCGTTCGGCACACAGCTCAACCAACGCCGTGGACGAGACATCCACCGACAGGTTCAGCAGGAAATCGCCCTTGGAGAGCAGGGGTTCCAGCATGGCCCGGTAATTCTGCCGGGTCAGTGGTTCCTTGACGAACTTGATGCCGAAATAGTCAGCCTCACCGTGGCCGCGCTCGTCCGCCGTGATGATGGTGATGTTCTGCCGGTCAATTTCGATATGCCGCAGAATCAGGGGCAGCACACCTTGGCCGATGCTGCCGAAGCCTACCATCACAAGACGCCCGGGAAGGGCACAATGCTTCTGATATTGGGTCATTTTCGTGGGTTCTCCGGGGCTATTACCCGCCTATGGGAGCCTCATGGCTGTGGGGTTGACGTGCTTCGCGGACTGGATGCAGGACAACAGAAAGGCACGGCCCCGCCCGAATGGATGGGACCGCGCCCGGTTGGAATTGTCACAATGCTATATCAGGCTTTGCGTTTCGTGAAGATGATGTGAACCAGTGGTATCACCTTGCCGCTCTTGGGTGCAATGGCGTCCATGTGAAATACTCGTGTCAGTCCCTGAAATTCCTCGGTGAATTGCAGCGGGATGATCTGCCCGTCGGCCTGCACCATCTCCGCCTTCCAATGCATGGTCTTTGTGGTTGCGTCGTAACGGCCACGATCGTTGCGGATGCGGAACTCATTATTATCAGACCAGATGCCGATATATTCACCGCTCTTGGGATCGTACCCCCACAGGCCCGTCCCCTGATAGGGTGTGCCATCCACGGAAAACTCGTTCAACATCCACATCCCGTCCGACCGCAGGCGGTTGACCTGCACGCCCTTGGCCTTGCCGTCCGGTTCGCCCTCCTTGCGGGCAGGGAAGGTGATGTCCGCATCCCAGGTCCCCTCCTCCATGGCCAGCACGGCCAGTTCGGCGGGCTTGGCCGGGGGTTGCTGTGCCAGGGAGGGGAATGTAGCGGTGGCAAGTATAAGGGCAGCGATCAACCCTTGTTTCAGTTGTTTCATTTGTTCATTGCCTTAATTCGTTGCAAAACTGATCACTCCCCATCCGCAATCTCTGTACAGGATGGATCAAGCCGCAACAAAGGACAATGATGACTCTGCCTGATGACCTGATGTTTTCATCAGGGGGCTGTCGGATACTTCCACCAGATGCGCATGATCGAAGCCGTTGAACTCCGTCCGCAGGGTGGCGCCATAGGCACCCAGCTGCCCGATCTCGATCCAGTCCCCTTCCCGCACGTCGGCGGGCAGCAGGAAGGGACCCTTCATGCGGTCGGCGCTGTCGCAGGTGGGCCCCCAGAAGCTGAACGGGGCCAGGGCCGCGTCGGTGCGGCGGATCAGGCGGCAGGGGAACAGGAAGCCGGGAACGCCCGCGTCGGACAGGCTGCCATAGACGCCGTCATTGATGAACAGCTCATCACTGCCCCGGCGGCGTTCCACCTGCACCACGACGGAACCGCCGGCGGCCACCAGGGCGCGGCCCGGCTCGCACCAGATGCGGGTGCTGGCCGGCAGGTTCAGCGCCGCGAGACCCGTGGCGATGGCGTCCATGTACAGGGTCAGGTCGGGCGGTTCCATGTCCGGATAGGCGACGGGGAAGCCGCCGCCGACATCCAGCACATCGATGGCAACGCCGGCGGCCCTGATCACCCGGCCCGCCAGTTCCAGGGCGCGGCCATAGGCGGCTGGTTCCAGCATCTGGCTGCCGACATGGAAGCAGAGGCCGACCCGCGCACCCACGGTCCGGGCGCGGCGCAGCAGGGTGACGGCATCATCGAACTGCGCCCCGAACTTGCCCGACAGATCATAGGCGGCCTTACCCTTGGGCATGGCAAGGCGAATGAACAGGCCCAGGTCGGCGGCATTGCCGGTAACGGCGGCGATCTTGTCCAGTTCCTCCATGCTGTCCAGCGAGAAGTCGCGGACCCCATAGTCGTTATAGGCCTTGGCGATGGCGGCGCGGTTCTTCACCGGGTGCATGTAATGGATCTGCGCATCGGCAAACATCTGCCGCACCACGCGGATTTCCGCCGGCGAGGCGCAGTCGAAATGCCGGATGCCGCCCTGGTAAAGCGCGCGCAGGAAGGCCGGGTCGGGATTGCACTTCACGGCATACAGTACGTCACCCCGGCCCTCCGTGGCCTGCCCGAACAGGTCCAGGAACCGATCCGCCGTGGCGCGCAGGGTGGCGGGGCGGATGCAGTGCATGGGTTCCGCTGGTTCCAGGCGGGCCACCATCTGATCGACGCTGGGCAGGCGGGGCGTGCTGCTGCGCGCGGCGGCGCGGCGCAGGGGGGCGACGGCGGTGCGGAAACGGACCTGGGCCATGGACGAAGCCTCCGGGGAACAATACCCCATGCCACCCAGCCTCGCCGATCAATGGGCGCAGAACAGGGCGGGAATATGAAATGATCGCGGCGGGCGGTACGGACCGGCCAGCCGGATGGAGCGGGGAAGATCGGGATCTGGTGCCGCGTCGTGATTGCCGGGTCGAACAGGACCGCAAAGCGTCAACGGACGAAGCGAACCAGCGGGGTCCTTACCGGACCATGCCTTCGCGGCGGAAAACGGCGTTCATGTGACTATCCCTCTCGGGGTACCGGCCCACGGATGACCGGTGCTGCCAAAAAGGACGCCTGACGTCGTTGCATGGCGCAAAAGGCCAGGGGCACGTGCGGGTGCGTCTTGGCGTCAGCTTATCCATGCGAATGGGCGGGGGTGCAAGGGGTTGTTGCGGCCCTGTCCGCATGGCTGGTTTCACCCCTGTGCGGGCGGGGGGATGGTGCCCATATGAGGTGCATGCGAAAGGCGTTTTCCCTCTCCGCTCTGGCTGGCCTGATGATGCTGTGCCCCCTTGCCGGGGCTCAGGAAAACCCGCTTCTGTCCCCGCCGCCCGGCCTGCCGGGATTGCCGGCCAGCCCCAGCCCGCTGGACGCCGAACGCGGCCGGGCGCAGGTGGATGGCCTGCGGGGTGGGGCCGACCTGTCGCGGCAACCCAATCCGGACCCGATGCAGCGGCGGGACGCCGATAATTTGCGCCTGGATGCCGATCAGGCACTTCGCGCGTTGCAGGACCCGTCGTCACCCGCCCCACCGGCCCCCGGCATCGAGGGACCGCCGCCCCCGCGCATCGACCCGCCCGACCCCCGCATCAGCCATGGGCGGAAGAAGGGCGCGCCGACGCCGGCCCAATCCTCCCCCGTGCCCGACCGTAAGCCTGCAACCCCGCCCGGCCCTTGACGATAGGCTCGCCTCCACCACACTCTGAAAGACCTTCCACTATCGGGGTCGGCATGCCGCTCTATCGCCCGATTCCCATTACCGCTTCGTCACAGGCCGTACCTGCTTGGACGTGCTGTTGGATGCCGTGCCGGCAGGTACAGCCTCGTGGAAACTGACTGATGCCCATCGAGTATCCCGCCCATGAACTCCAGGCCGAAAGCGAGGCATTGCGCGCAATCGTAAACGGCCTGACGGGAATGAAGGTCGAACTGGCCGACCATGTCTGGCTTGGCGACAATGCCGGACGCTCTTGGCTCATCACTGTCCATCCGCGCGATCTATGCCTCAAGTTCGAGGTGTTCTCCCTTGCCATTTCGAGCATCGAGCAGCTTCAAGCCCGCTGGCGGGAGTGGAAACCGCCCATTCTACCGACCGGAATACCAGAGCCCTTCCGATCCCAAATGTCGGTGCGCCCGCCAGAGCCGACCGCCCCTCTGGTGTTCGACAATTGGCCATTCGTAACCCGCCAAGTCGAGGTCTTGCGCCGTGTGGAGTGGATCACGGACCTTGCCGATGCGTGTCCGGCTTCCGGCGACAATCCCAATGTCCAATCGGCGACGAGACCGGGACAGAATCCACCTTCGGCGACCGCGACATGCGAGGTCGCGGTCGGCTTGCTATTTAGCGGCACGCAAGATGAACGCCTTCTGATTGCCGCTGACTGGATGCCAATGAGCCTGATTGTCACGCGCGAGGCCGGCAAGATCGATGCGTTCCTGGTTGATTGTAACCGTATCGAACTCCGCACCTACATGAGATCGCCCGGCCCTTGACGATCGGCCCCGATTGCTGTTGTTGACGGTCAGCAGCAGCGGAACCGGACCCATGATCCCCATCACCCCCCATATCGCCATTGACGAGGAGGAGCTTCAGGAAAGCTTCCTGCGCGCCGGCGGTCCGGGCGGGCAAAATGTCAACAAGGTGGAAACGGCGGTGCAACTGCGTTTCGACGTCGCCAGCTCCCCCACGCTGCCCGACTGGCTGAAACAGCGGGTACGCGGCGTGGCGGGGCGGAAGCTGACGGCGGACGGGGTTCTGGTGCTGGTGGCCCAGGCCCATCGCAGCCAGGAACGCAACCGCGAGGATGCCAAGGCGCGGCTGGTGGAAATCCTGGCCAAGGCAGCAGAACGTCAGGCGCCGCGCCGTCCCACGCGCCCCACGCTGGCGTCGAAGACCCGCCGCCTGGACGCGAAGACCACCCGGTCGGGCGTCAAGAAGATGCGCGGCAAGGTGGATATGGATTAACCCCTGTGATCTTCGCGTGACGCTCGCCTGACCTTTCGCATTACCCCTTTGCGTTATAGTCAGCCCGTGTCTTAATGCGTTTACAAGGGCCGGGATGTTTCCGGCAGGGTTTCCAGGCCACAAGACCGCGATGTCCAAATTCACCCGCACCGGCGGTTCCTCAAACGCCAATCTCAGCCGTGTGGCGATCCAGAAATCGCCCTCGCTGCTGGATGAACGGCTGGGCGTCTACCGGAACAAGATCGCGCAGAACGATCTGGACGTGATGCTGAAACAGCATCAGGCCTTTGTGGAACAGCGCGTCACCGGGGTGCGCGCGCATTTCAAGCTGTGCGAACTGTCCAACCTGGACCTGTCGGGCTCCGTGCTGGCCTCTGCCGATTTCACGGGTGCCAAGCTGCACAACACCCTGATGCGTGGGGCCGACCTGCGCATGACCAATTTCTATGCCGCCGATCTGGCCGAAGCCGATCTGATGCATGCGGACCTGACGGCGGCCGACATGCGCGGGGCCATCCTGCGCGGCGCGGTGATGATCAGCTGCAACCTGACCTCCGCCGATTTCCGCAACGGCACCCTGGCGCTGGCCCGCAACGGGGAGCTGGTGTCGGTGCAGAATAGCGCAGAAGCCGACCTGTCCAAGGCCGTGATCATGCGCGCCACCCTGTCCAAGGCGCGGCTGTCGGACAGTTTTGTCATGCAGACCGACCTGCGCGATGCCGATCTGCGCGGGTCGATCCTGGTGAAGGCCAACCTGTCGGACAGCAACCTGACGGGATGCGACCTGACCAGTTGCGACCTGACGGAAGCCAATCTGGAAGGCGCCAATCTGGAAGGCGCCATCATGACAGGCGCCATCCTGCGCCATGCCAACCTGAAGGGCGCCAACCTGATCGGTGCCATCCTGGACGGGGTGGACCTGACCCTGGCCAATGTTGAGGATATCAAGACTGTCGAGCAATTGGCCGGGATGGAGGAAGACCTGGCCACCATGCTGACAGCGCACGCCAAATGGATCGAAACCAATGGCGGGGCCGGCAAGCAGCTGGACCTGTCGGGCAAGGATCTGACGGGCATGGACCTGTCGCGCATGACCCTGTCGGCAGGCATTTTCCGGGGTGCCGTGCTGCGCAATGCCAACCTGTCACGTTCCGCCCTGCTGATGGCCGATCTGTCATCGGCGGATCTGCGTGGGGCCAACCTGCGCAACGCCAACATGCGCGGGTCACGGATGATCCGATCCATGCTGGTGGGCGCGGATATGACGGGGGTGCTGGCCTCGCCCATCAATATCCAGGGCCATGACTGGCAGACCAACATGGAACGGGCACGCCTGGGTAAGGCCGTGCTGGTCGGGGCCGACCTGACGGGCGCCAATCTGACGGGGGCCGACCTGCGTCAGGCCCAGATCCGCAATGTCAGCATCAAGGGCGCCGACCTGACCGACGCCAACCTGACCAATGCCGACCTGCGCGGCGTGGATTTTGCCAAATGCAAACTGGCCAACACCAAGGGCCTGCCCGACGTTGATCTGGAAGGGGAGGATTGATCCCCCGCCTGTTCCCTGGTAACGCACCAGCATGGATACGCATCACGACATCATCATCGCCGGCGGCGGGGCCGCAGGGCTTTACGCCGCCATCTTTGCCGGGCGGCGCGGGCGGCGCGTTCTGGTGCTGGACCATGCGGAGAAGGTGGGGAAGAAGATCCTGATCTCCGGCGGGGGACGGTGCAATTTCACCAATCTCGATGCCAAGCCCGACCGGTACCTGTCGGGCAACCCGCATTTCGCCATCTCCGCCCTGAAACGCCACACGCAGCATGATTTCATCGCCCTGGTCGACCGGCACGGCATCGGCTGGCACGAGAAGAAGCTGGGGCAACTGTTCTGTGACGATGGGGCGCCACGCATCCTGGGCATGCTGCTGGATGAATGCGCCGATGCCGGCGTGACCATCCGCACCGCATGCCGGATTGATGAGGTCACGCCCATTGATGGCGGCGGGTTCAGTGTGGCGACCAGCCATGGCCCCTTCACCGCCGACAGCTTCATCCTGGCCACGGGCGGTCCCTCCATCCCCAAGATGGGGGCCACCGATTTCGCCTTCCGTCTGGCGCGCAAATGGGGGCTGAATATTGTGGAGCCGCGCCCGGCCCTGGTGCCTCTGACCTTTGCGCCTGTCGATCTGGACAAGCTGAAGGACCTGTCGGGCGTACCGCTGGAGGCATCGGTTTCCTGCGGCAAGGGCCGGTTCCGCGAAGCGCTGCTGATTACCCATCGCGGCCTGTCGGGGCCGTCAATCCTGCAAATCTCCTCCTACTGGCGGGAGACGCAGGGGGTACGCATTGACCTGTCACCCGATCTGGCCCTGGCCGAGCATCTGAAAGGCCTGAAGAAGACACGCCACAAGGCGGAGCTGAAGACCATCCTGGGCGAAATCCTGCCCCGCCGCTTTGCCGAGCGGTTGTTTGAGGTGGCGCTGATCGGCCCTGCGCCCCTGGTCAACCGACCCATGGCCGACATCAAGGATGCCGACCTGATGGCGGTGTCCAGCGCCCTGCACGCCTGGACGGTGCTGCCGGACGGGACGGAAGGCTACCGCACAGCGGAGGTGACGCTGGGCGGGGTGGACACCGCCGAACTGTCATCCAAGACCATGGAAGCCAAGAAAGTCCCCGGCCTGTTCGTGGTGGGAGAGGCCGTGGACGTCACCGGCTGGCTGGGCGGCTATAATTTCCAATGGGCCTGGTCCAGCGGCCATGCGGCGGGGATGGCGGCGTAGGGGCCGTGACACGGAGTTTCCGCGGATTACGGCTACGCCTAATCCGCGCTACGAAAATGCTCGCAACCAGATATCAGCGTAGTGCGGATTAGCGTCAGCGTAATCCGCGGAAACCCGGCAGGGGACCATCACGTCCCAATCAACCCCAGTTCCGGGCTTGATGCCTCTGCACGCAGACGCTTGGGGATGCGGCCCGCCAGACGGGCCATGCGGCCCCCTTCCACCCCGGCCCGCATGGCCGCCGCCATCATCACGGGATCGGTACTTTTCGACACGGCGGTATTCAGCAACACGGCATCGCAGCCCAGTTCCATGGCCAGTGCCGCATCGCTGGCGGTGCCGATACCGGCATCCAGGACCACGGGAACCGCGCTGTTCCGGCAGATCGTCTCGATATTGTACGGGTTCAGGATGCCCAGGCCTGTGCCGATGGGGGCACCCAGCGGCATGACGGCGGCACAGCCGACATCGGCCAGCCGGCGGCAGATGATGGGATCATCGGTGCAATAGGGCAGGACCACGAACCCGTCACGCACCAGCTCATCCGCCGCGCGCAAAAGCTGCTCCACGTCAGGATACAGCGTCTCGCGGTCGCCGATCAGTTCCAGCTTGATCCAGTTGGTGTCCATGGCCTCCCGCGCCAGCTGCGCGGTCAGCACGGCATCCTTGACCGTGGAACAGCCGGCGGTATTGGGCAGCAGCCAGACCTTACCCGCCACCAGATCCAGCAAGCCTTCGCCATATCCGGTCAGGTCGGCGCGGCGCACGGAGACGGTGAGGATTTCAGCGCCGGACGCCGCCAGACTGTCCAGGAACACCTGCTGGTTGGGATAACCGGCAGAGCCCAGGAACAGGCGCGACCGGAAGCTCTTGCCCGCGATCTTCAGCGGATCATTCATCTCAACCACCTTGCAGAACCTTGACGATTTCCACCCGGTCGCCGGGGGAGAGGATGGTATCGGCCCAGCGCCCGCGCGGAACCACAGTATCGTTGAGGGCCACGGCAATGCCGCGCGTGGCCGGATCAATCCCTTCCACCGCCATCACGGCGGTCAGGGCGTAATTGTCCGGTTCCAGGTTCTTGCCATTGACGCTGATCATCAGCTCCACCCCTTACGCGGCCCGCGCCGCATCGAAACGGCCAGCCCCAAACGGGGCGATATGCGGATCGACACGCCCGGTCAAGACCAGACAGGATATGGCATCCGCCGTGAGGGGGGCCAGCAGGATGCCGTTGCGGTGGTGCCCCGTGGCCAGCACCAACCCCTCCAGCCCCGCCGCCGGCCCCAGGATGGGCGCATCATCGCGGCAGCCGGGCCGGTGGCCCACCCACATCTCTTTGACCGGCAGTTCCTCCACCCCCGGCAGGGCGCGCCAGGCCGCATCCAGCAGGGCCAGAACCCCGCCCGCCGTCATCTGCGCGTCAAACCCCTTTTCCTCTGTCGTGGCCCCGATGATCAGGGTGCCGTCGGCGCGCGGCACCAGATAGCATTTGGGCGCCCAGACCACATGCGACAACAGCGGGTTGGCGGGGTCCATGGCGAGCGACATCATCTGCCCCTTCACGGGCCGCACCGGCGGCGGGCTGGCCTGTCCGGGGACAAGGCGCGACCAGGCACCCGCCGCCAGGACTACCGTATCGGCGGCCACACTGCGGTCACCCAGGACCACGCCCGTCACCCGCCCGCCCTGCACATCCAGACCCGTGACATCCACACCCTCATGCAGGCGCGCGCCGGTCATTTCCAGGGCCACGCGCAGGGCCGCAGCGGCCAGCCGGTTATCGACCTGCCCATCCTTGGCGCTGAATATGCAGGCGGCGGTACGCGGGTTCAGGAAGGGTTCCTTCTCCTTGGCCGCCGCCCCCGACAGCCAGACGAGGTCCAGGCCCAACCCGCGCTGAAACTCATAGTTCGAGCGCAGCAGCTCCACCTCGTCCCGGGTGCTGGCCACGACCAGCGTGCCCTCGCTGCGCAGGCCGACTTGCATACCGGTCAGCGCCTCCAGCTCTGCGGCGAAACCCGGCCAACGGGCTTGGCTTTCCAGGCACAGCGGCAGCAGGCGCTGCTCGCCCGGTTCCGCCTCCACCCCGGCCGCCAGCATGCCGGCGGCGGCGCGGGTCGCCCCCTGGCCCGCACTGGCCCGGTCGAAGATATCGACCGATGCCCCGGCCTGGGCCAGCCGCCAGCCGATGGCCATGCCGATGATGCCGCCGCCGATGATGGCGACGCGCGGTCTGTCGGGTCTGTGCAGCAAACTCATTTCCGCCTTCTCCCTTCGCCGGCATGACCCGGATCAGGTTCGATGGGTGTGATCTCAGCCGCATGGCGATAATGCATGCGGCACCCCAGGGTCCATGCGCTATGTCATGGGCCTGTCACGTCCGGAATGCAAGGGGACGCGCGCTGACATACCAATCTCCCTCATGCGCCGGGCGCTGCCATACGGCAGCTTGGCTCGCGGCGCACGAGCGCCGGGCTGGCGGTCGCCAGCCTCCAATCTGCCAAGGGTCAAACCCTCGGCAGATTGGTATCAGTTTCACCCGCCGGTCCGCCCCGCCGGGATCGCGCTTGACCATTGGCGGCGCTGGGCATATTTGCCCCATGGGGACAGTCCCGTCCCGCCCCTTTTCTGCCCGGACCCCGCACCCATGTCGCTGCTGCCCATCCTCACCATCCCCGACACCCGCCTGAAGGCGAAGTGCAAGCCCTTGACCAATGTCGATGGCCGCGTGGCGACGCTGATGGATGACATGCTGGAGACCATGTACAAGGCGCCGGGCATCGGTCTGGCGGCCCCACAGATCGGGTTGCTTGAGCGGGTCATCGTCGTGGACGTGTCGGAAAACCGCAGCGACGCGCTGGCCATGGTCAACCCGGAACTGATTTGGACCTCTGACGAACAGGCCATCACCCAGGAAGGCTGCCTGTCCATTCCGGAGATTTATGCCGAGGTGACGCGGCCCAAGATGGTGCGCGTGCGCTATGTCGACCGGGGCGGCGAGGTGCGGGAAATGGATGCCGACGGCCTGCTGGCCACCTGCATCCAGCACGAGATCGACCATCTGAACGGCGTGCTGTTCATCGACCACCTCTCGTCGCTGAAGCGCAACATGCTGCTGCGCAAATACAACAAGGCGAAGAAGTAACGCTTCCGCCCACCCCTTCTGAAAGGTGCCCCATGCCGCTGCGTCTCGCCTTCATGGGCACGCCGGATTTTTCCGTCTCCATCCTGGATGCGCTGGTGGCCGCCGGGCATGAGGTGGTGTGCGTCTACAGCCAGCCGCCGCGTCCCGCGGGGCGGGGGCAGCAATTGCAGGCCAGTCCCGTGCATCGCCGCGCCGAGGCGCTGGGCATTCCCGTCCGCACGCCCAAAAGCCTGCGCAAGGCAGAGGAACAGGCGGAGTTCGCAGCGCTCAACCTGGATTGCGCCATCGTCGCGGCCTATGGCCTGATCCTGCCGCAGGCCATTCTCGATGCGCCACGCCTGGGCTGCGTCAATGTCCATGCCAGCCTGCTGCCGCGCTGGCGCGGGGCGGCCCCTATCCAG
The DNA here is from genome assembly GCF_057809555.1 of Niveispirillum sp. FG156. Taxonomy (NCBI): domain Bacteria; kingdom Pseudomonadati; phylum Pseudomonadota; class Alphaproteobacteria; order Rhodospirillales; family Azospirillaceae; genus Niveispirillum; species Niveispirillum sp. FG156. Next base: position 88,866 of record NZ_JBMDKE010000011.1, on the reverse strand, counting down.
CGGTCGATCCTGGCCGGCGATGCGGAAACCGGCGTCACCATCATGCAGATGGATGCCGGCTTGGATACCGGTGCCATGCTGCTGAAAGACCGGCTGCCCATAACGGCGCGGATGAATGCCGCCGACCTGCATGACGCGCTGGCCGAGATGGGCGCGCGGTTGATGGTGGCCGCCCTGCCCGGCATTGCCGATGGCAGCCTGCCCCCGGTGGCGCAGCCGGTAGAGGGCGTGACCTATGCCGCCAAACTGTCTAAGGATGAGGGACGGCTGGACCTGACCCGGTCCGCCCCCGAACTGGACCGGCAGGTGCGCGGCCTCACCCCCTGGCCCGGCACCTGGATCGATCTGGCCAATGGCGAGAAGCTGAAGGTGCTGGAGGCACAGGCGGTCGATGGGGCGGGCGAACCCGGCACCCTGCTGGACACCGGCCCGACCCTGGCCTGTGGCGAGGGGGCGCTGCGTCTGATCCGGGTGCAGCGGCCGGGCAAGGGGCCGGTGGATGGTGCCGCCTTCCTGCGCGGCTACGCCCACCAGATCGGCGGAAAGCTGACGGCGTGAGGCTGCTGCCCGACCCACCCCTGCTGCTGATCACCGACCGGCATCAGGCGGGTGGCGATCTGGCGTCGGTGGTGGCCGCCTGTGTGGCCGCCGGGTGCCGCTGGGTCAGCCTGCGGGAAAAGGACCTGCCGCGCGACCATCAATCCGCCCTGCTGATGCGGCTGCGGCCTGTCCTGGCGCAGGTCGGTGGCGTGTTGACCATCCATGGCGATATGGCGCTGGGCAGCCTGTGTGACGGGGTGCATCTGCCGGATGGCGGGGATATCATCACGGCACGGGCCCTGCTGGGACCGGATGCCCTGATCGGCGCCTCCTGCCATGACCGGGATGCTGTGGCGGCGGCGGCGCGCGACGGGGCGGATTATGCCACGCTCAGCCCCATTTTCCTGACCCCATCCAAGCCGGGCTATGGCCCGGCCTTGGGGCCGGCAGTGCTGTCCGGCCTGCCCCTGCCCACCCTGGCGCTGGGCGGGGTCGATGGCGGGAATGCCGGGGCCTGTATCGGTGCCGGGGCGGCAGGCGTCGCGGTGATGGGGACGGTCATGCGCGATCCGGCATCGGTGGGGCCGATCCTGTCCGCCCTGGCTGCGACGCGGGGCCGCAAGCCCGGCATTTGACCAGCGGGCCGTATCGACCCCATATCACCCCATCTTTTCATTCACCGAACGGCCTGTCATGACCGCCGCCCCTCCCGTACCCGGCCATCGCGCCGTCGCCAACTGGCTGCTGGCCTGTGCCGGCATGGTTTTTGTCATGGCCATCATCGGTGCCATCACCCGCCTGACGGAAAGCGGCCTGTCCATCACCGAATGGAAGCCCATCACGGGCGCCCTACCGCCGCTGAACGAGGCGCAGTGGTTGGCGGAGTTCGAAAAGTACAAGCAGATCCCCGAATATCAGGTCCTGAACCAGGGGATGAGCCTGGATGAGTTCAAGCAGATCTTCTTCTGGGAATGGTTCCACCGCCTGTGGGGCCGCTTGATCGGCGTGGTCTTCGCGGTGCCGCTGGTCTGGTTCGCTGTGAAGGGCATGGTGACAAGGTCCATGCTGCCCAAACTGGTGGGCCTGTTCCTGCTGGGCGGGCTGCAGGGTTTCATCGGCTGGTTCATGGTGCAGTCGGGCCTGTCCGTGCGCACCGATGTAAGCCATTACCGGCTGGCCATGCATCTGTCGATGGCCCTGATCCTCTACGCCCTGCTGATCCAGGCGGGCCTGGGCCTGCGCCATCCCGGTGCCGCCCACCGCCCTGACCGTGCCGGCCTGCGCCGCCATGGCTGGGCCGCCATGCTGCTGGTGTCCATCACGGTCGTGTGGGGGGCCTTTGTGGCCGGGCTGGATGCCGGCTTCGCCTATAATACCTGGCCGCTGATGAATGGGGAGTTTGCCCCGCCGGAGGTCTGGAACCTGTCGCCGGCCTGGCTGAACTTCCTGGAAAATACCGCCATGGTGCAGTTCACGCACCGCTGGCTGGCCATCGCCACCGCCGCCACCGTCCTGTCCTATGCCTGGCGCGTGGGACAGCGGGCCGATTTGCCGGAGGTGGCGAAGCGGTCGGCGCTGTGGCTGTCGCTGGGCATTGGCGGGCAGGTGGTGCTGGGTATCACCACCCTGCTGCATGCCGTGCCGGTGGCCCTGGGTTCCGCCCACCAGGGGGGTGCCCTGGTGGTCATCGCCCTGCTGATCCGGTCGATCCACACCCTGCGACGATGATTAGAGCAGGTCCCGCAGGATCGGGATCAGCGGAATATCCGCCGGCGGCATCGGGTAATCGGCCATACGCACCGGCTTGACCCAGGCCAGCTGCTGCCCCTCCATCGGGGTCGGCGTCCCCTTCCACACGCGTGCCGCATAAAGCGGCATCAGCAGGTGGAACGTCTCATAGGTGTGGCTGGCGAAGGCGATGGGGGCGAGGCAGCTTTCCGCCGTATCGATCCCCAACTCCTCCTTCAATTCCCGCACCAGGGCCGCTTCCGGCGTCTCGCCCTCATCGACCTTACCGCCGGGAAATTCCCACAGGCCCGCCATGGATTTGCCGGGCGGACGCTGCGCCAGCAGCACGCGCCCGTCGGCATCGACCAGGGCGACGGCGGCCACCAGGACAGTGCGGACCGGCCCTGTCCGGGCCGGCTCCTGCCAGCAGGGTGTGTCGCCGCCGCTCACGACCGGTAGCTGCCATTGATGTCGATATAGCCGTGGGTCAGGTCGCAGGTCCACACCGTGGCGTTGCCGGAGCCCAGGCCGATATCAACCTCCATCAGGATTTCCTGGCCCTTCATGTGGGCGACGACAGGCGTCTCGTCATAGCCAGGAACCTCCATCCCGTTGGCGCAGATCTGTACGCCGCCGACGGAGATGACCAGAAGGTCGCGGTCGGCGCGTTCGCCCGAGCGGCCCACGGCGGCCACGATACGGCCCCAGTTGGCATCCTCACCGGCCACGGCGGTCTTCACCAGCGGTGAATTGGCGACCGTCAGGGCGATGCGCTTGGCGGCGGCATCGCTGTCGGCACCGGTGACGCGGATTTCCACGAACTTGGTCGCCCCCTCACCATCGCGCACGATCTGCTGCGCCAGGTCCAGGCAGACGGCGTCCACGGCCTTGGCAAAGGCCGCCAGACGCGGATCGTCATTCGCCTCGATGGCCCCATGCCCGGCCTTGCGCGTGGCGCACAGAACCAACGTGTCAGAGGTCGAGGTGTCGCCATCCACCGTGATGGAATTGAAGCTGCGGTCGGTGGCCGACGACAGCACGGCCTGCAACGGGGCATGGGCGATATTGGCGTCGGTGAAGACATAGGCCAGCATCGTCGCCATGTCGGGCGCGATCATGCCGCTGCCCTTGGCGAAGCCGGCCACCGTCACCGTCACGCCGTCGATGGTGACCGTGGCCGAGGCCCCCTTGGGGAAGGTGTCGGTGGTCATGATGGCGCGCGCCGCCACCTCCCACGCCTCACCCTCCGCCGGAGCCAGCTTGGTGAAGGCTTCGGGCAGGGACTTGGCAATCAGGTCGGCGGCCATCGGCTGCCCGATGACGCCGGTGGAGGCGGGGAACACTTCCGATGCCTTGCAGCCCAGCAGGGCGACGGTGGCGTCGATGGTGGCGTCCACGAATGCTTCGCCGGCCTTGCCGGTGAAGGCATTGGAATTACCGGCATTGACGACCAGGGCGCGCACAGCCCCACCAGCCAGATGGGCGCGGCAACGATGGATGGGGGCCGATGCCGTCAGCGACCGGGTCAGGACGGCGGCCACGCTGGAGCCTTCATCCAGCACCGCCACCATCACGTCGTTGCGCGGCGTCTTGTACCGGATGCCGGCGCGGTGCCCGGCCAGACGCACGCCGGCGATGGGCGGCAGCGACGGGAAGGAAGCGGGGGCGAGCGGCGAGACGGCCATGGGTGCGGGCTCCGACTGGAGGGGAGTAAGGTTCGCGCATGAAGCCGATGCAGGGGCCGGCGGTCAAGTGCCGGTTCGATGACACTGGTCCGGCGCGTCAGGGGAGGAGCGGTTCCAGCAGGTCCGGCACCCGGTCCTTTTCCACCGCTTCACGCCAGCAATCGGCCAGCCGGTCCGTCTCCGCCACCGCCGTGCGCCAGTATTTCTGCCGCGTAGCGGTATCCATGCGGCGGAAATCGCCACGATCGGGGATCTTGCCGAAGGGCAGCGCCTGGGCAAACGCCACCGACGGGCACAGGACCAGCATGCGTGACAAATTGGCGACGCGCGGCCAGCGCCAGGGCAGCGTCTTGTCGAACCAGCCCGGCACGATGCGGTGGGAGAAATGCGGATAGAGGACAAGGCCCGGCGGCGTGAAGCCCATATCCAGATGGTAATCCATGATGCCGCCATCCAGATACAGGCCGGGCCGTGCCCCCACCATATCCGCCACCCCGTCGAACACGAAGGGCACGGCAGACGATGCCAGCAGGGCCGGCACCAGATTGGCGGGCGACAGGGCCACGGCCTGGGTCGGGAATTCCGCCTTCAGGTCGAAGGGCGGCGCGTCGCGGCCATCATGCAGGACGGTGCGTTCGAAAAAGGCCGGCAGGGTCCGGCGGCTGACCAGATTGGCAAGGCCGGCGGCACCCAATCCCAGGCCCAGCCCCACCTTGCCCGCACCGGGCCGTATTGGCCCCCGGCCCCGCACCGCCAGGATCGATTGCCGCATGAAGGGATGGGCCAGTACATGGCCGATCCCGTCGGCCCCGAAGATCACATCCAGGAAGTCCCGGCAATGGGCGGTCAGTTCGGCGGCAGTTACCGGCCCATCCACGGCATAGTCCAGATAACAGGCCTCAAACCGCTTGCAGGCGGCCACCGGGTCGGGTTGGGCCAGACAGGCAAAGCGCCAAGTGCCGATGGAACTGCCCACCATGTGCAGGGGGCGCTCCCGCTTCTGGAACCAGCGTCCGAACAGGGCCTGGTCCAGCCTTGTCAGGGCCAGCCATTTCGCCCCGCCGCTGGCCCCGGCCACCACATCGAACAGATCCTCATGCAACCCGTCACGGCGGATGCGGGCCATGGCCTCTGAACCGGCCAGGAAACGCAGGGGCGTGGGACGCATCGGGGGCCGCCGCATGGTTAAGGTGTCTATCGCGCCGCAACATATTCAGTGCGCGACATTCCGGCAAGGGGCCGCCTATTGACGCGGGGCGTGGCAACGTGATGATAGGAACCAAGCCATACGCATAACCGTTAGCCCCAAGGCAACAGACCCATGTTCAACATCGCCACCGTGGATTACCGGGCGCCCGACGCAGCAGAGCAGTTCGTCACCTCGCTGCGCGAGACCGGCTTTGCCGTCCTGCGCAATCACAGCATCGATACCGCCCTGATCCAGGACCTGTACAAGGTCTGGTCCGGCTTCTTCGCCTGGGACGGCAAGCACGAGTACAAATTCGACCCGGAAACCCAGGACGGCTATTTCCCCTTCAAGTCAGAAAACGCCAAGGACAACGCCGTCAAGGACTTGAAGGAATTCTACCATGTCTATCCGGGTCGCCGCCTGCCGCCGCAGGTGAAGGACGCGACCGACCGGATGTATGCCGACCTGTCTGCCATGGGCCTGACCTTGCTGAACTGGATCCAGGACACTGTGCCCGAGGATCTGCGCAACAGCTTCAAGCAGCCGCTGCCCAACATGATGGATGGGTCCACCAGCACGCTGTTCCGCGTCCTGCACTACCCGCCCATCGGCGAGGGGTATGAGCCGGGGGCCGTGCGCGCCGCCGCGCATGAGGATATCAACCTGATCACCCTGCTGGTGACGGGCAGCGAGCCGGGGCTGCAGGCCCAGGACACCGCCGGCAACTGGCATGACGTGCCGTGCGATGCCGGGATGATCGCCGTCAATGCCGGCGACATGCTGAAACTGGCGTCGGGCGGGTATTTCCCGGCGACGACCCACCGCGTGGTGAACCCGCCGCCGGAGCACAACGTCTCCCGCTATTCCATGCCGCTGTTCCTGCACCCCCGCCCCGACGCGCCCCTGTCGGACGCGCTGACGGCGGGTCAGTATCTGGATCAGCGCCTGCGCGAGATCGGGTTGAAGAAGTAAGCGGGTGAGCCGGGGGTCCGCGGATTACGGCTTCGCCTAATCCGCGCTACGATTGCTCCACGATTGGACGAGCAAATTGCGTAGCGCGGATTGGCGAAGCGTAATCCACGGAAACTCGGCCCGAGGGGAGTACTCCCCTCTCACAGCCCCTCCAACTCCGTAATGAAGCTGTCCAGCAGGCCCAGGCCCTTGTTCCAGAAGGACGGGTCGGTCAGGTTCAGGCCGAACGGGGCCAGCAGGTCGGTATGGTGGAGCGTGCCCGCCGCCGACAGCATTTCCATATATTTGTCCGCGAACTCCGCCCCCTGGCCCTTGGCCGCCGCCTCCTGATAGGCCGCATAGAGGCTGTTCACCAGACAGTCGCCGAAGGCATAGGCGTAGACATAGAAGGGCGAGTGGACGAAATGGCCGATATAGGTCCAGTAAGGCCGGTAGCTGTCTTCCCAGCGGAAGGCCGGACCCAGGCTTTCGGTCTGCACCTCCATCCAGATATCGGCGATCCGCTCGGCTGACAGCTCACCCTCGCGCCGCTCCGAGTGCAGCTTGCGCTCGAACTGATAAAACGCGATCTGGCGGACGACGGTGTTGATCATATCCTCCACCTTGCCGGCCAGCAGCGCCATGCGCTTCTTCGGATCGGTGGTGGCGTCCAGCAGGCCACGGAAGGTCAGCATCTCCCCGAACACCGACGCGGTTTCGGCCAAGGTCAGCGGGGTTGAAGCCTGCAAATGCCCCTGTTCGCGGCACAGATACTGATGAACGCCATGGCCCAGCTCATGCGCCAGGGTCATCACATCGCGCGTGCGGCCCATATAGTTCAGCAGCAGATAGGGATGGGCCGAGGGCACCACCGGGTGCGCGAAGGCACCGGGGTTCTTGCCGGGGCGCGGCGGCACATCGATCCAGGGATTGTCGAAGAAGTGCTGCCCGATCTCCGCCATGCGCGGGCTGAAGCGGGCATAGGCGTCGCGCACAATGCGCTTGGCTTCGTTCCACGGGATTTTCTGATCATCATCGCCGGGCAGCGGCGCGTTGCGGTCCCAATAGTCCAGCTTATCCTGACCGAACCACTTGGCCTTCAGCGCATAATAGCGGTGGGACAGGCGGGGGTAGGCGGCGCGCACCGAGGATAGCAGCGCGTCCACCACCTCATCCTCCACCTGATTGGCCAGGTTGCGGGATGACCAGGGGTTGGCGTAGCTGCGCCAGCGATCCTCGATCTCCTTGTCCTTGATCAGGGTGTTCATGATGTGGGCGAAGGTGCGCTGGTTCTTCCCCAGCACCTCCCCCAGCACTTGGGCCGCTTCCCGGCGGACACCGGCATCGGTGGAGGAAAGCAGGTTGAGGGCCTGGGCCGACGTCAGTTCCTCCCCCCGGATGGGGAAGCGCAGGTCGGCCAGATGTTCATCGAACAGCCGGGTCCAGGCCGCACGGCCCGCCACGTACTTCTCATGCAGCAGCTTTTCCAGCTCGTCCGAAAGCTGATGCGGGCGGAAGATGCGGGTATCGCGCAGGAAGGGACGGTAGGCGGCCAGGACCGGGCTGGCCAGCTTGGCCTCCAGCGCCGCATCCTCCAGCCGGTTGATCTCCAGCGTGAAGAACAGCAGATGGACGGAAATGCCCGTCACCCGCTCGCTCATCCCCTGGTAGAAGCGGCCAATATTGGGATCGGCCATGTTGGAGGCATAGAGCAGGCCCGCGAAGGACATGACCTTCGACAGAACCTCATCCAGCTTCTCATAATCGGCGATGGAATGGGCCAGTTCAGCCCCGCTCAACCCCGCCAGCTTGCCCTGGTACCGTTCGGCAAAGGCGGCGGCATCGGCATCCGCCTGGGTCAGGTCGGCGGCCAGTGCCGGGCAGTCAGGGCCGGCATACAGGTCGGTCAGGTCCCAGGCGGGCAATTCGCCCAGGTCGGCATGGTTCAGGCTGTCGGGCACGATACCCCTCCGGCATTGCAATCTCACAATTGCATATGGCACGGGGGCAGCGGCAGTTCAATCGGACGGGCGATCCCCCCGTCCGTCATATCGGGTGCAAAAGGTCAGGCCGCCGATATGGCCGCACCAACGGGACCGCAATCATTGCTGGCGATCCGGCCCGCCGTGACGCGGACGATGCGCAGCACATCCTCCGGCATCACCCCGTCGCGATCCATCAGCAGCAGAGCGATGGGATCGGACAGAAGCTCACCAAGGCTGGCCTCGCCAAGCAGGGTGTCATCAAGCATCAAATCATTGTTTTCCATAGGCGTCCTCCTGTCCGGGCCCCTTGAGGGCCTGCATACGCGGTTCCACGAGGCAACGATGTGATCATGCGCCGGTTCCATGACATTTCAATGGCGGGATGATCAATTTCACCCATCCTATCCATTTGCGTGGCGGGGCGCCGTGATGGCGGTCACGCGGCCTATGAAAAGGTCTATGGCTTCGGATGGAGGGCCCGGCGTTTTCGGCGCTGTGCAACGCTGTGAAACATAAAAACGGGGTGTGTTTCAGTGAGCGCTGATCGGGTGTTGATGGCGCCAAGCATAGCAGAAAGGGCGGACGGCGTCAGCAGATAGGGGGGACGGGATCATGGTTGCAGGTCAGGTCGAGGGCAGGAGCTGAGGATTTTCGTCCCCGACGCAACCCATGAAAAAGGCCGCCCCGGTTGCCCGGTGGCGGCCCTTTCCAAACCCGGGGCGAGCGCCCCTTACTGGTTCATGCTGTCGAAGAAATCGTTGTTGGTCTTCGACTGCTTCAGCTTGTCGACCAGGAACTCGACCGCGTCCTGCGGACCCATCGGGTTCAGGATGCGGCGCAGAATCCACATCTTGGCCATCGCACCCTTGTCGACCAGCAGGTCTTCCTTGCGGGTGCCCGACTTCTGGATGTCGAGCGCCGGGAAGATGCGCTTGTCGGACAGCTTGCGGTCCAGGACAATCTCGCTGTTGCCAGTGCCCTTGAACTCTTCGAAGATCACTTCGTCCATGCGGCTGCCGGTATCGATCAGGGCGGTCGCGATGATGGTCAGCGAGCCGCCTTCCTCGATATTGCGGGCGGCACCGAAGAAGCGCTTCGGGCGCTGCAGGGCGTTGGCGTCCACACCACCGGTCAGCACCTTGCCCGACGAGGGAACGACGGTGTTATAGGCGCGGCCCAGGCGGGTGATGCTGTCCAGCAGGATGACGACATCACGCTTGTGCTCCACCAGACGCTTGGCCTTTTCCAGGACCATCTCCGTCACCTGCACATGGCGGGTGGCGGGTTCGTCGAAGGTGGAGGACACGACCTCACCGCGCACGGAGCGGGCCATGTCGGTCACTTCTTCCGGACGCTCATCGATCAGCAGGACGATCAGATAGACTTCCGGGTGGTTGGTGGCGATGGAATGGGCGATGTTCTGCAGCATCACCGTCTTACCGGTGCGCGGCGGCGCCACGATCAGGGCGCGCTGGCCCTTGCCCAGGGGGGCGACAAGGTCGATGACGCGGGTGGTCATGTCCTTGCGGCCCTTGCCGGTATTATCGACCTCCACCTCCAGCTTCAGCCGTTCATCCGGGTAAAGCGGGGTCAGGTTGTCGAAATTGATGCGGTGGCGCACCTTGTCCGGATGGTCGAAATTGATCGTGTTGACCTTCAGCAGCGCGAAATAGCGCTCCCCATCCTTGGGCGCCCGGATCTGACCCTCCACCGTGTCGCCGGTGCGCAGGCCGAAGCGCTTCACCTGGGACGGGGAGATATAGATATCGTCGGGGCCGGGCAGATAGTTGGCTTCCGGGCTGCGCAGGAAGCCGAACCCATCGGGCAGCACCTCCAGCACGCCTTCGCCATAGATCGGCACGTCATTGTCGGCCAGCTGCTTCAGGATGGCGAACATCATGTCCTGCTTGCGCAGGGTGCCGGCATTCTCGATCTGCAGCTCTTCGGCAAAGGCGAGCAGCTCGGCGGGGGTTTTGGCCTTGAGTTCCTGGAGATTCATCGGATCTGGCTGTCGGTCGGCCGTGGGGCCGGTTGCGGGAACGGGGGCGGCACCCCCATGGATGCGCCCCGATTGGGGCGGGATCACGGCCAAGGTTCGGCGACGGAATCGGAACCAGGGGCCGGAAGTACGGGACTTCGCTTTGGACGAATGACCTGAAAATGGATGGGGGCGGCGGGTGAAGCAGAGGGACGGTCGGGAAACCAACCCCGGTAATGACCCTTGCCGAAGGCGGTCCGGGTAGAACCTGCTTTCGGCGATTCGCGCCGGTCCACCCTGCGGCAGTCCGGAAAGGACGGGGATATGTCAAGACACCCCGGCGAACGGCATTACCTTTCACCTGTCCAAACCGTTATCGCAGCCGCGCGGCCAAGTCAAAGCAAAACATCATCGCCCCTTCACCCTGCCCATGCGGCCTAAGGTCATAGGCTAATGGCACCTATTCCGGTGGTGGCCCAAACAGGGGGCTATGCGCAATCGTCCGTTGCTGTAATATTGACCCGTTAACGTGAACTCCTTGGGCAGAAAAACATGCGCCTGCTGATTGCCGACGACCATGACCTGCTGCGTGATGCCCTGCGCTCGCATTTCGAGCGCGAGGCGCCGGGTACTTTCGTCCAGGGCGTGGGTACAGTGAGCGAGGCGTTGAAAGTCCTGGATGACGGGGCGCCGTTCGACATCCTGCTGCTGGACCTGCGCATGCCCGGCATGAACGGGCTGAACGGTCTTGTCCGCCTGCGCGAACGCTACCCGTCGCTGAAGATCGCCCTGATGTCGGGCGAGGCCAAGAACGAGGATATCCGTCTGGCCATGGCCCATGGCGCCGTGGGCTTCCTGCCCAAGACGCTGCCGGGGTCCATCCTGTTGCAGGCCGTGCAGCGCATGGCGGCGGGCGAAACCTTCATGCCCGACAATCTGGCCGAAAGCGCCATGGCGTCGGACGGCAACGCGCTCAACAGCACCTTCACACGGCGCGAGCGTGAGGTGCTGGACTTCCTGCTGAAGGGACAGTCCAACAAGGAGATCGCCCGCGCGCTGGACCTTGAGGAGGTGACGGTGAAGCTGCATATCCGGGGCCTGTGCCGGAAGCTGGGCGCCAAGAACCGTACGCAGGCCGCCATGCGCGCCGTGGAGCTGGGCCTTGCCCGCTGATGACGCGCAAACCCCCGCGCTGGAGGCCAATGGCCTGCCGCGCGGGCTGCGCCACGACCTTGTCAATGCGCTGAACGCCCTGCTGGGCTTCGCCTCCTTCCTGGAGGCTGACCTGCCCGACGGGCCGCAGCGTGATTTCGCCCGCCAGATCCAGAAGGCAGGCCGTCAGGCCATGGAACTGGCCGAACGCATCCCGTCCAGCCGGCGTGAGGCGGCGGTGCGGGTGCTGATGGTGTCGGCCTCCGAAGATGCCGATGCCCTGATCCTGGAACTGGATGGGTATGGGTGCGAGGTGACGCTGGTCCCCACCCCGTCACGCGCGGTACAGGTGCTACGCAAGGCCGCCAGTTCCTGGGACGTGATCCTGGCTGACCAGCCGGGCCCCGCCGATCATGCCGGCCTGGCCGCTGCCGCCGACGGCATGGCGATTGTGCCGCGCGATGCCGAAAGCACGGCAACCACCCTGGCCGTCGCCCTGCGTGGTGCGGGCGGCGTGGTTAGGGTCTGTTGAAATTTAACAGACTGTCTGTCCAACCCATTGAAATTTATAGATCGCCTCCCCGGCGAAGGCCGGGGCCCAGGGGCCAAGGGCATTAACATTTCCACCTGCCTTGCTGTCCGCGGCACCAGTGTTGGGCGCTTGACCCCCTGGGCCCCGGCCTTCGCCGGGGAGGCGGATAGGCTCAAGCTGCGGATGCAGCGCCGGCATTTTCCGCGCGCGTGCCTAAGTTAGGTGCAGATGCTTTTCATGTGAAATACGCACTGTCGCACCCTGTTCTTTCATGCGACTCTCTGAGGGAGGCATGGCGGTTATGGCCGCTATCCTCGTCTCTATCGCGACCCTCCATCGGGTGTCCGCATGTCCGCCAAAGCCTGTACCCTTACCCTGACCGCCCTGCTGCTGGCCGGGCCAGCCCTTGCGGGTCCCTGCACCCTGCCGCGTATCGATGGCGGCATCCAGAGCGGCCATGCCGACCGCATCGACAGCGACCGCAATGCGCTGTTGAGCTATGAGGCCTGTCTGGCGGAGCAGGAGGAACTGGAGACAGCCTTCAACAATCCCGCCGCCGGGCGCACCGCGTTACAGCGGGAAGCCGCCGCCAATCTGCGCCGGACCCTGGACGCCTGGCAGCGCACCCGCCGCGCCGCCGATGCCACGCCGTTGGACAAGAAGGGCTCGTAACGCCTTTTCCCATGTTCCCTCGGGCGCCGGGCGCCGCCATCCGGCGGCTTGGGCATCACGCCGCACGCGCGGCGCGGCGGCAGTCGCCGCCGTATGGCGGGTCAGAAATCTTGACCGGCCATATCAAGCCAGCAGCTTCTCCATCGCCTTCTTCACCGCCGGGTCAAGCGGCGGTGGCGTCACGTCCACGCCCGACGCCAGGGCATCCACGACATGGCGCAGCACGGCCACGCGGGCATGCCATTTGGCATCGGCGGGCACGGCGACCCAGGGCGCCTGATCCGTGCTGGTGCGCGCGAACATCTCGTCGATGGCCTCCTCATACGCAGGCCGCCGGTCGCGGTTGCGCAGGTCCTCCGCCGTCAGTTTCCAGCGCTTATAGGGATTGTTCAGCCGCTCCTTGAACCGGTCCAACTGTTCCTCGGGCGACAGGTGCAGGAACAGCTTGATGATGCGCACGCCATCATCGGCCAGCAGCCGCTCGAACTCGTTGATCTCATCATAGGCGCGGCGCCATTCATTGGGCTTGGCGAAGCCTTCGACCCGTTCCACCAGCACGCGCCCATACCAGGACCGGTCGAAAATGGCGAAGGTGCCGGGTTCGGGAAGACGCTGCCAGAAGCGCCACAGATAGTGCCGGCCCTGTTCGGCCGCCGTAGGCGCGGCGATGGGCCAGACATGGGCGCCGCGGGGGTCCAGGTTCTCTGTCAGGCGGCGGATGGCCCCGCCCTTGCCCGCGGCGTCCCAGCCCTCGAACACGATCACGGCCCGGCGCTTGCCATGCCAGTAGGCCTGCTGCACATGCAGGATATTCTCCTGCAATTTTTCCAGTTCCTTTTGATAGGCCCCCTTGTCGGCATAGCGATGGGCCTTCATGTCAAGGTCGGCCAGACGGGGAACGGGTGTATGTGCGGCGGTCATGGCGGGTCCGGTGATAGGGGCGGAAGGGCAGTGTAAACGAGCCTTTCATACCGCCGCCAGCCCTCGGGCTGACATGATCCGCGACAATTTCGGCGAAGATGATGGTTCATTGTAACGGAAATGTTTCGCCTCTTGTCAGGTGCGGCGCGATGCCCGACCCATGACGGTTCGGACAATCCCTCAATAAGAAATAAGGGGACAGGCAGTGAAAGCGGTATTGAAGAACGGGGCTTCGGCCCTGATCCTGGCCATGGCAGGCACATGCATGCCGATGATGGCGCAGGCGGCGGAAGCGCCCATGCAGGTGGCGCAGGCGGAGACCAAGGTGACCAGCGACAATCCCTTCTTCCATCCCTGGAACACGCGGTTCGGCGTTCCGCCCTATGACGCCATCAAGCCGGAGCATTTCAAGCCGGCCTATGAGAAGGCGATGGCTGACCATCTGGCGGAGATCAAGGCGATCACCGACAATAAGGACGCCCCCACCTTCGCCAACACCATCGACGCCCTGGAAAAGAGCGGCACCATGCTGGGCAATGTGTCCCGCGTGTTCAGCAGCCTGACCGCGTCCAACACCAATGATCAGCTCCAGAAGATCCAGCGCGAAATGGCGCCGGTCATGGCGGCGCATGGCAATGCCATCAACCTGAATGCCGCCCTGTTCGCGCGCATCGACACGCTGTATGCCAAGCGCGACAGCCTGAAACTGTCCAAGGAACAGGCCCGCGTCCTTGAGCGCTATTACATCGATTTCGTGCGCGCCGGCGCCAAGCTGGAGGGCAAGGACCGCGACCGGATGGCCGCCATCCTGCAGCGTCTGGCCGTCCTGTCCACGCAGTTCAGCCAGAATGTCCTGGCCGATGAAAAGGAATACAAGCTGGTCCTGACCAGCCAGGAAGAACTGGTCGGCCTGCCGGAATTCGTGCGCGCCGCCGCCGCCCAGGCCGCGAAGGAGCGCGGGGATGAGGGCAAGTATGTCATCACCCTGTCGCGTTCCTCGATCGAGCCGTTCCTGACCTTCTCCGCCGACCGTGCCCTGCGGGAAAAGGCCTGGAAGGCCTGGACCGCGCGCGGTGACAATGGCGATGCCCAGGACAACAACGCCGCCATCAAGGAGATCGTGCAGCTGCGGATCGAGCGCGCGAACCTGTTGGGCTACAAGACCTTTGCCGAATACAAGCTGGCCGACACGATGGCCAAGAACCCGCAGGCCGTCAGCGATCTGCTGATGCAGGTCTGGGAACCGGCCAAGGTGCGCGCGGCGGAGGAAAAGGACGATCTGGCCAAGATGGCGGCAAGCGAGGGCCAGAACATCCAGATCGAACCCTGGGACTGGTATTACTACGCCGAGAAGGTGCGCAAGGCGAAGTACGACCTGAACGAGGAAGAGATCAAGCCGTACTTCCAGCTCGATAAGATGATGGAAGCGGTGTTCTTCACGGCCAATCAGCTGTTCGGCGTGACCTTCACCGAGCTGAAGGACGTGCCGCGCTATCACCCCGACGTGAAGGTGTATGAGGTCAAGGACAAGAAGGGTCAGCACGTCGCCGTCTTCTACAGCGACAATTTCGCAAGGCCCTCCAAGCGTTCCGGCGCCTGGATGTCGTCCTTGCGCGAACAGGAGAAGCTGTCGGGCAAGGTGACGCCCATCGTCATGAACAACAACAATTTCGCGAAGGGGGCCGAGGGCCAGCCGACGTTGCTGTCGTTTGATGACGCCACCACCCTGTTCCATGAATTCGGCCATGGCCTGCATGGCATGCTGTCGGATGTCACCTATCCGCAGCTGTCGGGCACGTCGGTGCTACGCGACTTCGTGGAATTCCCCAGCCAGATCCTGGAACATTGGATCGCGCAGCCGGAGATTCTGCAGCGCTTCGCCGTGCATTACAAGACGGGCGAGCCGATCCCCAAGGCCCTGCTGGACAAGATCCTGGCGGCGCAGACCTTCAACCAGGGCTTTGCCACCGTCTCCTATACCTCGTCCGCCCTGGTCGATCTGGCCTATCACAGCCTGACCGACGCCAAGGACCTGGACCCGGACAAGTTCGAGCGCGATGAGCTGGCCAAGCTGGGCATGCCGAAGGAAATCGTCATGCGCCACCGCAGCCCGCACTTCACGCACGTCTTCTCCGGCGATGGCTATTCCGCCGGCTATTACAGCTATATGTGGGCGGAAGTGCTGGACGCCGACGGGTTCGACGCCTTCAAGGAAGCCGGCAACATCTTCGATCCGAAGCTGGCCCAGAAACTGTACCAGGAAGTGTACAGCGCCGGCGGTTCCAAGGACCCGATGGAGGCCTATGTCGCCTTCCGGGGCCGCGCACCCAAGGTTGACGCCCTGCTGCGCAACCGGGGCCTGCTGGGCACCGGTTCCCGCGTGAACTGATACCGTCGGAGTCCTTGATACTGACCCGTGCCGTAGGTCGTGGGTGAACGCGAGTGAACCCCGACGAACGACGGTGCCATTGATGTCGGGGTTCGCCTTCGGCTCACCCGCGACCTACAGCAAGCGGTCGTCAACAAGGGCTTCGGTGTGACATCCGTATGGTCAAAACCCCCGCCGGATCGCTCCGGCGGGGGTTTTCTTATCCACCAACCGTCGTCGTCAGCGTCTGATCCCCGCGCCGGACGGCGATGGTCCAGCGGCGGACCTGTCCGGCCAGGGCGGCATCCAGGTCACCCACCCGTTTCACCTCGGTATTGTTGACCGATAGGACGACATCGCCGGGGCGCAGGCCCAACGACGCGGCGGGCGATCCGCGCCCGACCTCCAGCACGACCACACCGCTGTCGGCCCCATCGAAGCGCAGTTCCTCCACCAGGGCCGGGTTCAGGTTGGCAACCTTGGCCCCCGTCAGGGGCGTGCGACCGGCCAGCGTGGTTTCCTGGCGCGGCGGGTCCTCCGGCGGGCCGATCAGGCGCAGGGACAGGTTCTGTTCCCGGCCATTGCGCAGAACGGTGACATTGGTGGTGCCGCCCACGCCCAGCGTCGCCACGCGGTAACGCATGCTGTCCGGGTCATCCACGGCCTTGCCATTGACGGCGGTGACCACGTCGCCCACCTTCAGCCCCGCCTGATCCGCCGGCCCGCCCTTGCGCACCTGATTGATCAGAACGCCGGCAGGCCGCGTCAGCCCCAGGGAGGCGGCGATGTCGCTGGTCACCGGCTGCCCGCCGGCCCCGATCCAGGGGCGGACCAGCTTGCCGCCATTGCGCACGGCATCCACGACGGTGCGGACCATGTTGGCCGGAATGGCAAAGCCGATGCCGATGGAGCCACCGGACCGGCTGTAGATGGCGGTATTGATCCCCACCAGCCGCCCATCCATGCTGATCAGCGCGCCACCGGAATTGCCGGGATTGATGGCGGCATCGGTCTGGATGAAGAAATTATAATCGGAAATACCGACAGCGGTGCGGGCCACGGCGGAGACGATACCGCTGGTGACCGTCTGGCCCACCCCGAACGGGTTGCCGATGGCCAGGACCAGATCGCCCACTTCCAGATTGTCGCTGTCATGCATCTCCAGCACGGGCAGCTTTTCCTTGCCCGGATCGATGCGCAGGACGGCCAGATCGACCTGTTCATCCGTGGTCACCAGCCGGGCCGCAAATTCGCGGCGGTCGGACAGGACGACCGTGATCTCGTCACTATCCTTGATGACATGGGCATTGGTGACGATCAGGCCATCGGCCCCCAGGATCACGCCCGAGCCCAGGCTGCTTTCCACCCGTTCGCGCGGAATGCCCGACAGGGCGTCACCGAAGAAGCGCTGGAACAGCGGGTCCTGCAACAGGGGGGAGATGCGCTGCTGCACCCGCCGCTTGGTGTAGATATTCACCACGGCGGGGCCGGCCTGTTTCACCAGGGGCGCGAAGGACAGGGTGATATCGGCCCGGTTGACGGGCACGGCACGGTCCTGCGCCAGCACGGGCAAGGGGGCCGCCAGCAGCAGGCCCGCCAGGCAGGAGATGACAAGCTTCTTCATGGGTACCGACTCCAGGAGACGGAAGCGGGGTCAGCAGCGGGCCTGGCAGCTCTGCAATTCGGCCTTGCAGGTCGCCCCCATGCCATAGTCGGTGCGACCGACCTGCGAGGTGTTGCCGGGGCTGGCCGACTGCTGGTCCATGCAGATATTGTTGTCGCGGTTGCATTGCGCAAGGCAGGCCCGGCGCGGGTCCAGACCTTCGCGCGCCTCGCGCTGGGCCGGGGCGGCCATGCAGCCGGCAAGGCTGGAAAGCGCCAGCAGGGCGGCGGCGATATGGCGGGCGTTCTTCATGATGATGCGACATCCAAGGGGAAACGTCCCCGCATCCTAGGCCGATCATCGGGAATGGCAATGGGATGGTTGTCGCGGGATGGGTTAAGAGCAGCTTGCGGTTACCGGAAGCGGCGGCGGCGGCGACTGCCACCGCGCCGCACGTGCGGCGTAAGCCAAGCTGCGGATGCAGCGCCGGCGATTGAGGAAAACAAAAGCGTAGAGCGCGTTTCCGCTCGGCGGAAATGCGCTCTACGCCACCGCCTCCGGCCTCAACCCCGGCGAACCGCCGCCCACCGCCTCCGCCGCACGGATCAGATCGCGCACACGGGCATTGACCGGCGCGGACAGGCCATGGCGGGCCGCCAGCGCGATCACGGCGCCTTGCAGCTGATCGATCTCCGTCGGGCGGCGGCGTTCCAGATCCTCCCACATGGAGGACCGGGCCAAGGGGTCGATCGACAGCATGCGCCGGGCCAGCACCCGGAACAGCGGATCAGGCAGGCGCAGGATATGGGGCAGCAGGCGCGGCGACACGGCGCCCAGCGTGGCCGGACGGATACCTGCGCGCCGCAACGCCGCCAGCCCTTCCAACTGCTGTGCCGCCAGCAGCCGGCGCCAGGGACGCGCGGCCAGCTGTTCGGCCAGCGGCAGGCCCGACAGGGCGTTCAGTGCATTGTTCAGGTTGATCAGCAGCTTACCCCACAGCACCCCATCCATGTCGGCGCTTTCAGCCACGGGCAGGCCCGGCACGTCCAGTTCCTGACGCAGACCGAAAAAGCCCGTGGCGATCATGATGGTGCCGCCGGTACCGCGATGGATGCGGCCATCAGGCAACTGCACGATGTTGAAGGGCACCATGCCGGCCACCACCCGTCCGGGTCCCAGCCTGTCGGCCAGGATGCCGGCATTGCCAACCCCATTCTGCAAGCTGACGACCCAGGCATCGGGTGGGGCATGGGTGGCGATCAGGTCGGCCATGGCGGCCGTGTCGGCGCATTTGACGGTAACCAGGATCAGGCCGGCATCTGCCATGGCCGCCGCCGGATCGGTATCCAGCCGCAGGCAGGGGCCGGGCAGCGCCTTGCGGTCCAGCCCGTCCAGATCACTGACCCGCAGGCCGCGTGCCCGCACCCGGTCCATCAGGGCCGGACGCCCCAGCAGGGTGACGGAACGTCCCTCCAGCGCCAGACAGCCACCGGCATAGGCACCGACACTGCCGGCGCCCGCGATCAGAATACGCCGCCCCTGCCCCATGGCGGATCAGCCCTGATGCGCCGGCAGGCCAAGGGCACCGGGACCGCCGATACCATCGGCCACCAGCCGTTCCACCTGTGCCTCCACTTCCCGGCGCAGGCCCAGGGCGAAATAGGCCTCGGCCACCAGGAACAGCGGGGCCACGAAGATTTGCAGCAGATTGGCCGTCAGGGCCGGCTTGTTGCCCTCAAACTTGTGGCCCAGCAACTGTACCGCCCAGCCGCCGATGAAGGTGACGGCCCCGATGATGGCGGCAATCTGTCCCGGCAAGGTGGTGACACGGTCCGCCAGCATCAGGAACGGCACCGACAGGGCCGCCAATGTGCCGCCGATCATGGGGTCCAGATAGACATAATAGGCGGCCAGAACCGCCATCAGGATCAGCGCCACACTGACCTGCGCTCCGCCCAGCGGCACCGGGATATAGGACAGGCCCAGCATCACCGCGAACACGATGGTCGGCACGCCGAAATAATGCGTCAGCCGGTTATGCGGGTGCCGGTGATAGGCCGAATAGAAAGCCATGCTGCGCGCCAGCCGCCCGACATTGTCCGTCTGTGCCATCCTGTCCTCCCGCTGTGTGTTTATAAAAACAGACCGATTGGTTTGTTTTTACATCGACCCGGCTTTTGTGGCAATGATGAAAACGGAAAAAGTTGAAGCGGGTGAAGGAACGTGGCGGAGCAGGCAAAGCCCGAACGGCGCAGCCAGGCGGCACGGCGCGAGGAGATGCGGGAGCGGCTGGCGGCGGCCACGCTGGACGCGCTGGCCGACCATGGCAATGCCGGGGCGTCGCTGTCGGTGATCCTGGAAAGGGCCGGCGTCTCACGCGGGGCCTGGGCCCATCATTTCGAGACGAAGGCAGAGATGCTGGCCCTGGCGGCGGAGGGTCTGCTGCTGGGCGCCGTGGCGTCGGCCCGCGCCCTGGGACCGGCACAGACGCCTGACCCTTCCCTGCCGCTGGAGGACAGGCTGTCCGCCATGATCGAGGCGGCATGGACCCGGTTCTACACAGGCCGCCACCGCGACCTGCTGTTCGAGGTGGCGATGGCGGCGCGCACCGACGCCGAACTGCGCGCCCGGCTGGCCCCGATCTTCTCGGGCTTCCTGGCCGCCATCGGCAGCAATTGGGGCATGTCGCTGCGCCCCGACGCGGACGATGTAACGGAAATGGCCGACCTGATGGTGCTGACCATCTACATGCTGCGCGGCATGGCCATGCAGGAACTGGCCGCCGGCCCCGCCCCAGGGCACGAAGCCCTGCGCCGCCTCTGGGTGCGGATGCTGGCGGGGTGGGTGGGGCGGTGAACGGAACCGAACCTCACCGCACCACCGACAAATACCGCGACAAATGCAGGTTGCGGATATTGTCCTGCCAGCCGCTGACGCGGGCCGATACCATGTGGGTGGTGACGTAGGTGTAGATGGGGATCACGGGGTGGTCGGCCAGCATCAGGGCCTCGGCCCGCTGCAACAGCTGCCGCCGTGCTGCCGGGTCCACTTCTGACGCGGCGGCGCGGACCAGGCGGTCATAGTCGGGATTGGAATAGCCGCTGTGATTCTGGCCCTTCACGTCCGACAGGAACAGGGACAGGAAGGAATAGGCGTCGTTGTAATCGCCGATCCAGCCGGCCCGCACCAGATCCTGGAACCTGCCCTCGGCCCGCGACTGCAACACCACCTTCCATTCCTGGTTGGTCATCTTGACCCGGATACCCAGCTTCTGCCGCCACATGCTGTCCAGCGCGATGGCGATCTTGCGGTGGTTCTCCGAGGTGTTGAACAGGATCTCCACCTCCAGCGGCTTGCCCCCCGGACCATATCCCGCCTTGGCCAGCAGTTCCTTGGCCTTAGCGTCGCGCTGTGCCTGTGTCCAGCGGGCCCATTCCGGCAGGGGGGCCACGTAATTCTCCGTGCCCGGCGGGGTGATCGTATAGGCGGGGATTTCGCCGGCCTGGGTGATCTTGTCCACGATCAACTGCCGGTCGATGGCCAGCGACAGGGCGGCGCGCAGGTCGGGGTTCGACTTCCACGGCTCGTTGCGCAGGTTGAAGCAGAACCAGTAGGTGGAGAAGAAGGGCGCCAGCCGCAGGTCGGCGGGCATGTTCTGCCGCACCCAGGCGATCTGCCCATCCGGCAGGTCATAGGTCACGTCCAGTTCGCCCGCGCGAAAGCGCTTCAGTTCGGACTCGCGGTTTTCCGTGGGATAGAAATAGACGGCGTCCAGCACGACCGTGGATGCTGCATGGAAATGCGGGTTGCGCACCAGCTTCACATGGCCCTGCGGCACCGCCTCGGCCAGCATGAAGGCGCCGTTGGAGACAAGGTTGCCGGGCTTGATGAAATCATCCCCGAACCGTTTCACATTGGCCTGCGACACGGCATAGGTGGCGTGATGCTGCAGCGAGGCCACGAAATAGGAGGTCGGCGCCTCCAGCGTGACACGCAGGGTCAGGTCATCCACCGCCTCCACGCCCATGGCACTGGCCGGCATGTCGCCCTTCGACACGGCCTCCGCGTTCTTCACGGGCCACAGGAAGAAGGCATAGCGGGAACGGGTGGCGGGCGAGACGAGCCGTCGCCAGGAGAAGACGAAATCCGAGGCCGTCACCTTCATCCCGTCCGACCATTTGCCATTGGGCCGCAGCTTGAAAATATAGGTCAGGCGGTCATCGCTGATGGTCCAGGACAGGGCGGCACCGGGAATGATGCGGCCTTGCGCATCCGCCGTGACCAGCCCTTCGAACAGGTCCATCGCGATCCAGCTTTCGCCCTCGCCGGTCGATTTATGCGGGTCCAGCGTTTCCGGCTCCGACCCGTTGCCACGGTGCAGCACCATCTCTGCCCGCGCCGGCGCCACCAGAAGGGTGACCAGCAACAGCAGGCAGGACACGCACGTCGCCAGGAACCGCACTGGACATTCTCCATTCCACCAAAGGGCCGAAACCCAGGATAGACGGCCCCGGAATGCGGGCAAGAAAAAACCCCAACCGTTGGCGCGGTCGGGGTTTCGCGGGAGGGCTACATTGATGGGTGTGCTTGAACAGTGTCATTCCCGCGAAAGCGGGAACCCAGCGTCGAGCGGCGATAGCCGCGATATGACTCATATCGGCGCTGACCGCGCCTTACGCTGGGTCCCCGCTTTCGCGGGGATGACGGTGGAGAGAGCAACAACCCGATTCCATCAAAACCTGACAAACCCTACGGCTTCAAATCCAGGAAGCGGGAGGGGTGCAAATCCTGGAGATTGTCGGTCCAGCCGATCAGCTTGGGGCTGACCATATGCTTGGAGCTGTAGAAATGGATCGGGAAGACGGCCACTTCCTCGATCATCAGGCGTTCAGCCTGCTGCAACAGGGCCGCGCGCTTGGCCGTATCCGCCGTTGTGTTGGCCTCTGCCATCAGCAGGTCGAACTGCGGGTCGGAGAAGGCGGACGGGTTCTGCTTGCCGATATCGCCGCGCACCAGTTCCAGGAAATTGTTGGCGTCGTTGTAATCGCCGATCCAGCCGTGGCGGGTGATGTCCTTGAACTTCTTCTCGTCACGCGTATTCAGGAACACCTTCCATTCCTGATTGTTCAAGGTCACCCTCACGCCCAGCTTCTGCTGCCACATGGCGGCAACGGCGATGGCCACCTTGCGATGGTTTTCCTGGGTATTGTACAGGACCTCGATCTCCAGCGGCTTGCCCCCCGGCCCGTAACCGGCCTTGGCGATCAGTTCCTTGGCCCTGGCATCGCGCTGAGCTTGCGTCCACTTGGCATAGTCGGGCAACTGCTGGGTATAGTTGGTGGTATCGGGTGGCACGAAGCTGTAGGCCGGGATTTCGCCGCGCTGGTTCACCTTGTCCACGATGATGTCGCGGTCGATGGCCAGGTTCAGGGCCAGACGCAGGTCCTTATTGGACTTCCACGGCTCCTTGGTCAGGTTCGGCGCATAGAAATAGGTGCCGAAATAGGGGGCGAGGTGCAATTCGCTCTTCAGGTTGTCACGCAGCCACTGCATCTGTGCCACCGGCACTTCATAGGCGATGTGCAGTTCGCCGGCACGATAGCGCTTCAGTTCGGCTTCCTGGTTTTCGGTCGGGTAGAAGAAGACCGTGTCGATCCTGGTATTGGCCGCGTCGTAATGGTGGGGGTTTCTCACCATCTTGATGTGGCTCTGCGGTACCGATTCCGCCAGCATATAGGCGCCGTTGGTGACCAGATTGCCGGGCTTCACGAACTCATTCCCGAACTTCTCCACATTCGCCTTGGACACGGCGTAGGTGGAGTGGTGGTGCAGCATCGACAGGAAGTACGGGGTGGGGGCGCCCAGCGTCACCTCAAACGTATAATCATCGACGGCGCGCACGCCCATCGTTTCCGGTGCCTTGCGACCGAGCGTGATGTCCTGCGCGTTCTTCACCTGCCACAGGAAATAGGCGTAATCGGCCATGGTCTTGGGATCGACCAGCCGGCGCCAGGAATAAACCCAGTCCTGCGCCGTCACCGGCGTGCCATCCGACCATTTGGCATTACGGCGCAGGTGGAAGGTGTAGACACGGCCATCGGCGCTGACATCCCATTTTTCGGCGGCACCGGGGATGAAATTGCCCTTGCCGTCGGGCACCAGCAGCCCGTCGAACAGGTCATATTGCAGCCAGCTTTCGGGCACGCCGCTGGATTTGGCGGGGTCGAGGGTTTCCGGCTCCGCGCCATTGCCCCGGTGCAGCACCTTTTCCGCCTGCGCCGGCAGCGCCGCCAGCCCCATGCCCGACACGAGCAGGGCCGTGGCGGCCACCAGACCGCGCATCTTCTTCCACAATGATGACATGCCCGATTATCTCCTGTTCCTTACATGGTGGGTTGCGAACCGCCTGTTTGCTCCGGGCCTGATTATTGTTGATGACCCGGTTGGGGGTACCCGCCACTGGTGACGGGCGCCCCTTATTAAAACCGCTTGTTAACGGTTGACCTCGATATAGCGCGTGGGCTGCACGCCCATCGGGCTTTCGAACCAGCCCTTGACGCGCGGATGCACCAGATTGCGGTAGGAGGTGTGGTAGATGGGGATCATCGGCGCATCGGCCAGCATCATCCCCTCCGCCTCCGTCACCAGGGCCAGACGCTTGGCCGGATCGGTGGTCAGGTTGGCCTCTTTCAGCTTGGCGTCATAGGCGGCGTTGGTATAGCCGGACCGGTTCATCTTGCCGACATCGGCCAGGAACAGCTTCAAGAACGTGTAGGGATCGGGGAAGTCCGCGATCCAGCCCAGCACGACCATGTTGGCGTAGGACTTCTCCCCGGCATTTTGCAGCACGACCTTCCATTCCTGATTATTCAGGCTGACCTTGGCGCCCAGCTTGGACTGCCACATGGAGGCGATGCCCACCGCAATCTTGCGGGTGCTTTCGTTGGTGTTGTGCAGGATCTCAACCGTGAAGGGCTTGGCCCCGGGACCATAGCCGGCCTCTGCCACCAGCTTCTTGGCCATGGCGTCGCGTTCGGCCTGGGTCGCCTTGGCCATGTTGGCGTCGGGCAGGGTGTAGCCGGGCACGCCCGGCGCCGTCAGCGTATAGGCCGGGACCTCACCGGACTTGGTGATCTTGTCCACGATGATCTGCCGGTCCACGGCCAGCGACAGGGCCTGACGCAGCTTGGGGTTAGAAGCCAGCGGTTCCTTGGTCATGTTGACGGCCAGATACTGCGTGCCCAGCACCGGATAGAATTTCATCACTTCCGGCATATTCTGCTTCAGCCAGTCGATCTGGGTGACCGGCGCCATCTGCACGATATCCAGCTCACCGGCGCGGAAGCGGCGCAGCTCGGTTTCCGGGCTGTCGGTGTGGTGGAAAACGACCGTGTCGACCTTCACGCTCTTGGCATCACGGAAGAACGGGTTCTTCACCGCCTTCACGAAGGATTGCGGCATATAGTCGGTCAGCTTGTAGGCGCCGTTGGAGACCAGATTGCCCGGCTTCACGAAATCGGCACCGAACTTTTCCACATTGGCCTTGGACACCGGATAGGTCATGCGGTGGACCAGCGAGGCCAGGAAATAGCCGGTGGGACGTTCCAGCGTCACCTTGAGGGTGCGCGGATTGACGGCCACCGCCCCCAGGCTGTCCGGCGCCAGCTTGCCATTGCTGATCGCCTCGCCATTCTTCACGGGCCACAGGAAATAGGCATAGTCGGATGCCGTCGCAAGATTGACCAGCCGGCGCCAGGAGAAGACGAAATCTTCTGCCGTCACCGCGGTGCCGTCCGACCATTTGGCGTCGGCGCGCAAGGTGAAGGTATAGGTCAGGCCATCGGGGCTGATCTCCCACTTTTCAGCCACGCCGGGGATGGTCTTACCATCGGGTCCGAAGGTCATCAGCCCTTCGAACAGGTCGTAGCCGATGCGGGCCGATTGCACGTCGGTACCCTTATGCGGGTCCAGCGAGGTCGGTTCCGCCTGGTTGCCGCGATTGAGGACCATTTCGGCAAAGACCGGCATGGCACCGGCGGCGAAAAGGGAAAAGGTGGCCATGGCCGCAATGGCGGCCGGCGCGATGCGACGCGCAAAACCCATGATGTAACTCCAACTGCACCGGTACATTGCCCCGCGTCTATGTGCGGTCTATGGGCCGCCATGTCCAGGGCTGTTACGGAGAAAATCCCGGCAAACAGGACCTTTCCCGGACCAATTCCAAGAACAGGCGGCCACCACGCGCCAACCCCTCAAAGGACATCGATATCACCCGCAGCCCGCCTGTTTTTCAGCAGCAGTGACGACGCGCACAGACCGGCCATGGATCGGACGGTTAATCATATGGTCAGGAGCCGGTTTCGGGGTTACCCTTTCATCCGCCGGTCTCTTTCAGTCCATTCCCGCCACGCCCGCCCCATCCCTGACCATCCCTGTCGATGATGACAGCATGGCCGGATTGGCGTCGGCCCGTGGCGATCCATGTTGATGAGCCAGCCTCGCGCCCATGCCGGTGCCGGTTCAGACAGGGGAGATGCCATGCCCGTTCCGCCGCCCGATTGCCTGCCCCCGCAATTCACCGCCTGCATCGCCGCCGAGACGGAAGGCGTGGAGGCCGTGCTGGCCCGCCGCAGCGGTACCGGCACCGATGCCGGCAACGCCCTGTCCGCGATGCAGCTGCGCCGCGTGCTGCTGTTCGTGGAACAGAATCTGGATGACGATCTGTCGCTGGCCACCCTGGCCGCCGTGGCGGGGTTGAGCGCCAGCCATTTCGCCCGCCGTTTCAAGGCGGCGCTGGGCGAGGCACCGCACCGCTATGTTCTGGCCCGCCGCGTGAACGGGGCCAAGCGCCTGCTGCTGGAAAGCGATCTGCCGCTGGCCGAGATCGCGGCGGAGACGGGGTTTTCATCCCAGGCGCATCTGACGGGCATTTTCGGCCGCACGGTCGGCATGACGCCCGGCGCCTATCGCACGCGGCGCAATGAATGCCTGGCCTTCCTGATGGCCGGCGGCGTCAAGGAACATTTGGGCAAGGCGGCGTAGGACAGGGGCCTGTTGAGTGAGATTGATCTCAACGTGATTATACCCGCCTCCCCGGCGGAGGCCGGGGCCCAGGGGCCAAGTGCCCGACGCCGGTGCTGCGAACAGCGAGGCAGATGGAAGGGTTTATGCTTGTGGCCCTGGGCCCCGGCCTCCGCCGGGGAGGCGATTTGCGAATCCCAACAGGCCTGTGCCATCACCCCGTAAACTCCGTGCCTGCCTCCACAAAGCAGAGCGGGTTGCCGAACGGGTCGCGACAATAGAAGCTGCGTTCGCCCCAGGGGCGGGTGTCGATCCCGCCCTCCATCACGGCACCCGCCGCGACCGCGCGGGCGTGGAAATCCTCCAGATCATGCACCGCGAAATAGACCGGCTGCGGCAGCGGCGGCACCGGCCCCTGATCGCCCTCGGCCTCTGCGTCGTAACAGGCCAGCACCATCTGACCCAGATCGAAATAATGCCGGCCCGCCGACACGCGCCGCCCGGCCTGCGCCAGCAGCGCACCATAGAAGCCAGCCGCATCATCGATGGCGGTGACGGGAAGGATGATACGGAACACACGCATGGCGCGACCCTCCGCTGAACCAGATATTTGGTCTTCCATTCAAGATAGGGTGCCCTTGGCCCTTCTGCCATCCCGACCATGGGTGAGGATCGGGAGAAAAAGGGTGGTGGTTTAAGTACTACGCAAGCATCTGTCGCAGGGCTGCCTTCCAGCGATCATGTATTGCGCGATGCGGCGGGCACATGGCAGAAAAGGGGCCGTTTCGTCCCCTTTGTCGTCGGGTAAGCCTCATGGAAAAGTTTGTTCAGCTCACCGGTGTTGCCGCCCCGTTGCGTCTGATGAATGTCGATACCGACATGATCATTCCCGCCGACTATCTGAAGACGATCAAGCGTACCGGCCTGGGCACCGGCCTGTTCGCCTCCCTGCGCCTGAAGGATGGCCAGGAGGTCGCGGATTTCGTGCTGAACAAGCCGGCCTACCGCCAGGCCAAGATCCTTGTCGCCGGCGATAATTTCGGCTGCGGCTCCTCGCGCGAACATGCGCCCTGGGCGCTGGCCGATTTCGGCATCCGCTGCATCATCGCGCCCAGCTTCGCCGACATCTTCTTCAATAACTGCTTCAAGAACGGCATCCTGCCGATCCGCATGCCGACCGAGGTGGTGGATCGTCTGATGGCCGCCGCCGATAATGGCGCCAACGCCACCTTCACCGTCGATCTGGAAGCACAGACCATCACCCTGCCCGACGGGGAGAAGATCGGCTTCGATGTGGAGCCGTTCCGTCGCCAGTGCCTGCTGAATGGCTGGGACGATATCGGCCTGACCCTGCGCGAGGCCGGGTCCATCGATGCGTTCGAAGCCAAGGCCAAGGATGGTCAGCCCTGGCTCTGGGCCTCCTGATCCACCTGTACCTTTGCGCCTTAGCCTAGTCGCGCCGCCCCTTGGCGGCGTGACCGGGAAGGTCTATGAATCCAGCCGCGGCGAAGACCCGCCGCCAATGCCAAGCAAACACACAGAGGTATTCCATGTCGAAGCGTTCGCTCCTTCTGCTGCCGGGCGACGGGATCGGTCCCGAGGTCATGCGTCAGGTCCGCCGCGTCATCGACTGGTATGCCCGCAAGCGCGGTATTGAGTTCGCGCTTGAGGAAGGTCTGGTCGGCGGCTGCTCCTACGACGCGCATGGCACGCCGCTCTCGGACGAGACCATGGCCCGCGCCCTGGCCGTGGACGCGGTCCTGTTGGCCGCCGTGGGTGGTCCGAAATGGGACAATCTGGGCTTCGACAAGCGTCCGGAAGCCGGATTGCTGCGCCTGCGCAAGGAAATGCAGCTGTTCGCCAACCTGCGCCCCGCCAAGGTGTTCGACGCCCTGGTCGACGCCTCCTCGCTGAAGCCGGATATCGTGCGCGGCCTGGACATCATGATCGTGCGCGAACTGACCGGCGGCGTGTACTTTGGTGAGCCGCGCGGCATCACCGACCTGCCGAACGGTGAACGCCGTGGCGTGAACACCCAGGTCTATGACACCCACGAAATCCATCGCGTCGCCCGCGTGGCCTTTGAGCTGGCGCGCAAGCGCGGCAACAAGGTCTGCTCGTCCGACAAGGGCAATGTCATGGAGTCGGGCCTGCTGTGGCGTCAGGAAGTGACCGCCCTGCACAAGGCCGAATACCAAGACGTGGAACTGTCGCACATGCTGGCCGATGCCGCCGCCATGCAGCTGGTGCGCAATCCCAAGCAGTTCGACGTGATCGTCACCGACAATCTGTTCGGCGACATCCTGTCGGACGAAGCCTCGATGCTGACCGGTTCCATTGGCATGCTGCCCAGCGCCTCGCTGGGTGCCACCGACGCCAATGGCAAGCGCAAGGCCCTGTATGAGCCGGTGCATGGTTCGGCCCCGGACATTGCCGGCCGTGATCTGGCCAACCCCATCGCCATGTTCCTGTCCTTCGCCATGGCCCTGCGCTGGTCCTTCGACCTGCAGGCCGAGGCGGACATCCTGGAAAATGCCGTGGAGAACGTGCTGAACACCGGCCTGCGCACCGGCGACATCATGCAGCCGGGCATGGCCAAGGTCTCGACCTCCGTCATGGCCGACAGCATCCTGCGCGAGATGGACAAGGTCGCCGCCGCCTGATCGCGGTCCCGTGATCAGCCAGCCTAAGAAACAGATCGGCGTCCGTCGGGCCACCCCGGCGGACGCCGATCTTGTTTGTGCCTTTGTCGCCGCCTTGTCGGCGGAAGAAGGCATGGAACCGCCCGCCCTGACCCCTACCTTGTTCCGGCGACAGGGGTTCGGGGAGGATGCGATGTTCCGCTGTCTGGTAGCCGAATGCGGGGACCGGATGGCCGGCATGGTCCTGCTGACCCCCGGTTATGACAGCCAGACGGCCACCGGCGGCATGATGCTGGAAAATATCTATGTCGAACCCGGTTCCCGCCGCCTGGGCGTGGGCCGCGCCCTGATGGCGGCGGCGGGGCGCATGGCACAGGATCAGGGCCTGTCCTGGATCTGCTGGCACGCGCGGCCCGCCAATGTCCGCGCCGGCCTGTTCTACCGTGCGCTGGGCGCCAGGGCGGAGAATGTCACCCTGCTGGGCATCGATGTGCGGCTGCTGGTCGGGGCCGGCATCAGCCGGTTGTGATTGCCCCCATCACCACACGCCATTATAATGGGCCTCGCTTTCAACAGATGGAGGTCGGCATGACAAAGCGGGCGTGGTTCGTCCCCAAAAGTCACGGTATCGGCTATTCCCCCGCCGGTTGGGAGGGGTGGTTCGCCACCGCAGCCTTCATCCTGATCCTTGTCGGCGGGGTAAAGGCCATCCAGTCCTTTGTCCCCATCCCGCCCGGCCCATGGCGTCCCGTCATCGTGCTGACCTGGGTGGCAATCAACGCCGGCATCTTCTTCATGATTGCGCGGTCCCGCACAGAGGGCGAGGTGCGCTGGCGGTGGGGCGGGAAGTAAGCCGATGGCCAGCCGTTACTGGTTCCGGCAGAAGACGCATGGCTATGGCGTGGTGCCCGCGACCTGGGAAGGCTGGGCCATCACCGGCGGTTACAGCGCCCTGATCCTGTTACTGATCTGGGGCCTGCCCTTTATCGCCCCGGTCCGGAGTACCCTGTTGCATGTCGCTATCGTCTTTGCGGCCGTGATTCCGGCAACGGCATGGTTGATCTGGATAAGTTGGCGGCGGGCGGAGGGGGAATGGCGCTGGCGCCCCCGCTCGTGACCTGTCCCCTTACCCCGCCCGCCGGAATTCCCCCGGCCAGATGCCATGGAACTCTTTGAACCGCCGGGCGAACGCGGCTTCTGACTGATAGCCAAGACGGCTGGCCAGCACCGACAACTTGTCATCCCCGGATTTCAGCCATTCCGCAGCCCGTTCCATGCGCAGGCGCATCAGATGCGCCATGGGTGCCTCCCCAACCAGCGCCTGGAAGCGGCGGATCAGGGTGGCCTGCGACAAGCCACAGGCATCGGCAAGGCTGGCAAGGGTCCAGTCATCGGCCAACCGGTCCTGCATCAGCACCAGGGCACGGCCCACCGAGGTGGCGGTGCGGCTGGCGCCCAAGGCATAGCTCTCGTTCGTTTCCAGGAAACGGCGGACAACGATGATGAACAGGCTTTCCAGCAGCCGCTGCGCCACCAGCCGCCCGGCCAGATCACCCTGGGCCAGGGCCGCCTCCACCATGGCGAAAGTGCCATCCTGCCAATCCATGCCCAGCGTGCGCGACGGGCACATGAACAGAAGCGGCGGCAGCCGGTCCAGCAGCGGCGCCACCGCGCGTCGGTCCAGCGTGGCCGTCCCGATCAGCAGGGCGGCGGCGGGATGATCCTTGTCCGGGGCCAGACGGAAACCATGACCATGGGGAAGTGCCGCGAAGCTGCCGCGCCGGATCAGTACCGGCTGCGCCCCCGGCTGGATCAGGGTGATGCGGGCCGCCCCATCGCGGGCGAACAGGAACAACGGCCCCTCCCCCGTCTTTTCCCGCAAGTACGGGGTCAACGGGGTCACGCGCACGCCCGACAGGTCCATATTGTCAATCCGCAACCCCGTCAGCAGCGGTGCCAGCCCGTCCAGCGCGGCTGTACCCGTCGGCATGCCCATCCCGATCAATCTCCTGCCCGCCCCACGCATGCCGCAGTTTCCAGCTTGGCACAGGCCCACGTCAATCCCAGGAAGGGGGTCGGATGACCGATCCCGTTGGAGACATTTCATGCGTCTGGCCGTTCTGCTGACCCTGCTGACCCTTTCTGTGGCCGCCCTGCCCGCCCGCGCGCAGGCCGACACCGCCACCATCCAGGCCATTGAGGCCGTGGCCTATGATTATGTCGACGGACAGTTGGAGGGCGACCCGGCCCGCGTGGCCCGCGCCCTTCACCCCGATCTGGCCAAACGCGCCGTCCGCCCCACCCCCGACAAGGATGAGGTTCTGGGCCTGCGCCGCATGTCCAAGGATGAACTGGTGGAATTGACGCGCCAGGGCGTGCTGAAGACGCCCAGGGAGAAATGGGACCGCAGCGTGCGCGTGCTGGACGTCACCGGCACCGTCGCGGTGGCGCGGGTGGAAACACCCTGGTTCGTGGATTATTTCCACATGGGCCGGTTCGGCGACCGCTGGGTCATCGTGAATGCCATGTGGCAGCCGAAGGCGCGCTGAAACCTCAGCCCTTCAGTTCATAATCATAGCGCAGGAAGCCCTTGCAGGCGGCGACCTTGTCGTACAGCGCGCGGGCGGTGCCGTTATCCTGGTGGGTCAGCCAGTAGAGCCGCACCGCCCCTGCCTGTTCCGCCGCCCGTGCCACCGCCTCGATCAGCAGGCGTCCAGCACCGCTGCCGCGCACGCCCTCGTCGACATAGAGATCCTGGAGATAGCAGACGGGCGCGTCGGCCCAGGCGGTGGCGTGGAACATGTAATGGGTCAGGCCGATGAGCCGGCCCGATGCATCCCGCGCCACAAACCCCCGGATCACCCCTTCCGGCTTCAGCAGTTCGGCCCAGTTGCGCTGGAACAGGGCGTCTGCCCGGCTGGTGCCATAGAAAGCCAGATAGGCGGTCCATAGCCGTTGCCAGTCGGCATGATCGCCGGGTTGCGGCAGGGTGATGGTGACAGTGGACATCGCATGGCGCCTTTGCGGAAGGATCAGGACCATGCTGTTGTCGCGCAAAGCATGGCGGTTTCCAATGATCAACCGCTGATGCGACCCTGATCACGGGATGATGGCAGGGGCGGCATGCGTGGCCGGGGGCTATCCCCCGGATCAAACGCCCCTTACCCTTTGATCCACATTCCCGCCCGCCGCCGGATCCAGGCATCATGACCGCCGTCACCCCCCGCCCCGCATCACCGCAGGCGGAAGAGAATTTCCCCCTTGGCATCGCCCTGGCCTTTGTCGCCTTCGCGCTGTACAGCGGCATGGATGTCACCATCAAGCTGCTGACCAAATCCTATGCCGTGCCGCAGATCATCGCGCTGAACAGCCTGTTCGCGCTGGGTCCCATCCTGATCTATGCGGCTTTCTCCGGCGGGCTTTACAATAATCTGCGCACGCGGCGGCCCGTCTATCACATCATCCGCGCCACCTGCGGCCTGTTCAGCAGCTTCTTCGCCTTCTGGGCCTATTCGCGCATGCCGATCGCCGATGCCTATGCGCTGGCCTTCACGGCGCCTTTGTTCATCACGGCACTGGCGGTTCCAATCTTGAAGGAACCCGTGGGCTGGCGCCGCTGGTCGGCCATCGGGGTCGGGTTCGTGGGCGTGCTGATCATGCTGCGGCCTGGTAGCGGGCTGATCAATCTGGGATCACTGGCGGTACTGGGGGGTGCGCTGTTCTATTCGGTCGGGATGCTGGTCACGCGGCTGGCCCGCAATACCGAAACCAGCGTCTCCTTCGCCTTCTACGCCACGCTGGCCAGCGGGACGATATTCGGCGCCATGACGCCCTGGCTGGGCCGCATGCCGACATTGCACGATCTGGGCCTGTCGGCCATGGGCGGCACCTTGTGCGGCGTGGCCTTTGTCTGCCTGCTGACGGCGTTCCGCAAGGTGCCGGCGGCGGTGGCGGCACCGTTCCAGTATACGCAGATCATCTGGGGCGTGATGTTCGGCTACCTCGTCTTCGGCGATGTGCCCGACCGCACCTTGTTCATCGGCCTCGCCATCGTGGTGTCCAGCGGCCTCTACATCCTGTATCGCGAGACGGTATTGGGCCGGCAGGTCACGTCGCGCGCGGCGGCGGAGTAAGGGCGATGGGCGGGCGCACCGTGGCGGGCATCGGGTTCTTCGTCCTGGCGACCCTGCTGTTCGGGATCATGGACAGCCTGATCAAGCATGTGGGCCGG
Organism: Niveispirillum sp. FG156; assembly: GCF_057809555.1. Lineage (NCBI taxonomy): Bacteria > Pseudomonadati > Pseudomonadota > Alphaproteobacteria > Rhodospirillales > Azospirillaceae > Niveispirillum > Niveispirillum sp. FG156. Next base: position 55,668 of record NZ_JBMDKE010000011.1, on the reverse strand, counting down.
GATTACGGCACCTGGCAGATCATGTTCTTCCGCGCATTCTTCTCGCTGCTGCCCATCGGCATCCTGATCGCGCGTACGGGCGGGCTGTCCAGCCTGCGCACCAAAAGCGTGACCAGCCATGCCGCAAGGTCCCTGATGGGGGTGGCTGCCGCGTACGGGTTCTTCTACGCCTTTTCCGTGATGCCGCTGGCCGATGTCTATGCCATCGGGTTTGCCGCACCCTTGTTCATGACGGCCCTGTCGGTGCCGGTTCTGAAGGAAAAGGTGGGCTGGCGGCGCTGGCTGGCGGTGCTGGTCGGGTTCGGCGGGGTCATGGTCATGCTGCGGCCGGGGCAAGGCATGTTGAGCCTGATCGCCCTGATCCCCCTGGGCGCTGCGTTCTTCTATGCCCTGTCCATGCTGTTCGTGCGGGCGTTGAGCCGGACGGAGACGAACGGCGCCATCACCTTCTATTTCGTCACCACCATGGGTCTGGTCAGCGGGGTCTGCATGATCCCCGGCTGGCGCACGCCCGATGCCACGGGGCTGGCGCTGCTGGCCCTGATCGGCATTGTCGGCGGTGTGGCGCAAATCATCTTCACCCAGGCCTTCCGGCTGGCCGCCCCATCGCTGCTGGCCCCGTTCGAATATATCGCCATGATCTGGGCCGCCGGATTCGGCTATTTCTTCTTCGGTGAGGTGCCGGATGCGGCCATCTGGACCGGATGCGCCATCGTAGCGGCGTCGGGTCTCTATATCATCCACCGCGAAACCATCCTGCATCGGCAGGCGGCCATGGCCAGCGGTGCCGATGGCGAGACAATTCGTTAACAAAGCGGTTCGGATCGGCCCGCAACCTCTTGGCGCGGGTCCCACAAGTTTGGCATGCTGTTTCCCGATTGACCGCCCCCGAGGAAGGTAGCCCCCGCCCCATGCGATCCACCGGCGCTGCGCGTACCATTGTCCGACCGGGCCGTCCCGACCCTCTTGGGGCCACCTGGGACGGGCTGGGGGTGAATTTCGCCCTGTTCACCGCCCATGCCGAGAAGGTGGAACTCTGCCTGTTCGACAGCGATGGCAGCCGGGAGATCGAGCGCATCACCCTGCCGGAATGCACCGACGATGTCTGGCATGCCTATCTGCCGGAGGCGCGGCCCGGTCTGCTCTATGGCTACCGTGTCCATGGCCCCTATGATCCTTCACGCGGGCACCGGTTCAATGCCAACAAGCTGCTGCTCGACCCCTATGCCAAGGCGCTGGAGGGGCCGCTGCGCTGGTCGGATGCACATTTCGGCTATCGCATGGGGGCGGCGCGCGAGGATCTGTCCATCGACCGGCGCGACAATGCGCGCGGCATGCCCAAATGCCGGGTGATCGACCCGGCCTTCACCTGGGGCCTGGAACGCCGTCCGCGCGTGCCCTGGACCGACACCATCATCTATGAGGCGCATGTGCGCGGCCAGACGCTGCGCCATCCCGACATCGCACCCGGCCTGCGCGGTACCTTCACGGGCCTGGCCGCCCAGCCGATGATCGACCATCTGAAGGCGCTGGGCGTTACCGCCATCGAATTGCTGCCCGTCCATGGCTTCACCGATGACCGGCATCTGGTGGAACGGTCGCTGCACAATTACTGGGGCTATGCCAGCATCTGCTTCTTCGCGCCCGAACCCGCCTATATGACGGGCCGGTCGACGCGGGAATTCAAGAACATGGTGGCCCGCCTGCATGATGCCGGGATCGAGGTGATCCTGGACGTGGTCTATAACCACACGGGCGAGGGCAACCATCTGGGCCCCACCCTGTCCTTCCGTGGCATCGACAATGCCAGCTATTACCTGTTGCAGCAGGATAAACGCTTCTACCAGGATCATACCGGTACCGGAAACACCCTTAATCTGGCTCATCCGCGCGTGCTGCAGATGGTCATGGACAGCCTGCGCCACTGGGTTGTCGACATGCATGTCGACGGGTTCCGTTTCGATCTCGCAACGACACTGGCGCGCGAGGCGCATGGCTTTGACCAGGGCTCGGGCTTCCTGGATGCCGTGCGCCAGGACCCGGTGCTGGCGGGCGTGAAGATGATCGCGGAGCCGTGGGATATCGGCCCCGGCGGATACCGCGTGGGGCAGTTCCCGTCCGGCTGGGCCGAATGGAACGACCGCTACCGCGACACCGTCCGCCGCTTCTGGCGCGGGGATGAGGGGATGCTGCCGGAACTGGCGGCCCGCCTGACGGGATCGGCGGATATTTTCGACCATGCCCGCCGCCGCCCCTGGTCCAGCGTCAATTTCGTCACCTCCCATGATGGTTTCACCCTGGCCGACCTTGTCGCCTACAACACCAAGCATAATGAGGCGAATCAGGAGGGGAACCGCGACGGGCACGACGCGAATTTCAGCCATAATCACGGGGTGGAGGGGCCGACCGACGACCCCGCCATCAAGGCCGTGCGGCGGCGGCAGTCGCGCAACATGCTGGCCACGCTGCTGCTGTCGCAGGGCACGCCCATGCTGACGGCGGGCGATGAGCTGCTGCGCAGCCAGCAGGGCAACAACAACGCCTATTGCCAGGATAGCGAGGTCAGCTGGATCAACTGGCCGGACCTGGGGGCGGACGAACAGGCCATGACCCGGTTCGTGTCGCGCCTGACGGCGCTGCGCCGCGCCCATCCCGTGCTGCGCCGGGGCCGGTTCCTGCATGGGCGGGAAACCTCTGCCGACGGTCTGAAGGACATCACCTGGATCAACCCGCAGGGTGTGGAAAAGGCGCCGGAGCAATGGCGCGACGGGCAGGCCCGCTGCCTGGGCCTGCTGCTGAACGGCAAAGCGGGGCCGCATTTGTCGGCGGACGGCACGCCGGAAATCGACAGCGTGCTGCTGCTGATCGTCAATGCCGGGGAGGCAACGGCCGATTTCATCCTGCCCGATGTGACAGGCGGGACGGGATGGCGTTGCCTGCTGGATACGGGTGACGAGGAAGGGCGCCCCGGCACCCAGCCCGGCGCCCATCTGGCCATGACCGGCAAACCTGTCCCTTTGCCGGGGCGCACATGCTGGCTATATGAACTGATCGAAACGGGTGGCGGTGACCGCGCCCCGCTTTCCGGCCTGGGAGGGCCGGCGCATGCCTGATTATGATTTCCGCTCCTCCACCGTCGTCATCGTGGACCGCGAAAGCAATACGCGGCGGCTGTTACGCGGCATCCTGGCGCGCATGGGCGTGGACAAGATCCTGGATTTTGCCAACGCCGCCGATGCGCCGGCGGCCCTGATCGCCGTCCAGCCCGACCTGTTATTCATCGATGCCGACGCGCCGGACCCGGAGGGGCTGAAATTCGTGCAGGGTCTGCGCCATGCCCAGGCACCGCACAATCCCTTCATCGGTGTCATCGCCACCACCTGGCAGCCGACACAGCCCCTGCTGCTGCGGTTCAACGCCACCGGGGCCGACGACATGATGGTAAAGCCGTTCAGCGCCAAGCAGGTGCAGGACCGGCTGATCAACCTGATCGAGGCACGCAAAAGCTTTGTGGTCACCGCCGACTATATCGGCCCCGACCGCCGCAGGCAGCCGCGCGAGGGCATCCAGATCCCCCTGTTCGAGGTGCCCAACACCCTGCGCCTGAAGGCGCTGGGGATGTTCGACCGGAACAAGGCCGCCGACGCGCTTGCCACCGCCCATGACGCCATCAATGTGCAGAAGATCGTGCGTAGCGGGTTCCAGGTGGCTTTCCTGATCGATTTCGCCTGTCCCGGTCTGGCGGCAGGGGCAGACCGGATGGCGGCGGATCACCTGATCCGGTCGGGTGCCGCCCTGGACGATCTGATGCGCCGGCTGAAACCCGATGCGGACATGCGCGGGCAGGCCGAAACCTACGCCGCCACCATCCGCGCCGCCATCGAACAGTTCAAGGCGGCCCCCGACAAGCCGCTCGCCGGCGTGCAGCCGCTGCGCGCCGCCGCCATCGGCATCGCAGCATTGACATCACGCCGTGCCGACCTGTCGCTGGTGGAAAATGAGGTACGGGGTGCGGTTACCGCCTACCGCAACCGCCTGGCGCAGATGGCCCAGGCCAAGCAGCAGGCGGCGGCGGAGAAGGAAGAGGATAAGCCGGCGGATTAAGGGGGGCACCCCTAATCCTCAACCTCTTCATTGGCATAGATGCCCCAGAAGTCGGTGCGTTCCAGCCAGCCGTGATAGCCCTGGATTTCCACCTCGCACCATGGCCCCTTGCAGGAAACCAGCCGGCCCATGACGCCGGGTTCGGCCTGGGCCACGGCGGCGGCGGACGCGCTGGGCCGTTCGCGGACGGTGCGCAACTCACCCGTGATGACCAGGGTGCGGCGGCCCGACAGCATGGATTGATGCACCCAGCCCTGGGTCCCCTCCACATCGCGGATGCGGCGCCAGGTGTCGAATTCCGCCGTGATTTCCACCGGCATGCCGGGGCGCACGAACACCCAGTCGATCGGATAAGACCGGCCAGGGCCGGTGCGGACATTCACCTCACCCGACCTGAGCGACACGAAGCGTGGGACCGGAAGGCCGGAGCGCACGATCATGTCCGACCTGGGGTCGGTTTCCTGGCCCATGCCGGTGGCGGGGCTAAGCAGGGCCGCGACCGACAGAAGACCGGCCAGCAGCACGCGGGTCATGCCCGCCGCCACAGGTGTGCGCATCTTTCCCGTCCGCGTTTCCAGCAACACAACGCCCCATGCAAGGCAGGCCGGCAAACCCCGGCAACATTCGTTAACAACCCTTTGTGCCGTACCCCGGATATCCGGGTCAAGCACCAGCGACCATCCGCGCGACCGTGCCGGCATCATGGACAAGGGCGGCTGGCGCTTGTACTGCTATGGCAAACAGGTCTCGGGAGGATCACCGCACATGGCCGAACGCCGGAAGCCCCTGGTCATCGTCACGCGCAAGCTGCCGGACGTCATCGAAACACGGATGATGGAGCTGTTCCACACGCGCCTGAACCTGGATGACCATCCGATGACGCGGGCCGAGCTGGAAGAGGCGGTGAAGACCGCCGACATCCTGGTGCCCACCGTCACCGACACGATCGACGAGGCCCTGCTGAACCAGGCCGGGCCGCAATTGAAGATGATCGCCAATTTCGGCAATGGCGTTGACCATATCGACCTGCGCGTCGCCCGCAACAAGGGCATCCTGGTCACCAACACGCCCGGCGTGCTGACCGAGGATACGGCGGACATGACCATGGCCCTGATCCTGGCCACGGCCCGGCGCCTGTCGGAGGGGGAGCGGCTGGTGCGGTCCGGGCAATGGACGGGCTGGGCGCCCACCGTCATGCTGGGATCGCGGTTGGCCGGCAAGCGGCTGGGCATCATCGGCATGGGCCGCATCGGTCAGGCGCTGGCGCGGCGCGCCAAGGCCTTCGGCCTGTCCATCCATTACCATAACCGCAAGCCCGTCCACCCGGAGGTGGAGGCGGAACTGGATGCGGCCTATTGGGAAAGCCTGGATCAGATGCTGGCGCGCATGGATATCGTCGCCATCACCTGCCCGCGCACACCAGCAACCTATCACCTGCTGAACGCACGGCGTCTGGCCCTGCTGAAACCCACCGCCATCCTGGTGAATATCAGCCGTGGTCAGGTGGTGGACGAGGCGACGCTGGCCCGCATGCTGCAACGGCGCGAGATCGGGGCCGCCGGCCTGGACGTGTATGAGGATGAGCCCAATGTCGATCCCAAGCTGCTGAAGCTCGACAATGTCGTGTTGCTGCCGCACATGGCATCGGCCACGCTGGAGGGGCGTATCGACATGGGCGAGAAGGTGATCGTCAACATCAAGACCTTCGCCGACGGCCACCAGCCGCGCGACCGCGTGCTGGAAATGATGTTCTGACGGGGGGCCTCGCCAAACCCTCGCATTCATTCTTTTGCCTTCCCGGCGAAGGCCGGGGCCCAGGGGCCAAGCGCCTGACAGCAGTGTGCGGCGCGCGGTTCAGATGGAAAGGTCTGAGCTTGAGGCCCCTGGGTCCCGGCCTTCGCCGGGAAGGCGATTATTAGAGCAAGCTTCCTTTGACTGGAATCGCCTTTTCTTTGTCATCCCCGCGAAAGCGGGGACCCAGCGAGAGCAGCGATAGCCGCGACATGACTCATATCGGCGCTAACCGCGCCTCACACTGGGTCCCCACTTTCGTGGGGATGACAGTAGGGGAGTGCTTCCAGTCAACGTTAGGCCGCTCTAGTACTGATGGCTTGGCTGAGTTGAACGCGCAGCGTCCGTCAGCTTCCCCCCACCTTGTCATCCCGCACGATGCCGGGGACCGGTTCCAGGCCATGACCCAGGGCCACCCGTTCGTCGAAGACGAAGCAGCCGCCTTCCCACAGGCTGTCATCGGGAACGATGCGTTCCAGATAGTTCAGGATACCGCCTTTCAGGTGGTAGACCTCCCCGAATCCCTGTTCCAGCATATAGGCCGTCGCCTTTTCACAGCGGATGCCGCCGGTGCAGAACATGGCGACCTTGCGGTGTTTGGCCGGGTCCAGGGTGCGGCGGACATAATCGGGGAACTGGCCAAAGGTGGTGGTGCCGGGATCGACGGCCCCCTTGAAGGTGCCGTACCCCACCTCAAAACTGTTGCGGGTGTCGATGACGAGCGTTTCGGGATCGCTGATCAGGTCGTTCCAATCCTCCGGCTCCACATAGGTGCCGACGGCCCGTAGCGGGTCGATGCCGGGCACGCCCATGGTCACGATCTCCTTCTTCAGCCGCACCTTCAGGCGGCCAAAGGGGGGCGTGTCGGTGGTGGACCAGCGCGGCGTGATACCGTCCAGCCCCGTGATCTGCCCGATCTTCGCCACCACGCCCGGCATGGTATCCGCCGGCCCGGCGATGGTACCGTTGATCCCCTCCGCCGCCAGCAGCAGCGTCCCGCACACACCCTCTGCCGCCATCATGTCGAACAGCGGCTGGCGCAGGTCCTGAAACCCCGGCAGCGGATGGAAACGGTAAAGGGCGGCAACGGCGATGGTGGTCATGTCTGTGCAATCCGGGGTTAACGGCCCCGCTTATACGCCCGCCCCCTGTCAACGCCAAGCCATCTACAGGGTCGCAGCCAGCGCATAGGCCTGCTGGGTGGCGAACACGATGCGGCGGGGGGCGAAGGCATCGCCCAGCAGATGCAGGTTGGTCTGCCGCCCCTTCAGCGCATCATAAAGCCCGGCATCGGGCACCGACCCGCAGGCCAGGACCACGCTGTCCACCCCGTCGGCCATTTCCTCCTTGAAGGAGAAGACATTGCGCAGGCGGATGCGGCCCGGCTCGATGGCCATGGCCTGCACCTGATGGCGGAAGGTCACCCCGCCGCGCGACAACCGGGCCAGGAACGCGCCCAACGTATAGCGCCCCACAAGGGGTGCCGGACCCGGCGTCTGATACAGCAGGGTCACCACATGCCCGCGTTGCGCCAGCAGATCGGCCAGGGCCAGCGGGGCGGAATGGTCATCCTGCACGATGATATGCACCCGCCGGCCCAGCGCGGCGCGGTCGGTCAGGACATCGCGCATCTCATGCACGAAGGGCAGGTCCAGGCCCTTGATATCGGGTTTACGGGCCACGGCGCCGGTGGCCACCGCCACCATGTCCATGCCTTCCGCCAGCACCGCATCGGCTGTGGCCCGGCGTCCGCGATGGACATGTACGTCCAATTGGTCCAGGCGGCGGGACAAATGGTCGATCCAGGACGTGAACCCTTCCTGGGTCGGCAGCAAGGCCGCCAGCCGCACCTGTCCGCCCAGCCGGTCGGCGGCGTCCCACAAGGTCACCTTGTGCCCGCGTTCGGCGGCGCGCACCGCCAGTTCCAGCCCCGCCGGACCGCCACCCACCACCAGCAGGCGTTTTTCTGCCGCCACGCGGGGCAATGGCCCCTCCACCTCCCTTCCCGCATCGGGATTGACGGCGCAGGCAAAGGGCAGGTTCTCCACATAACGCCGGCTGATACATTCATTGCAGCCGATGCAGGGCCTTATGTCCGCTGCCCGGCCTTCGCGCGCCTTGGCCAGTAACGCGCCATCGGCGAAATGCGCCCGCGCCATGCCCACCACATCGGCATGCCCCTCGGCCAGCGCCTGTTCCGCCACGTCCGGCCCCGTGATGCGGCCCGTATAGACGATGGGGATGGACAGTGACCGGCGATAGAGGGCCGCCTGTTCGGCCCAGCCGCCGGCGGGGTAATGGTGCGGCTGGATATAGGAGGGGTCGCCCCACGGGCTGCCCATCACCAGATGCACATAATCCACCAGCCTGGCATCGGCCAGCCGCCCGGCAATGGCTGCGCCGCCCAGCAGGTCGTATCCGCCCGGTTCGCCCTCTGCCATGTTCATGCGGATGCCAACGGTGAAGCCCGGTCCCGTGGCGTCCCTGATCTCCGTCAGAATTTCGGTGATGAAGCGCAAGCGGTTGGCAAACGACCCGCCATATTCATCCTCGCGCCGGTTGGTCAGGGGCGACAGGAACCATTCCATCAAATCATCATGGTTGGCATGGATTTCCACCCCGTCCAGGCCCGCCTTCTGCGCCTGCGCGGCGGAGAAGCGGTATTCCTGCACGAACCAGCGGATTTCATCGCGGTCCAGGGCGTGGGGCACCTGATGGATCAGGGGGCCGGACAGGCGCGCACTGGGCGCGTGCGGCATGCCGCCCTGGATCACCAGCTGCGTGGTTGCCACCGCCCCTTCCGCTTTCACCGCCGCCGCATAGGCACCGGCCCGGTCCAGATAATGCGGCAGGCGGAAGACGCCGTTCTTCATGGCGCCCACGCCTGTGGGTTCAAACCCCGGCGGCATGCGGTTTTCAACAAAACCCGTGATCCCGTCGATCCAGCCGGCCCCGGCCCGCGCGCGTGACGCCCAGTAGGCGATGTTGCGCGCGGCCTCCGCCGGGGTGCCCCAGAGGTTACCCACCGCACTGGCATGGGGCGGCAGCATCACGCGGTTGCGCACCTTCATGGACCCGATGGTCAGGGGGCGGAACAGGTGCGGGTAATGGTTGGTCATGGTCTTCTCCCCCTTATCGCTCATTCGACCGGGCCGCCGCACGGCCCGCGCGCCAGCCGAAGATCATGGCGGGACCCAGGGTGCCGCCCGCTCCGCCATAGACCTTGCCCGTCACCCCGCCCATGGCATTGCCCGCCGCATAAAGGCCGGGGATCAGCTGTCCCGACAGGTCCAGGACGGCCCCATCCCGGTCGGTCTTCGGCCCGCCCTTGGTGCCCAGGGTGCTGGCATGCACCGGTACGGCATAGAAAGGCCCGCGATCCAGCGGCCCCAGGGTGCGGGCGGGGCCGGCAGGCTGGTCGACATCGCCGTTCCAGCCGTCATAGGCGCTGGTCCCCCGCCCGAAATCCGTATCCTGCCCGCCCTCCATCATCTGGTTCCAGCGGGCGACCGTATCGGTCAGGACATCGGCAGACAGGCCCAGCCTTTTGGCCAGTGCGCCGATGCTGTCGCCGCGTGCGATCCAGTCCGGGGCCACGGCGCCGGGCGCCAGCCCGAAGAAGCCGTAGCGGTCCAGATAGGTCTGACAGAAGATCAGCCAGCAGGGCTGATTGGCATAGGTGAAACCGACGGGGTCGAAGGCGTGCAGGACGGCGCCGAAGGCGTTGTAATTGGTCGCCTCATTGGCAAAGCGCCGGCCCCTGGCATTGACCATGATCGACCCCGGCAAGGTGCGTTCGCGTAGCAGCAGGAAATGGCGGGTCGGATCGTCACCCGCCGCCGCCGCCCCGCCCCAGGCGATGGTGGGCACCCACCAGGCCTCTGCCATGTTGGTCAGGGATGCCCCGGCCCGCATGGCCATACGCAGCCCATCGCCGGTGCAGGTGCGGGCCGTGGGCAGATGGCCGACGGGGCCGCGCAGGAAATCACGCGCCAGATCCCGGTCCCATTCGAACCCGCCGGTGGCGATGATCACACCGCGCCGGGCATTGATCGTGACATCACCGCTGCGCACGCCCGTCACCCGGCCATCCCCGTCCCGCACAAGGTCGGTGACATGCTGGTTCAGGCGCGGTTCGATGCCCCGGTCCAGACAGGCCTTCAGCAGCCAGCCGACCAGGGCGCGGCCACAGCATTCGATGCCGGCAGAACGCCGCGCCTGGATTGTGGATGCGTCCACCCCGCCGCTGCCATCGCCGCGCGGGCGTTCACCGATCATGGCCCAGGGATTGGCCCGCCCGCGCAGCACGCGCTCCGCCCAGGCCCCCAGCGACGGCATGGCGAAGGGACCGGGTTCCAGCGACCGGCCCCCATCGGGCATGCCGCCCGGATGTTCGGGATGGTAATCGGGAAACCCCTCCACCAGCCTGATATCCATCCCCACCGGTCCCAACAGCCAGTCGACCAGGCCGGGCACCGAGTCCACATAGGTTTGCGCCATCACGGGATCGATCAGGCCCAGCGACAGCGCATCCAGATACGAGAGCGCCTTCTCTCTGCTGTCGCCATCGCCCGCGAAACGGTTGGCGGGCAGCCAGAAGACCCCGCCCGACAGGGCCGTGGTCCCGCCGATGGCGTCCGCTTTCTCCAGCAGCAGGACCCGCGCGCCGGCATCGGATGCGGCCAGGGCTGCCACCAGACCGGCGGCCCCGCTGCCCAGCACGATCACATCCGCCATTTCCATCCCCGGCCCTTCCATCTTTTCCTCCCACGCGGCATGATGGCCTGACGCCCGTTATATAACGGATGTTATTTATAACGAATGTTATAGGAAAAGCAATGCCGGCCGTGGTGGATCACGAGGCGCGCCGACGCGCCGTGGCGGAAGTGACGGCGGATCTGATCGCGAAAGCGGGGATCGAGGCCGTGACGGTACGCGAGGTGGCGCAGGCCGCCGGATACAGCACGGCCATCGTCAGCCATTATTTCGCGTCCAAGGTGGAACTGCTGTTCTACACCTACCGCGCGACCGTCCTGCACGCGCACCAGCGGATGGAGGCGGCCCTGGAGGCGGGCGGCGGGGCTGTGCGGCCCTATCTGGCAGCCCTGCTGCCGCTGAATGCCGAACAGCGGCGCGACTGGCTGGTCTGGTTCGCCTTCTGGACCATGGCCATCGCCGACCAGACCCTGTCAGGCGAACAGCAGGTGCGGTCGCGCCAGATCACGGCACGGGTGACCAGCCTGCTGATGGAACGCGGGCTTGCGGAGGATGCGGCCAGGGAAGGGGCGCGACGGCTGCTGGTCACCATCTATGGCATGGCTAGCCAGGCCTTTTTCGATCCCGAACGCTGGCCGGCGGAAACGCAGCTATCGGTGCTGGATGCCGATCTGACGATGATCGGGGTGGCCTGACCCCGCCTATACCCGCTCCTTCCAGGCCAGCAGGCGTAGGGCGTTGAAGACGACCACCAGGGTCGACCCTTCATGCAGCACCACGGCCGGACCGATGCCCAGCCCCAGGATGGTGGCGGGCACCAGCAGCGCCACCATGCTCAGGCTGATCACCAGATTCTGACGGATGATGGCGCGGGTCTGGCGCGACAGGCCCACCGCGAAGGGCAGGTGGGACAGTTTGTCGGCCATCAGTGCCACATCCGCCGTTTCCAGCGCCACCTCCGACCCGGCGGCCCCCATGGCGATGCCGATATGGGCGCGGGCCAGGGCCGGGGCGTCATTGACCCCGTCGCCCACCATGGCCACGATGCCGTCCGCCGCCATCTTGCCGATGGCCTCCACCTTGTCAGTGGGCATCAGGTCGCCCAGGGCCTTGTCCACCCCGACCTCCTGACCCACAGCGGCGGCGACGGGGCCAGCATCGCCGGACAGCATCACCAGATGCCGCACACCCAGGGCGCGCAGTCGGGCAAGGCTTTCCGCCGCCTCTGCCCGTGGCCGGTCCATCATGCCCAGCACGCCCAGGTCACGGTCGCCCCGGCGGACCAGCATGGTGGTACGCCCGGCGCTGCGCAGGCCGGCGGCGGCGGTCATCACCGGTTCGGACAGGGGCGCCACACCGTCCCGACCAAACAGGTCGGCCTTGCCGATCAGCACCCTCTCCCCCGCCACCAGGGCCGACAGGCCCCGGCCCGTCAGGCTGGACAGGTCGCTGGCGGCGGGGATGTCCGCACCGGACAGGCGATCCCGCCCGTCCCGCGTTACCGCACGCGCCAGGGGATGGTCGCTCAACCCCTCCACAGCAACGGAAACGGACAGCAATTCCGCCTCCGTCACGCCGGGGGCGGGGATGATGTCGGTCAGGCGCGGGCGGCCTTCGGTCAGAGTGCCCGTCTTGTCAAAGGCGATGGCAGTGACGGCACCCAGCAGTTCAAGCGGTGCCCCGCCCTTCACCAGCACCCCGCCGCGTGCCGCCCGCGCCACACCCGACAGCACGGCACTGGGCGTGGCGATGGCCAGCGCGCAAGGGCTGGCCGCGACCAGCACCGCCATGGCGCGATAGAAACTGTCGCGGAACGGTTCATCGACCACAACCCAGGCAAACAGCAGCAGGAAAACCAGCAGCAGGACCAGCGGCACGAAGAGGCGCTGAAACCGGTCAGTGAAAAGCTGGGTGGGGGATTTGGCGCTTTCCGCCTCCGCCACCATGCGGACCACACGGGCCAGCGTGCTGTCGCCGGACAGATGCGTCACCTCCACCTCCAGCAACCCATCGCCATTGATGGTGCCGGCAAAGACGCGGTGGTGGGCATCTACCCGATCCGGGGCCGCGCGGGCCTGTGCCGGATCAGGCACGGGGGATTTGTCGACGGGGATGCTTTCGCCCGTCACCGGGGCCTGATCCACACCGCTTTGCCCCGTCAGGACGAAGCCGTCGGCGGGCAGGCGGGCGGCGGGTTTCACGATGACCACATCGCCAAGGGCCAGATCCTCGACCGCCACCTCCTGCGTGCCGTCCGGCGTGCGGCGCAGGGCGGTGCGCGGGGCCAGGACGGCCAGTGCCTCGATGGCGCGGCGCGCCTTGCCCATGGCGTGATGTTCCAGCGCATGGCCCAGCGCGAACAGGAACAGCAGCAGCGCCCCTTCGGCCCAGGCATTCAGGCTGGCGGCACCGGCGGCGGCCAGCAGCATCAAGGTGTCGATCTCAAACCGCCGTCGGCGCAGGTTCTCCACCGCTTCGCGCAGCGTGAAGAACCCACCCAGCAGGAAAGCGGCGACGTAGAGGGCAAGGGGGAGCCAGCCAGGGGCGGTCGTCAGCCTTTCCAGCCCATAGCCGATGGCCAGGGCGGCACCGCTGGCCATCGCGGTCAGCAGTTCCGCCGCCGGCCCCAGCGGGCCGCCATGGTCATGGCTGTGGCCGGCATGATCATGGTCATGATGATGTCCGTCGCCCATGAGGCCCCCTCATCCAGTGACCCTGCCCCTCTCCCACCGGGTGGGAAAGGGACAGGATATGCCAACTCAGTGCGCGTGGCCGCCCATTTCATACTTGGCCTGACCGGTCTTGCCATCCTTGGTGCGCAGGCTCAGCACGATATCGGCACCCGCCGGCACCTCGCCCTTGCCTTCCAGACGGTCGCCCGCCGGTTTCAGGGTGATGGTGCCGACGCGGGTCGCCCCCTGGGTCAGCAGGACACTGCCCATGGCGCCATCGGGCGACAGGGCGGCGGTGCCATGGTTGGACAGATAGACGGCGACGGTGCCGGGCGTGACGACCAGTTCGGCCTCCACCCCCGCCACATCCTGCACCATGCCGCCATGCTTGCCCTTTTCGGCCTTGCCATGGCTGTGATCATGGCCCCTTTCGGCAGCCACGGCCCCGGACAGGGGCAGCAGCGTGATCAGGGCGGCGGTCAGAAACGGCTTCAACATGATGTTTCTCCTCTGTCTTCACTTGGTCTGTTCGCGCGGCGGTGCGCAGTCATGGCCATCGGCATGGGCGCGCACGCCGTCATTGCCGTGCAGGACGGTATGGGGGCGGACGAACCGTTCCCCGCTGGGACAGGCCGCATCGGCGATGCGCGGCAGATCACGCGGCCCCTGGGCACAGGCGGTCAACGCCATGGCCAGGAACAGGACAGGCAACAGGCGCTTCATCACACCCTCCCTTCGGCAAGATTGTCTTCGCTGGATTGGATCGGGGCGGCGAACCGGCGGTAGAGCGCCGGCAGCACGATCAGGGTCAGCAAGGTGGCGGTGATCAGGCCGCCGATGACGACAGTGGCGATGGGCCGCTGCACCTCCGCCCCCACCCCGGTGGACAGCGCCATGGGCACAAAGCCCAGGCTGGCCACCAGGGCGGTCATCAGCACGGGCCGCAGACGCGTCATGGCCCCTTCCCGCACCGCCTGATCCAGTTCCATGCCCTTCAGCCGCAATTGCCGGATGAAGGACAGCATGACCAGACCGTTCAGCACCGCGATGCCCGACAGGGCGATCATGCCGACCGCGGCGGAGATGGAGAACGGCATGCCCCGCAGATAGAGCGCCAGGATGCCGCCCGTCAGCGCCAGCGGCACACCGCTGAACACCAGGACGGCATCGCGGCCCGACCCCAGCGCGCTGTAGAGCAGCAGGAAAATCAGGGCGAAGCAGGCCGGCACCACGATCATCAGCCGGTCGCGCGCCGCGATCAGGTTTTCGAACTGCCCGCCCCAGGTGACCCAGTATCCCGCCGGCACTGCCACCTGTGCCGCCAGCTTTTCCTGGGCCTCCGCCACGAAGGACCCGATGTCGCGGCCCCGGACATTGGCCTGCACCACGATGCGGCGCTTGCCGTTTTCCCGGCTGATCTGGTTGGGGCCTTCGGCAAAGCGGATGCTTGCCACCTCGCCCAGCGGCACCGTCCGAGCCGCCTCTCCCTCCACCACCGCCAGGGGTATCGGCAGGGTCGCCAAGGCGTCTGGATCATTGCGTAGGGTTTCGGGCAGGCGAACCAGAATGTCGAAGCGGCGGTCGCCCTGATAGACCAGCCCCGCCTCACGCCCGCCGACGGCGATAGCCAACACCTCCTGCACATCGGCCACCGACAGGCCGAAGCGGGATGCCCGGTCACGGTCCACCTCCACATTCAGGAAGGACGCCCCCGACACCTGTTCGGCCCGCACATCCGCCGCCCCCGGCACCGTCTGAATGACAGCGGCGATCTGGTTGGCGGTGGTCAGCAGCGTGTCGAAATCATCGCCAAACACCTTGATGGCGACATCGCCGCGCACGCCAGCTAGCAATTCGTTGAAGCGAAGCTGGATGGGCTGGCTGACCTCATAGACCTGACCCGGCAGGCTGCCCACGGCCTTTTCCAGCCGCTGCACCAAGTCGGCCTTGGACAGGCCGGGGTCGGGCCATTGGTCACGCGGCTTCAGCATCACGAACATGTGGGAGATGCCGGGCGGCATGACATCCGTTCCGATCTCCGCCGTTCCGGTCTTGGAAAAGGCAAAGGCCACTTCCGGGAAGGCGGCGATGACCTTTTCGATCTCCAATTGCTGTTCGGTGGCCTGGGGCAGGCTGGTGCTGGGGATGCGGAAGGCGTTCAGGGCCACATCGCCCTCATCCAACTGCGGGATAAACTCCTGCCCCAGCTGTGTGAACAGCAGCAGCGACAAGCCGAACAGGGCCGCCGCACCCCCCGCCGCCTTGACCGGTGCGTCCAGCGCCCGGTCCAGCCAGGGGCGGTACCAGTCGCCGGCCCGGCGGATGATCACATTCTCCTTCTCCTCCACCCTGCCCGACACGAACAGGGCGATCAGGGCGGGGACCAGGGTCAGGGACAGGATGAAGGCCGCAACCAGGGCGATGATGACGGTCAGCGCCATCGGCTCAAACATCTTGCCCTCCACCCCGGTGAAGGTCAGCAGCGGCAGATAGACAACGATGATGATGGCCTGACCATAGACCGACGGCTGGATCATCTCCTTCGCCGCCTCCATCACTTCGGCCAGCCGTTCATTCAAGCTCAGGACGCGGCCCAGATGATGCTGCCTTTCACCCAGCCGGCGTAGGCAGTTTTCCGCGATGATCACGGCCCCATCGACGATCAGACCGAAATCAAGCGCGCCCAGGCTCATCAGATTGGCACTGACGCCGGCCTCCAGCATGCCTGTCGCCGTCATCAGCATGGTGACGGGAATGACCAGGGCCGTGATCAGGGCCGCGCGGATATTGCCCAGCAGCAGGAACAGCACCGCGATGACCAGCAGCGCGCCCTCGGTCAGGTTCTTGGCCACCGTCTTGATGGTGGCGTTCACCAGATCGGTGCGGTCCAGCACCGTCTTGGCCAGGATGTCGGCGGGCAGGGAACGGCGGATATCCTGAAGCTTGGTATCCACCGCATCGGCAACGGTACGGCTGTTCTGCCCGATCAGCATCAGGGCCGTACCCACCACCACCTCGCGCCCATTCTCGCTGGCCGACCCGGTGCGCAGTTCCTGGCCCGTCTGTACCACCGCTACATCGGACAGGCGCACGGGCACCCCGCCGCGTGTGGCGATGACGGTGCCGGCAATCTGTTCGGCGGTGGAGATGCGACCATCGGAGCGGACGATGAACAGCTCCCCGTTCCGCTCCATCTGGCCGGCGCCCAGGCTTTGATTGGCGCGTTCCAGCGCCGCCCCCAGATCGGCGAAGGTCAGGCCGAAACTCACCAGCCGGGCCGGGTCGGGCAGGACTTGATATTGCCTGACATGGCCGCCGATCGTGTCGATCCCGGCCACGCCGCGCACGCCCTTCATCTGCGGCGCCACGATCCAGTCCTGGACCGTGCGCAGATAGGTTGCCCGTTCCACCTCTGTCGTCAGGCGTTCGCCCTCTGGCGTCTGAAAGGACCCGTCGGGCTGCCAGCCGGCGGCACCGGCCTTGGCCTTCTTGGCATCAAAGGGCGCATATTCGACGGTCCACATATAGACCTCGCCCAGGCCCGTGGAGATCGGGCCCATGGTGGGCGTCAGGCCGGGCGGCAGACGGTCGCGCGCCTCACCCAGCCGTTCGGCCACCTGCTGTCGGGCGAAATAGATATCGACCTTTTCTTCAAAGATGGCCGTCACCTGCGACAGGCCATTGACGGAGATGGAGCGGGTATCCTCCAGCCCCGCGATGCCGGCGAGCGCCGTCTCTACGGGGTAGGTCACCTGCTGTTCCACCTCAAACGGTGACAGGGCGGGGGCCAGCGTGGTGATCTGGATCTGGTTGTTGGTGATGTCGGGAACGGCATCGATGGGCAGGTTCAGCAGTGAACGCGCCCCGAACGCCGCCAGGACCGCCACCAGCAGAACCACCAGCACGCGGCGCCGGATGGCAAAGGACAGGATGGGTTCGATCATCATCCCCTCCCGTCAATGCGCATGGCTGTGGGAGGCTTCCCCACGCGAGGCCTCGGCCTTCAACAGGAAGGTGTTGCCCATCGCCACCTGTTCGCCGGGGAACAGGCCGAAGGTGATCTCGGCAAAGCGGCTGTTGCGCCGCCCCACCTCCACCACGCGCGGTTCAAACCCCTCCGCATTGCGCACGAAGACGACATTGTCGCCATTCAGCACCTGCAAGGCGCTGGCGGGGACGGCGATGTCGGCCACCTCCCCGCCCGCCTGGATGCTGCCGGACCCGAAATCGCCCGGACGCCATTCGCCATCGCCATTATCCAGGGCGGCCACGACGCGCGCGGCCCCTGTCTGCGGGTCCAGCGTGGCGCCGGCGGCAACCACCTTGCCCTCCGCATTGCGCCCACCCTGGCCGGTCAGGCTGACGGGCTGGCCCTCCTTCACGGCGGGCAGGTCGGCGGCATAGACGGGCAGTTCGACCCAGACGCTGGACAGGTCAGCGACGGAGAACACTTCCTTTTCCGCCGACAGCAGCTCGCCGCGCACGGCCTCTCGCCCAATGACGCGACCGGCGATGGGCGAACGTACCTCCAGCCGGCCCAGGCTGAAGGGCTGCTTGTCCAGGCCCGCAATCTCGGCATTCGACAGGCCCAGTACCGTCAAACGCTGCTTCGCGGCGGCCAGCGTGATGGCGGCGGTTTCGGCGGCGGCGCGGGCGGTTAGGTAATCCTGCTCCGCCGATACCTGCTTGCGCCACAACCCCTCTTCGCGCGACAGGGTGGTGGCGGCCAATGTGTTCTGGCGCAGGGCCGACAGATACTCGGCCTTGGCGTCGGCCAGATCGCGGCTGTCCAGCACCAGCAGCACATCGCCCGGCTGCACCGGTTCGCCCAGGCGCTTATGCACCTCCGTCACGATGCCGGACACGCGCAGGGTGACATGCACCATCTTGTCGGCATCGGCCACGACCGTGCCCGTGACGCGGATATCGCGGGACACGGGTCCGGGTGCTGCCTCCACCAGCGTGATCTTGGAACGGGTGATGGTGGCGGCGTCCATATGGATGGCACCGCCTTCCTCTTCATGCTCTTCCCCCGCGCCATGGTCATGGCCGTCGCCGGCCTTGGCCGCGACGGGCTTCGGGGTGCTGGTGAAGCTCTTGACGGCAAAGCCGCCGGCCAGCAGCAGGGCGATGGCGGAGACGCCGATCAGGACATGTTTTTTCGTGATATTCATGGGGACACCTCAATGTCCGGGGCGGTCAGCCGGTCAAGCTCAGCCCGCGCGTCGTGGAAGCCCTGCAGGGCGTTGATCAGATCGGTGCGTGCATCGACCAGCGTGCGCTGTGCCTCCAGCACCTCCAGATAGGCGAACTTGCCCTGGGCATAGCCTTCATTGGCCAGACCGAAGGCCTGTTCGGCGGTCGGGATGATGCTGTCCTGAAGCGTGCGGGCCGTGTCGCGGGCAGCCGCCAGATTGGCACGAGCGGCATGGGCACGGCGGTCCAGGTCGATGCGTTCGGCGGCCAGATCGGCCTCCGCCGCCACCAGATCGGCCCGCGCCTTAGCGATACCGCCCCGGTTGCTGTCAAAGATCGGGATGGGCACCGACACGCCCACCAGGAAGGCATTCTCCCCATCCTCCCGGAACTGCCGGAAGCCGGCGGACAGGGTGACATCGGGGATCGCCTTTGCCCGTTCCACCGACAGTTCCGCCCGGCCCCGCGCCACATCGGCCTGACGCCGGCGTAGATCGGCCCCGTCACCGCCGGCTGCCGCATCATCGGCATCAATGCGGGTGAACCAACCTTCGTCCAGGTCGATGGCGGCGGGGGACAGGCCCGTCAGGCCGGCCAGCGTCTGGCGCGCGATGGTCAGGCGGCGGTTGGCCTGATCCAGGGCCAGTTGCGCCTGTCGCCGCGTGATGTCGGCGCGCGATGCCTGGATCGGGGCTTCCCGCCCCGCCTCCACCCGCGCCTTGATGCTGTCCTGTACAGCCACGGCCAGACGCAGGCCATCCTGGGTCAGGGCCACCTGCCGCGATGCTGCCACCGCCTCCGACAGGGCCAGGCGCACATCGCGCGCCAGATCCAGCCGGGCCAGCGCCAGATCAGCCACCGCCCCGTCGCGGGCCGCACGGGCGGCATCGGTGCGACGTGCGCGCTTACCGCCCAGTTCGATGGTCTGCGACAGGCTGTATGTGCGTTCTGACGACCGGAAATCGCGGTAGGGACCGGAACCGGCGACATTTTCCAGTTCGAACCCGATCTCCGGATTGGGGCTGGTGTCGGCCTGATCGACGGCCCCGCCAGCGGCATCCAGCCGGGCACGCGCCGCCGCACCACGCGGCGCATGTTCAAGGGCCAGCGCGATGGCAGTGTCAGGGGTCAGAAGGGTCTGCGTAGGTGACAGGGTGGGGGTGGCGGCGGGCGTGGATTGCGCCCATGCCGCCGGAGCCCCGGCGATGGAAATCGCCAGGGCGACCGCATGATGCAGCCGCATGAATACTCCGCGAATGACGAACGGATACCGGGCCGCCCGGTCAGGGCGGCGGTGAGGGTGATCGGTTCGTCAGGCGCGCGGGGGTTCGTCGGGAAGCGTCAGGTCAGCGCTATCCGGCAGCAGCAGGGCGTCCGCCGGATAGGCGGTCACGCCCCAGACCACGGGTTCCACCACACGGGTCCCGCGGGCGCGGTCGGCCACATGGATGTGGCTGCATTCATGGTGGCAATCCATGGAGATTTTGCCGGCGGGCGCATGGTCCGCCCCGGCCAGCATCTGCGTCTGCCCCGTCTGGTCATTCCCCGTCTGCCCATGGCTGTGCGACAGGTCCCGGGCGTGAAGCCCAGGGACATTCATCAGGAATGCCGCCAGCAGCAGAAGGGTCGCAAGGAAACGCATGGATACCAAGGTAGGGGGCCGACAGCTCCTGTGCAAGGGCACAATTGTGATTGCCCAGGATCAGATTGTTTCGTCAGGGCCAACCAGCCGCAATTTCACTCAGAACTTTTTCCAGATCGCTCGGCTGGTCCACGAAGATGCGCAGATTATGACGCAGGATCTCATTGAAACGCCCCTGTACCTCGACCGGGTCCAACGCTGCCATGGCTCCCATCGCCTGCCCGATGCGGATGATGCGGTCGCCGAACTCAACCAGATCATCATAGGACTCGTCGAAAAGATCATTGAAGGTCTGATAGCCACGGCTGCGCAGGAACCGCAATGTGTGGGGTGTGCCGATGATGATAAAGGGGCGGCAGGCGATTATGGCCTTCCAGGTCTTTTCGGAAATGAAGCAGAAACCGTTATCGTAGGCCGTTTCCGTAACGACATTATACCGCACCCGCCGATAGGGCCGGTCATCATGAATGCCGATCATGGTCGAGTTATCGAACTGCGTGGTGCCGTTCAGTTGCAATGCCGCGTCGACCAGCGGGGCATCATCGACACGCAGCGGCATGCGCTGCTGCACCATCTCCCAGGCATGCTGAACGGTCGGATCCTCGTACCGTATCCGCTCGGGATGCTGGATGTTGAGACTGACGAGGCTTTGATCCAGATGCCCGCCCAGCGCCATCATGACCAAAGCCAGGACACGGTGCGTCCGGGGCGCGTTGTTCATGCATAGGAACAAGCGGTCCGAGGGCTCCGTCGCCCGGATGACATCGGCACGACCGTAGAAATCCTGTACCGAGACAGGCACGCCGGCCTTAAAGATTTCCACCGAACGGCATGACACCCCGCCCGTGGCGGCCGGTGCCAGTTCAGCCTGGATACGGTAGGTTTCACCTTCAATGCCGACACGCCGTATCCCTTTCATAAGGGGACAGAAGATATCGGCATAACGGACCTGGAATGGCAGGCTGGATATCTGCCGGAAGCCCCGCCAATGGTCCAATTCGGCTTCAAAATGAATATTCCCCGTCAACAGCCATACCTGACGGGGTGCCAGACCATGGCGGCGGACGAAATCCGCTATGTCATCATAGACATTGCGGACCTGCTGTTCGGGTGACCGCATGTAAAAGAATTGCCGCGCCTCATGGGCGAAGCTGATGACCAGGGTCACCTGTCCGGTCTTGATGCCTGCCAGTACGGCTGGCGGAACATAGGGGTCCAGGAAATGGCTGGTATCGGCGCTTGAGAGATGCTCAATGATCTCATAGCGCAGTTCGACGGGGAAGATGAACGGCTCTCCGCGTGCCAACAGATCGGCGGCGGTATCCAGACGATACCGATACCGTTCCACCGCCCCCAGGTAGGGGAACCAGTAGTTCCAGCCATAGCTGACACCGGCCTGCTCCGCCCGGCCCGACACATCCAGCCGATGTCCCCCTTGGGGTGTCCGCCGGTAATTCTCGAAGCCGAACGAGATCACTGTGTCAAATCCCCGAAGCCGGGCCGATACCAACAGGAATGTAGGTGATATCAGGCTGCGGCGCCGTCAACATGCGCCACGGGTCGATAACCACTGATCCTGCCGGGAATTTCAGCGTCTTGAGAACGGAATGTTCCGCCCCCAGTAGGAAAACCCGTGCTTCGCCTTCGGCGAAATCGTCAGGAATCCCCTCAATGAACGGATCGATCAGGGCCACGGGGTGACCCCTTTCGCGCATGATATTGGCCAGCAGCACAGCCGGACTGCCTGTCGTCAGGTTGGTTTCGGCCTTGAAGCTGTAACCCAGGATAACCTTGGGCAGGGCATGGCGACACATCAGATCGGCCAGGAATTCCGTCTGATTCTCCCGTGCCATCATCAGGTCTTCGAAGAAGTCGCAACTGAGGTCAAGGCTCCGCGCCAACCAGGACATGGCGATATTGTCGCGCGGATGGCATCCGCCACCATCGCCCATTCCGCTTTTCAGATAGGCGGGGCTGATCAGCCGACGGCCCGCCATCTTCAACGCCCCCATGACCTGATCGGCGTCGGTGCCCGGCGTCTTGTGACAGATCTCCATCACCGTGTTGGCGAAAACGATCTTCATTCCAATGAAGGTGTTATAGGAAACCTTGATCAGCTCCGCATTTTCCACCGACGTGGCATAGAAGGGGGCGTCGGTCAGGGTGCGGTAAAGCTCCTGGGCCCGCTTTGCCGCGTCGGGGTCATGCACGCCAAACAGGATGAATTCGGGATTCATGAAATCGCGCATGGTCGTGCCCATGGCGATGAAGAACGGATTGTAGCAGATGCGCATATGGTGATTGATCACCGGGAAAATATGCCGCCGCACCGTCCCCGGCAGGACGGTGGAGATCACCACCACCGCCGTGGGACGCTTCACATGCGGCGCCAGATCCCGCAGGGCCATGACCAGATGGTCATAGTTGAAATCAACACGTTCCGGCGGGATACGGGTGACACCTTCATAACGGGGATCATGCGGCGTCTGAACCGCGACAAAGATGATGTCCGAATGATCGGCCAGTTCCGCCAGCGACCCGAAACGGACGCTGGAGGCCGCCAGATAGGGATCGAACGGTTCCACACCATCCGGGCCGGTTTCACGGTAGGGGCGAGGGTCCTTGGTCATCGCCGCGGCGTTGATATCAAAGCCCATGACATCATGGCCTTTCATGGCCATCGCCACGGCACAAGGCATCCCAAGCTTACCCAAACCGACGAAACCAACTTTCATCATTCATCCCAGTGCGGCATCTGCATCACGGGCGCAGTAAACCACAAATCGACAAGCGGTTTCTACGCTCGCGCAATCCATCAGCGAAGGGAGCGCTCAAATAGACAGGCGCCCCCCCACCAGTGCCTCCAGCCGTGACAGCGGCACATTGCCGGTCATGACCAGGGCGTCGTTGAAGCGGCGGAAATCGTACTTGGCCCCTAACCGGTCCTTCAGAGTGTCGCGCACCCGGTTGATGGCCGTATGGCCGATCTTGTAGGCACAGGCCTGGCCCGGCCAGGAGCAATAACGGTCGACCTCGCGCGACACTTGCGCGGCGGTGGAGCCATTGTTGGTGACGAACCAGTCAATGGCCTGCTGCCTTGTCCAGCGCTTGGCATGGATGCCCGTATCCACGACCAGACGGCAGGCGCGGAACGCCATGGATTGCAGGTAGCCCAACTGCCCGATGGGGTCGTCCTTATAGACGCCCAACTCATCGGCCAGTTGCTCGGCATAGAGCGCCCAGCCCTCGGTATAGGCGCTGTAGGCCAGCAGGGTGCGGATCAAGGGCAGCTTGTAGCTATATTCACCCTGCCAGATATGGCCGGGAATGCCCTCATGATAGGAGAGCGTGGGCAGGGCGTGGCGCGGCCAGATGCTGGTGTCGCGCAAGTTGATGTAATAGGAGCCGGGCTGGCTGCCATCCATCGATCCCGCGCTGGCATAGCCGCCGGGGGCGCCGGCCTCAATCGCCACGGGCACCCGCTTCACCACCAGCTTGCCGGGCACCAGCACCGTGAAGGCCTGCGGCATGCGGGTGCGGATATCGTCCACCCGTTCATTGATATAGGCCAGCAGGTCGGCGCGGCCCTTGTCGTCGTTCGGCCACAGATATTTGGGGTCCTTGCCCAAGGCGGCCATACGGTCGCCCACCGTCCCCTGGGTCAGGCCCTGGGCGCGCAGCAGCGGTTCCATGCGGGCCTGCAGCATTTTCAGCTGCTCCAACCCCATGGCATGCACCTCGTCCGGAGACAGGCTGGTGGTGGTGGCCGCACTCAGCGCCCAGGCATAATAATCCGCCCCCTGCGGCAGGGCCCAGACGCCGGCATCACTGCGGGCACCCTTGCGCTGCTGCTCCATCACCGCCTGCTGTCGCTTCAGGGCGGGCAGGACCTTTTCAGTGATGATGGAGGTGGCCTCACCCGGTTTGGCGTGGCCCACCTGCTTTGCGCCTGCCTCGAAATGTTTCACCAGTTCCCAATCGGCCACCGGCATGGTGGCGACGCCCGTGAACTGCCCGATGGCCTTGTCCAGCAGGAAGTCGGGCAATGTGTAGCCCTGGCCACCCTCCACCCGCAGCCGTTCGGTTTCCGCATCCAGCGCCGTGGCATAGTGGGTCAGGCGCGACAAGTAGCTGTCGGCGTCTTCTTTGGTTTCGATCTTGTGCTGGCTGGTCAGGAAGTCCGGCACCTCGACAAAAGCGCCGACATTCTGGGCCACGGCATAGGGGCTGTTGCGATAGGAATAGCTCTGGTTCAGCAGCGCCATGTCGCCGAACCGGAACCCGTGCCCCTTGGCCGACAGTTCCAGGGTCGCCTGCGCCACCTCCAGATTGGCCTGCATCTCTGCCGACAGGCCGGCGCGGTCCAGCGCCTTCACGGCGGCCAGCTGTTCCTTGACCACCCCGCGCTGCGCCTCGATCCCGGCCAGCGACCGGTCACCCAGCCGGGCGCGCAGACCCGCGTGCCGGTCCTTGTCGATGCCAAGCTGCGTGGCGTTTTCCGGGTACCAGGCCAGGATACGGTCGGTCAGTTGATCCAGAAAGGCCTGGGCCTTACCGGTGGCATCACCACCGGCGGCGGCGAGCGCGCGGGGGGCCAGCCCCATCATCGCCAGCGAAGCGGTACCGGCCAGCAGCTGGCGGCGGGTGGGGGAAGCGGCATTACGGGTCATGCGGTTTTTGCCTTCACCAGGGTCCGAACGGAAGGGCCGGCATTATGCGACGCATCCCACCCCTTCCGTCCAGCGGGAACCGGACCCGATAGGGCGGGACGATGGAACCGGTTGCGGTCTGTTGCAGGGAACCACCGGCCCACGGGGCCGGGACATTGTCAGAAGTCACAGGAACCGGGCGCCGTGCCCCCTGTTACCTGCGGGTGCCGATCGACCGGCAGGGTGCGCCATGTCCGGGCCCTGGCCGGGGGTAATCCCAACAGGGTTCAAATCCTTTTCGGAACTACCCCCGATCCACCCGTGCAAGTGCCGGAATTCAGTGCCCATCATCCGGCGGGCGCCATCCGACAGGACCATCAGACTTAAGGGAAGGGAGCCGGATATGTCCCGCAGGGGGATAGAGCGGTTACGGGTAGGGACGGCGGTGGGGGTCGCGACGGCGCTGATCCTGTCCGGCTGCGCCAATGTCCGCCCGGACCCCACCCCGCGTCCGGCGGCCAGCGCACCCGCCACGCCTGCCCCCAAACCCACCGCGCCGGCCAAGGCAACCGCCACCCAAGCCGCCAAGACAAAACCGGCCAAGCCACGCAGACAGGCGGGCCAGGCACCGGACCAGCCCGCCGCCCCGCCGATACCGGCACCGGAAATGGTGGCACCGGTGCCACCCCTGCTGCCCGTGGGCATGGATGAAGACAGCCTGACCCGCGCGCTTGGTCCGCCGGCCAACAGCCGGGAGGAGACGCCGGCGCGCGTCCTTTCCTTTCGCCGCCGCGAATGCGCCCTGAACCTTACCCTTTATCCGGACGTCGAGACGCGGGTGTTCCGCGCCCTGTCCTATGAGGTGACCAGCGATGATCAGGATGAACGAGCAGTCAGAGTTTGTGCGGCCCGGTTCGGCATTGCCGGCGATGACGGACCTGGCGTCGCAGCCCGGAAATAGGCGCTTGGAGGAAGGGGGCCTGCGCCTGGCCCTGGTCGATGATGATGATGATTTCCGAGAGGTGGTGGGGGCGGAGCTGGAGGATCATGGCTTTGCCGTCACCAGTTTCCCCGACGGGCCGCCCCTGCTGGATTATCTGGCGGACGGCAACGAGGCCGATGTCATCATCCTGGACTGGAACCTGCCCACCTGGAACGGCATCGACCTGCTGCCGCAATTGCGCCGCCGGGGCGTGAACATCCCCGTTATCATCCTGACCGCCCTGTCGGGCACCAGTTTCGAGATGGCGGCGCTGGAGCGTGGGGCGCTGGATTTCATCGACAAGTCGCGCGGCGTGCCCGTGCTGGCCCGGCGTGCCCGGTTGATCGCCGATGCCGCCAAGCTGCCGCCGGGCACACCGGTGGACGATAGTGTCGACCATGGCGCCCTGGTTCTGCGCCCGCGCCTCAGCCGGGCCTATTGGCGCGGGGTGGATGTGGACCTGACGGTGACGGAATTTAACATCGTCCAGCGGCTGGTGGACAATGCCGGCGACCATGTCACCTACCGGGCGATCTATGACTGCGTGCATCGCAGCGGTTTCATCGCGGGGAGCGGGGAAGATGGCTATCGAACAAATGTCCGATCCTCGGTCAAGCGCATTCGAAACAAGTTCCGCGCCATCGACCCCGGATTCGGGGAGATCGAGAATTTCGCCGCCTTCGGATATTGCTGGCGAAACCCGCCAACCCCGGCTTGACGATCTGTGGCGGCACGCGGGGCTGGCCCTGTCGTCGCTGACCTTCCGGCTGATCATCCTGGTTTCGATCTTCGTGGCGCTGCCCGTCATCCTGTATGGGCAGTTCGAACGCGCCGACAAGCAGAGCCGCGATCTGGTGGCCGACAGCCTGCGCCGCAATGGCTGGCTGGTGGCGCAGGCCCTGGCCGCCCGCCTGGAACAGCGCGAGGATGTGCCGCCGGTGGAGCTGAACGCCATGCTGGCCCGGTTCGCGGATAATGGCACCATCCTGAAACTGATGTTCAAGCCCAGCCAGGGCGGTGCCGCGGGCGGCTTCTATTTCGTGGCGTCGGCGCCGCGCGTGCCCGCCGAGCAGATGGGGGCCGACCTGGATGTCCTGGCCCGCCACGGCATCCTGAAATCGCTGGGCGACAGCTGCACCTGGGACAAGCCCGTCGAAATACGCTATCGCCAGATGGACGGGGCGGAGGAGATCCTGACCTCCGTCATTCCCATCCAGGGGCGGCGCGGCTGCTGGGCCTTGGTCTCCGCCGACAATTCGTCCGCCCTGCTGAACACCGCCTTTGGCCGCCCCTACTGGCAGACGGACAATATCCGCATGGCGGCTTTCATCTATCTGGCCTTCGCGGGCCTGGCCCTGCTGGTCGTGTTGAAGGCGCGGGGCGCGCTACGGCATTTCCGGCGGGTTGCGGGGGACATAAGGCGGGGCGGGGCCGGGGCCGCCCGCTTCACCGACCGCAACCCCTTGCCCGAACTGTCCAGCGTGGCCGGTGATTTCGACCGGCTGGTGCAGGACCTGCACCGGGCGGCGGCGAATATCAGGGGCACGGCGGAGGAGAACGCCCATTCGGTGAAGGCACCGTTGGCCGTGATCCGGTCGGCCCTACAGCCCCTGAAGGCCGTGACCCCGCGGGAGGATCAGCGGGCCCAGCGCGCCCTGCAACTGATCGAGACGGCCCTGTCGCGCCTGTCGGCCCTGATCTCCGCAGCACAGCGCCTGGGCAACGACACCGCCGATTTTATCGAGGCGCCGAAGCTGCGCATCAACCTGACCCATGTGGTGGCCGACGCCCTGCACAATGCGCGCGACATCTCCATCGACCGGCAACTCCGCTTCATCCGTCATCTGGACGAGAATGTGCGGGTCCTGGCGCCCGACGGCATCCTGGACATCATCGTGGAAAATATCCTGGACAATGCCATCGGCTTCTGCCGGCCCGGCGGCACCATCGAAACGACCTTGACCCGGTCGGCGGGCCGCGTCGATCTGATCATCGATGATGAGGGGCCGGGCATCGACCCCAACAAGATCGAGCATATTTTCGACCGCAACTTCTCCTTCCGGCCCGCCGGCACGGCGGCGGGGGAACCCGCCCATGCCGGGCTGGGCCTGTGGATCGTGCGCCATCATGTGGAGGCGCTGGGCGGCGGGGTCACGGCATCCAACCGCGCGGGCGGCGGCCTGCGCATGCATGTCCGCCTGCCGCATCATAATCATAAGGGATGATGTGCCGGGCCAAGCGCCGCGATCCTGGTTGCAGCGCAGCATAATCAGGACACAGATTGACCACAGGCCGATGCGCCATTGCGGTTGTTATAGTCGGCACCTGGGAATGACGAAAACAACAAACTATTGCCGCCGCCCGCGATTGCATTCGCGGGCGATGGGCACCCTTTACCCACGGAGATGGAGCGTATCATGGCATCGCAAGCCTTTACGGCCCCCCTGTCGCGGCAAGCTGTTCTGGTCGGTTCTTCGGCTGGCGCACGCGGTTATGACTGGCACCGCCTGCATGCCGCCGCCATCGACCAGCATCTGGACCGGGAGCGCCGTCCCGCAGTGCGGCAGAACCCGGCTACAAGGATCAGCAAGCGGCTGTTCGACATCGCCGCATCGGCATCGCTGCTGGCGCTGCTGTCCCCCCTGTTCCTGACACTGGCCGTGCTGGCCAAGCGTGATGGCGGGCCCGTGCTGTTCGGTCATCGCCGTGTCGGCGCGCGGGGGCAGCCCTTCAAATGCTGGAAGTTCCGCACCATGGTGCCCAACGCGGAGGCCGTGCTGGCCCGCCTGCTGGCCACCGATCCCGCAGCACGGGCGGAGTGGGAGCGCGATTTCAAGCTGCGCGATGATCCGCGCGTGACCAGGGTCGGCCGTTTCCTGCGCACCACCAGCCTGGATGAGTTGCCGCAACTGCTGAACGTGCTGGCCGGCGATATGAGCCTGGTCGGCCCCCGCCCCATCGTGGCGGACGAGGTCCGGCGCTATGGCGCGGCCTTCCATGATTATTCCCGCTGCCGCCCCGGCATTACGGGCGTGTGGCAGATCAGCGGGCGCAACGATACCGGCTATGGTGAGCGGGTGCGGCTGGACCGCGATTATGCCCGCAACTGGAGCTTCCTGTCCGACCTGCGCGTGCTGCTGCGCACGCCATCGGCGGTGCTGCGCCGCGACGGCGCCTATTGAGGCGGGCCGTCACCATGAAGGCGCCCGCGATCAGACTGCTTCTCCTGCTGCCCCTGCTGCTGACCGCCTGTGCGCAGCAGCAGGCGGCCCTGCCGCCGGCACCGCAGGTGGCGACGCCCGTCGCCGGCACCGCCGCCACCCTGCCGGGATACAAGGTGCAGGTGGGTGACATGCTCTATATCCGCCTCTACCTCAATCCGGAGCTGAACGAGGAAGTGGTGGTGCGGCCCGACGGCATGATCTCCACCGCCATCGCCGAGGATGTGATGGCCTATAACCGCGCGCCGTCGGAGATTTCGGCCAGCCTGCGGGAAAAGTACCGGACGCTGCTGACCGATCCGCAGATCAGCGTGATCGTCCATTCCTTCGCGCCCAACCGCGTCTATGTGGCGGGTGAGGTGGGCAGTCCCGGTGAGTTCATCACCGTCGGTCCCAACCTGACCGTGACCCAGGCCATCGCGCGGGCCGGCGGAGTGAAGCTGTCGGCCTCGCGGGAGAATATCTTCATTCTGCGGCGCGGCGACGGTGACAAGCCGCAGGCCATGGCCGTCGACTACATGGCCGCAATCACGGGCAAGGACCCCGCCGCCGATGTGCGGCTGGCCCAGTATGACGTGGTCTATGTGCCGCGCACGGGCGTCTATGAGGCCTACACCTTCTGGAACCAGTTCGTGCAGCAGTTTGTGCCCTTTAATTGGGGCTTCACCTACAACATCAACCCTTCGAACAACTGACGAAGGATTGCTGGCCCACCCTGCGGGAGACGGCAATGTACGCGACAGCCCTGCCCCATGGCGTCCTGATCACGATCTGCAAGAGATGGCGCCTGTTCATGACGGTCCTGCTCGGCACAATGCTGCTGGGGGCCGGATACCTGACCTTCGCGACCAAGAAATATGAATCCGTGGCGGAACTGGTGGTCACCTTTGGCCGCTGGTCCGCCCCGGAGGTGGAACGGGGGCCGGCGACGGAGCTGACCCCGTCCGACCGGCGGGAGATCGTGCTGGCCCACGCCGCCATCCTGCACAGCCATGATCTGGCGCGTGCAACGGTGGAGACGTTCGGCATCCCCGCCATCTATCCCGACATCGCGGCGGACCCGCCGGCGCGCGGCACCGCGATGGATGCCGCCGTCACAAGGCTGCTGGATGATCTGGCCGCCGAGGTAGGCAACCAGGACAACATCATCACCCTGTCCCTGCGCCATCCCGACAAGGAGATGGCGCCCAAGCTGGTGCGCAAGCTGATCGACCTGTATGTGGGCCGGCAGACCCAGATCTACCACAACCCGCATGAAGGCTTTCTGGCAAGCGAGGTGAGGCAGGCCAGCGACGAACTGGCCAAGGCGCAGCAGACGCTGGAGACCTTCAAGGATCAGTGGCGGATCAGCAGCTTCGACAAGGAGGTGGAGGATCTGCTGGCCCAGCGCAGCGAGCTGGATACCAGCCTGCACGCCGCCCGCGCCACCCTGGCCCAGGCGCAGGAACGCAAGCGCGGCCTGGAAAAGCTGATGACCAAAGTGCCGGAAAAACTGCCGGAGACGGCCAGCGGCGAGAAATACCGCGCCCTGGACGAGGCGCAGTCGCGGCTTCTGGAACTGCGCATGAAGCGCAGCCAGATGCTGGCCACCTATAATCCCGACGGGCCGGCCATGGCGGCCTTGAAGGCCGGCATCGCCACGGCGGAACGGGAAGTGGCGACCCGCCGCGCCGATCTGGAGAAACGGTCCACCAATGCGCCCAACAGCGTCTATCAGACCCTGCAGACCGATTATCTGCGCACCAGCGCCGATGTGGAAAGCAATGCCCAGCCCGTCCAGGTGCTGACCGGCCAGATAGCGACCCTGGATGAGCGTCTGACCGAGCTGCGCCGCAACCGGGGCCGGTTCAATGATCTGGTGCGCGAATACCAGATCGCGGAGGAAGCGTACCGTTCCCTGTCGATGCAGCACGCCAATGCCCGCGTGAAAGGCAACCTGAACAGCGAACGCATTTCCCCCGCCGCCGTCCTGAGCGAGCCAACCCAGCCCTATCGCACGGTGCGGCCGCGCGGGCTGGCCACGATGATCGCCTGCCTGATCGGCGGCGCCATCCTGGCCACCATCGCGGTGCTGCTGCGCGAAGCGCGGGACGACCGCTTCACGACGGCGGAACAGGTTGTCTTCCTTCTGGACCTGCCGGTCCTGGCCAGCTTCGAGCGGCAGCCGCATCGGCCACCCCTGCAATTGCTGGCCTACGGAGACAGCGCATGACGAAGCTGAACATCGCCCCGGAACCATTCCGGGACCCCGTCCCCCCGTGGCAGGAACATGAGGTCCGGGAGGTGGACTGGCCCGTGCCGGAGGATCTGGCCATGGTGGACCTGATCGAGCTTTACCTGGAAATCGATGCCGTCCTGGCCACCGACCGGGGCATGGCCATCCAGTTCCTGGCCGCCGGTCCCGGCCCCGGTGCATCGGAGATCGCATTGGACATGGCCTGGGCCGCCGCCAGCGTCCTTGGCAAGAAGATGCTGGTGCTGAACTGCACGCGACAGCCCTGGACCCCCTGGCCGCAGGCCGCCGATGCCGGGGCCGACGGCATTGTCCGGGCGCTGGCCCGGCAAGCGGAGCTGATGAAGATACCGGAGCAGGAAATGTATATGGCCGACCTGCGCGGCTGGCCCGGACGCGGCATCTCACCGGCCCGCACGGACGAGATCGCGGGCCATATCGAAAGCTTCCGCCGGCATTTTGACATGGTGATCGTGGTGGCCCCGCCCGCCGACAGCGAGCCGCTGGGCGCCATCCTGTCGGGCCATGTCGATGGCAATGTCATCGTGATCGAGGCGGAGCAGACGCGACGGTCATCGGCCATTCGCCTGCGCGAACTGCTGGTCCGCTGCAACCGGCCCATCCTGGGGGCCATCCTGCATGACCGGCAGAACCATATGCCGGGCTGGATGGCGAAGCTGTTATGACGCGGCCCCTGCATATCATGGTCGTGAACAACCTCTACCCGCCGCTGATGGCCGGCGGGGCGGAGCGGATCGTGGCCTTCCTGTGCGAGGGGCTGGTGCGGCGCGGCCACCGGGTTACCGTGGTTTCCACCTGCGGCCCGGACATGGAACCCTATCCCGTGGAACAGCGGGACGGGGTGGAGGTGATCCGCTTCTTCCCGCCCAATCTCTACTGGTCCTTCGAACGCTCGCTGAACCCCGGCCCGCGCAAATGGCTGTGGCATGCCAAGGATGCCTGGAACCGGGACGCGGCCCGCCGGCTGGGCACCATCCTGGACGGGGCCAGACCGGATATCCTGCACAGCCATCTGATCGACGGGTTTTCCGCCGCCATCTGGGCCCGCGCGCGGGCCGATGGCGTGCCGGTGCTGCATACGGCACATGATTATCATCTGCTGTGTCCGCGCGCCTTCCTGCTGACCCATGACTGGCGGCTGTGCACCAGGCCGCGCGTCCATTGCCGGCTGTACCGGCACTGGCATATCCGCACCACCCGCCATGTCGGCCTGTTCGCCAGCCCGTCACGCTTCCTTCTGGACCTGCATCAGCGCGCGGGCCTTCGCGCCGGGGCCGGGACCGTGGTGCATAATGGCATTCCCCTGCCCCCCGACGCCGATGACATCCGCCAGAACCGGCCCCCGGACAGCCGGGGCCGGTTCCTGATGCTGACGCGGCTGACGGTGGAGAAGGGGGTGGAAACGGCGCTGGAGGCCATGGCCATCCTGCCGCGCGACCTGCCCGTGGAACTGTCCATCGCGGGCAAGGGACCGCTGGAGGAGAAGGTGCGGGCCGCCGCAGCCGCCGATCCGCGCATCCGCTATCTGGGCTTCCTGGACGGACCAGCGAAGGTGGAGGCCCTGACGCGGGCGGGGCATCTGCTGCTGCCGTCCCTGTGGTTTGAGAATGCGCCCGTGACCATCGTGGAGGCCGCCGCCTACGGCCTGGGCCTTCTGGGCAGCGATATTGGCGGCATTCCCGAATTCGTGGAGGCCGGGCGCACCGGCTTTCTGTTCCGGCCCGGCGATGCCGGCGCGCTGGCCACCCTGATGGCGCGGCTGGCCCGCGATCCGGGTGCCCTGCCGGAACTGCCCGACGCGTCGGCGGCCCTGGCCCGACGCTTCAGCATGGAGCGCATGATCGATGATTACGAACGACATTACCGGGCGCTGGCCGGTGCCGGCATGGCGGCAGCCGTGGCGTAGAGGCGTCCTGCCGCTGCTGTTATGTCTGCTGCTACCGGCCCTTCCGGTGCGGGCGGAACTCTATCCCGCCGACAGCAGCGCCCTGAATGTGCGCGATTTCGGGGCGGTGGGTGACGGGCAGACCGACGACACCGCCGCCTTCCTGGCGGCACTGGCGGCCAGCGGCGGGGATACGGGCGCCAGCTTCTGGCAGGACCGGCTGGTCTTCGTGCCCGACGGCACCTACCGCATCACGGCTCCGCTGCTGAAACGCTATGCCGATGGGCGGTTCGCATCGGGCTTCGTCCTGATCGGGCAATCGGAAACCGGAACGGTGCTGAAACTGCCCGACCAGGCCCCGGGCTATGGCGATCCGCAGCGCCCGCAGCCCGTGATCCTAACCAGTTCCAAACTGTACCGCAGCGGGGCGACGGAAGGCGGCAAGGATTATCCGGGCCGCGGCGAAGGCAACGACGCCTACATGAATTTCGTGGAGAACATGACCATCGATGTCGGCAGCGGCAATCCCGGTGCCATCGCCATCGATTATCTGGGCAATAACAGCGGCGCCATCCGCCGTGTCACGCTGCGCGCCGGGGCCGGCAGCGGGGCCGTGGGCCTGTCCATGACCCGCAAATGGCCCGGCCCCACCCTGATCCAGCATCTGACGATCCAGGGTTTCGCCACCGGCATCGCGACCGCCCAGACCGAATATGGCCTGACCTTCGACCATGTGAACCTGTCGAACCAGACGGACACAGCCATCGCCAACAGCCAGAACGCCCTGACCTTCCGCGACCTGCGCATCGACGGGCCTTCGGGCCGGATCATCAATGCGGGTGACAAGGCCTTTCTGGCGATCGAGGGCGGGACGGCCCCCGGTGGCGGCGTGGCGAACCTGATCCGCAATGACGGCTTCGTCACCCTGCGCGACCTGTCCATCGGCGGCACGGTACAGAGCGGTGTGCTGCAAGGGCGCAGCAACTGGCAGGCCACACCGCCGCCCGCCGGGCGCACGGCATGGGCGGACCCACCGCCGGTGCCCGTGGTAGCAGCCGGGCAACGGGTGAATGTCGCCACCTATGGCGCCACCGGCGATCCCGCGCAGGACGCGACACAGGCGCTACGCCAGGCCTTCGCATCGGGGGCGGCCGTAGTCTATATGCCCAACGGCACCTATGCCGTGAATGACAGCGTGGATATCCCGGCCAGCCTGCAACGGATCGTGGGCATGAATTCCACCATCCGCGTCATCAACCGCCGTCCGGCCTTTGCCCGCACCAACGGCATGTTCCGCGCCGCCACGGCGGGGCCGCCCTTGTTCATCGAACGGCTGGCCTTCGACAATACCGGTCTGGGCGAACAGGTCGGGGTGGAACTGTCGGGGGCGCGGGAGATCGTGCTGCGGGACATCGTGTCCGCCGGCACCACCATGCTGGATCGCCGCGCCACCGGCGGACGCGCCTTCCTGGACAATATGTGCTGCGGCCTGCTGCGCATCACGGGGCCGCAGCCGGTATTCGCGCGCCAGTTCAACAGTGAGGGCACGACGACCCGCATCATCAACCGGGGCAGCCCGCTTTCCATCCTGGGCCTGAAGACCGAGGGGGTCTGCACCGTGCTGGACAACCGCGAGGGGGCGCGGACCGACATTTTCGGCGGGCTGGTCTATGTCGTGCGCGACGGGGCGCCGGCCACGGTGCCCACCTTCATCAACACCGGCTCCTCCCTGTCCGCCAGCTTTGTCGAGGAGGCACTGAGGTCCGGCAGCCGGTATCAGATCTATGTGGGCCGCGCCGCCGGCGATGCGACCCCGCCCGTGCCCGTCACAGGCTTTCCCGAACGCGGCTTTGGCCGCTTCGTGCCCGACCTGCGCGACGGGCCGCCGTGATGTGAGGGGGGAGGCTTGCCAAAGAGTTGAGAAAATCCGCCTCCCCGGCCTCCGCCGGGAGGCAATTTATAAATTTCAATAGGTTGGCCACGCGGGTCGCTGAGTTTCAACTGCCCTTAATCTTAAGGACGGGTGACGGCGAAGGGGTCGGTGCCCGGTTCCTTTACCGGGCCGGGCCGGGGCGGCAGCCTGGCGGCGACGCAGGTCCCGCCCAGGCGCCGCGCATCCGTCTGGCAATCGGCATAGGCGGGGTAGACGCAGGACATGACGTTGCCAGCCCGCGCCAGACAGTAAGGAAGGGCGGCGACGGGCCTTTCAAACTCCCGCTCATTGGTGACGCAGCGCCCGCCGGCCCTGTCCGCCTCCCGCTGACAGGCGGCGGGATCGACATAGAGGCATTGGGCCGGCACGCCCGTGACCTTCACACAGAAGGGGGCGGCGGCGGCCATGGGCGTGGCGCCCAGCAGCAGCGCGATGATGGCGGCGGTGCGTTTCATCCCTTCACCCCTTCGTCCCGTCGTTGATCAATGGCCCGCACCATGAGGGCCAGCAGCAGCAGGCAGCAGATGGCCTGCGCCGCGCTGTATCCCGCGATCACCCAGGGGGCGGCCCATCCCTGGGCCATACCGGCCAGGAAGACGCAGACCGTCAGACACAGCCGGCCCACCTGCCAGCCGGCGGCCAGCCCCTGCCGGCCCAGGATCTGAAGCGTGTGGAACACGGGCTGGACCACCGCCTGCGCCAGATAGCCGAGGCTGAGCGCGTGCAGATAGATCACCGCCTGCTGCCATTCCGGCCCGAAAATGCGGGCAAAGGCGAAGGACGCGGCCAGGTTGGCGGCCAGAATCCAAACCAGCGCCAGCAGGAACTGCCGCGACACGACCTGTGCGAAGCGGCGTTTTAGGCGGGCGGGGTCGCTGGCTGCGATCTTACCCGCCTCCCCCATATAGACCTGCAGGATGGAGGTGCCGACAATGGCCAGCGGGCGCGAGAGCACCCGCTCCACCAGAAAGATGAAGCCGGCCACGGCAGGGGAAAAGGCGATGCCGGCCAGGAGATACAGCAACTGGCTGCTGCCCGCCGCATCGATCAGGGCGGCCCAGCTGCTGATCAGCGGGAAACGGACATGGCGGCGGGCCAGCACCCGCATGCGCCGCCAGGACAAGAGCCGCCAGACACGCCGCATCCGGGCCAGGACACAGCCGAACAGGCCGAAGCTTCCCGCCGATTGCCCCAGGACAAAGCCGGCCAGCAGGCCCGGCGCCCCCAGCCCCGCCAGGGTCAACACGATCTGGCTGACCGGTCCCACCAGCCCCTGCGCCAGCCTTGTCTTGGCGATGGCGGGGAAGTCGCCGGCCCGCGTGGCCAATTGCAAGGCGATGTAATAGAAGCCGAGACAGAAATAGCCCAGGACCAACAGCCCCTGGTAAAGCGCCAG
The DNA here is from genome assembly GCF_057809555.1 of Niveispirillum sp. FG156. Classification (NCBI taxonomy): domain Bacteria; kingdom Pseudomonadati; phylum Pseudomonadota; class Alphaproteobacteria; order Rhodospirillales; family Azospirillaceae; genus Niveispirillum; species Niveispirillum sp. FG156. The sequence continues at coordinate 19,227 of NZ_JBMDKE010000011.1, read as the reverse complement.
CGGCCCCTCATCCAGGGGCAGCGGCCACAGCGCCCGCAGCGTCGCATCCGGCACCGCGAAGACCGCGATGCCCAGCGCCGCCGTGGTCAGCACCAGCACACACAGGCAGACCGCCGTCAGATTGACGGCATCCGCCCCCCGCCGCACCAGCAGCAGGGCGAATTCGTAGCGCAGGGACGCCACGACCACGATCATGGTCAGGGATGCTGAATAGACGCTCAAGGTCCCGAACTGCTGCGGCGTGTACAGCCGCGTCAGCAGCGGCGACAGCAGCAGGGCGATCATCTGTCCTCCCGCCGCCCCCGTCAGCAGGATGGAGACATTGCGCAGGAAGGGCCGGGCCGACAGCCAGGCGCGCAGCTGGCGCGGATGCCAGCGGCCCAGCCCCCCGATCGCCCTCTGGTTGGTGCAGTCCTGGGTCATGATGATCCCGTTCAGTTCACCCCTGCCATAACATCCAGAATTCGGATGCGCACCGGGCAAAGGAGCGGGTCACAGGGTGATCACAACCCAGCCTGTGAAGGTGACACTAAATAGTTCTGGCAAGGCCGGACTTCATGCCGATTTCGGGTTCGCATCTGCACCCAAGTATCGGCCCGGCGATCAACGGATAGCGGGAGCCTGAAGTGATGCGATCTGATGATGGTTTCACGGATAACAACTTCACGCCCCTACGGCTGCTGCTGGCGCTGCTGGTGGTGCTGGGCCATCATCAGCTGTTCATCGCCATCCCGTCGCCGCCCTGGCCCTTCAATTATGCGGCCCTGGCCGTGGAATGCTTCTTCGTGGTCAGCGGCTATCTGGTGGCCAACAGCTTTGACCGCGACCCAAACCCGAAGCGCTTTTTCATCAAGCGCTTCTTCCGCATCTACCCGCTCTATATCACGGTCGTCATCGCCCAGACCCTGATCCTGGGTGCCCTGGTGCCGGGGGGGATCGCCGGCAATCTGGGCTCCATGGCCACCTATTTCCTGGCCAATGCCGCCTTCGCCAATTTCCTGCAATATGATGTCGGCACTGGCGCGTTGGGCGGTTTGTACGAACAGAGCCTGAATGCCAGCCTCTGGACCCTGAAGATCGAGGTCGGCTTCTACCTGCTGCTGCCCTTCATCTGGCGGCTGTTCCAGCGGCGGGGGATCGGGGTGCTGGTGGCTCTCTTCCTGGCGTCGGCCCTTTATCACCATCTGCTGGACCGGGCGGGCCATGCCACCCTGGCCAAGCAATTGCCGGGACAGCTGCAATTCTTCGTGCTGGGCGTCGCCGCCTACCGGTACCGCCACCGGCTGCGTCTGGAAAAATGCTGGGTCGGGCTGGCCTTGGGCCTGGGGCTGGCCGCCGCCGTCACGGGTCTGCTGCATGCCCGCCCGCCGCTCCTCTATCCCGCGCTGGTCGCCGCCCTGGTGGTGGTGCTGGCCCTGATGACGCCCCGGCTGCGGATGACATCAGACATGTCCTATGGCGTCTATCTGCTGCACGCCCCCATCATCCAGCTGTCGCTGCTGTTCGGCCTGTACGAACCCGGCATCGCGGGGGTGGCCGTCACGGTGGCGCTGGTCCTGCTGCTGGCCTTTGCCGCCGAACGGATGGTGGAACTGCCCGGTATCGCCCTGGGCCGCCTGATCCGCCGCGCGGCATCAACACCAAGGCCGCCCACATCCGACCACGACCTGACCATCGTCATGCTGAACGATTACTGTCACGTGCAGGGCGGGGCCAGCAAGGTGGCCATCGACGAGGCAGTGCGGCTGTCGCGGTCGGGCGCGCGGGTGATCTTTGTCGGCGCTGTCGGCCCCGTCTGCGACCCGTTGCGCGACGCCCCCCTGACGGTGCATTGCCTGGACCAGCGTGAATTGCTGGAGGCGGGCCGCCATCCCGGCGCGGCGTTGCAGGCCCTGTGGAACGGCAAGGCCGCACGCCTGGTGGCCGATATCCTGCGCCCCCTGCCGCCCGACCGGACCATCGTGCATCTGCACGGCTATACCAAGGCGCTGACGACCGCACCGGTGCGGGTGGCCGACCGGATGGGCGTGCCCGTCATCTGCACCCTGCATGATTTCTTCCCCGCCTGCCCCAATGGCGCCTTCTTCAACTATCAGACGGCGCAGCCCTGCACGCGCGCCGCCCTGTCACGCGGCTGCATCGCCACCCGCTGTGATAAGCGGCGGCATGCGCACAAGCTGTTCCGGGTGGCGCGGGGGCTGATCCAGCGGGCGGCGGGGCGGTTCCCGGCCTCTGTCGCGCATTATATCGCCCTGTCGGAACGATCCGCCCGCATCCTGTCCCCCTATCTGCCGCGCCGGGCCCAGGTCCATCGCCTGCCCAACCCGGTAGAGGCGGTGAGGGCGGTGCCGACGCGCGTGGCCCTGAATGACATGATCCTCTATCTGGGCCGCCTGGACGAGGAGAAGGGCGTGCGGATGCTGGCGCGGGTGGCCGCCGGCATGGGCCTGTCCATCACCTTTGCCGGCGACGGGCCGCTGCGGGCGGAGATCGAAGCCATTCCCGGCATGCGGGTGACGGGCTGGCTGGACAGTGCCGATATCCAGAAATTGCTGTCCCGCACGCGCTGTCTGGTCTTTCCCAGCCTGTGGTACGAGACATTCGGCCTGACGGTGGCCGAGGCGGCGGCCCGTGGCGTGCCCGCCATCGTCAGCGATATCTCCGCCGCCGCCGAACGGGTGCGCGACGGCGTGTCCGGCTGGCTGTTCCGCAGCGGGGATGAGGCGGATCTGGCCCGCTGCCTGTCACTGATCGCCGATGATACGGCGGTACAGGCGGCGGGAATGGCCGCCTACACCGATTTCTGGGCCGACAGCCGGTCCGGGGACCGGCATGTGGCCGACCTTCTGTCGATCTATCGCGCGGCGGTGGCGCGAGACGCGGTGGCCGCCGCCTGACGGAACTGCCCCAGCCAGGCGACAATGCCTTCCAGCGGCAGGGTCAGGGATGTGGGCGCGGGGTTGGTGATCCAATGTTCGATGGCTTCGGGTTGCATCCGCGACGCCACGGGCAGGCCGGTGGAAAGGCTGATTTCCGTGGCCCGGTTATCGACCGGGATGATCAGCGCCCGGCGGCGGTGCTGCAAGGCGCGAATGCCGCCATGCAGGCGCGCGCCCACAAAATCCACATCCTGTTCCGCCAGCAGCCGGTCATAGGCGGCAATATCGGGCGTGATGGGCACATAGCCGGTGGCCCCGATCTCCCGCATATACTCCACATCCTCCGCCTGCTGCGGCCAGAAATAGACATTGCGGTAATTGAGGCGCAGCATTTCAAAGATGCGGCGGTCCTGTTCGGGGGCGGGGCGGTAATAGGTGACGGCGAAGACCGCATCCTGTGCCGTGCGAACCGGAATGGTCTCGCAATGGCTGCGGTCCAGCATCCACATGGTCGGACAGGCCGTATAGACCAGATTGGGCACATGCGGGCGCAGCAGGTTGTAGGTGTGCATGTCGCGCACCGAATGCAGGCCATCCGGCGACAGGACCTTGCGGAAGAACAGGCGCGTCGCGGCATCCGGCCCGCCGCGCCCATAGTGCTGCCAGCCCACGCCCATCAGGATCACATTGCGCCAGTTCAGGTAATCCAGCGGCGTGATGCGCCAATTGCCACGCACCAGCATGTGCGATTTCAGGATATTGGTGCCACCGACGATGGACAGGTCGGCCTTCCGCCCCTCCCGCAGTTCCGACAGGGTCGCGCGGCGGTGGGTGGGGGTGCGGATGAAGCCGGCATCCGGAAACAGCGACCGCACCTCCTGCCAGACGGCATCCATGATGAACTGGTCACCCAGATTGTCGCTGTCCATGGCGGTGTCGAACATGTTGATCAGCATGGCTCTCTCCTGTCTTCTGGATCCGTGAAGCCCTGGTGCAGGGCGGCATGCGGGAAACGGGTGGCCAGGGCCGGAAGGGCCGTGGCGGGGCCGAACCAATGGATCGTTCCGCAGATTTCAATCAGCGGCAGGTCATCCTCATGGTCGGTGAACAGGATGCGCGGCCTTTCCATCCAGCCCTGCCGGGCCAGGAAATCCAGCACGGCATCCCGTTTGTGCGGCCCGATATTGCTGGGCATGGTCCGGGGGCGGATGGCCGGGGTGGCCAGGACATGGGGGATGCCCAGAAGGCCGCCGAAATCCTGCGCATAATCCGCCGCCGCCGCGGTCGCCAGCACCCCGTCCAGGCGCCCCGCCGCCACCGCCGACAGCAGCGGTTGCAGTTCCGGGCGGACATGCCGGCGCAGCCCATTGTTGAAATGGGCCAGCGTGGCACCGCCATCCCCGGCAACGGACCGCTGCCACAGGGACTGGAGATGGTGCTTCAGCGCCTCATGCCCCATCAGCCCGGCCTTGCGCGCCACAAGCGCCCCGCCGGCGCGCAAGGCCAGACCCAGCCGCCGCCCCGGCGCCATGTGCGGGCTTGCCGCCCGCAGCATGTAGGACGCCCAGAGACGGAAGCTGTTCACGCAAAGGACGGTGCCGTCCAGGTCCAGGATCAGGACGCTACGCATCGAGGGACCAGGGGAAGCGGCACAATTGTCCCTGATGCAGGGCGTAATGGGGCCGGGTCAGGGGCTGTGGCGTCGTCACGGTGATGACGGCGGACCGCACGTCTGCCGCCGATGGCGCCAGCCCGCGCACCGCCTCCAGCACATGATGCAGCGTCACGCCGCTATCCACCGCGTCATCAACAATCAGCAGCGACACACGCCCCCTGGCCCCGGCCAGCCAGGCGCGCAGGCGCGACAGTTCCTGCGGATCGAAGATATAGGGCGCGGCGGAGGCGGGCCGGGCGCGCTGGGTCAGCAGCGCATGCTCCCAGACGCGCAACCGGTCGGCCACGGGGCGCGGCAGCCGGGCCGCCAGGGCTTTCAGCCCGGCCAGCCGGTTCTTGGCGGCGGTGCTGGCCCGGCGGCAGGTCATGGACAGCACCGGCAGGCGGTCCCCCGCCGACCGCGCCATGGCTTCGGCCACATGCAGCCCGCCCGTGGGCACCGCAATCAGGGCGTCGGGGCGGAAATCCCCCCGCACCTGCCGCATCAGATCGGCACAGGCATCCTCAAAACCGGCGGGATCGAAGCTGACCACGTCCGGTTGACGCAGCGAATACAGGCTGGTCTTCATCTTCTGCCTCCATGATGTCAGGAGCGTGAAGCGGCCCGGCGGGCCGCAGCGCGGGGCCGGCTTGTGCCGTCTCCCGCCAGAGGGTGCCCAGGGCGGCGCCCAGGAACAGGCAGGCCGCCTGATCCTCCACCACCGACAGCACGACGCCGTAACCGGCGGCGAAGGCCAGGATGGCCACCGCCGCCTCCACCCGCCGTACATTGCCCGTGACGGGCCGCAGGGCGAGGCGCACGGCCAGCGCCGCATAGATCACGGCGAACAGGCCGAACCAGGCGAACAGCAGGACCGCGATATTGTCGGCGGGATTGAAGGCGTCCGGGGCATAGAGCCGCTGTGGTCCGCCCAGGCCGCCAAGGCCGACCCCGAACACCAGCATCTGGTGCCGCGCGATCCAGTCCCAGGCATCGGGCCAGGTATAGGCGATGCGCAGATAGAGGGATTCCATGCTGAACACCCCGTCCCCATGGTCCAGATGCAGACCATGGGTAAAGAGCGGCAGTCCGGCGGCCAGCAGCAGAAACCCCAGGAAGGCGGCACGCAGCCCCGTCAGCCGCAAACCCGCCGGCAGGCACAGCAAGGCCGCCACCGGCAGGAAGGCGATCAGGGAGCCTTTCTGCGTCGTCAGGAACACGCCCGCCAGGGCCGGCAGCGCCAGACAGGCCCGCGCCAGCGGGCTGCGCAGCCGGCCCATCAGCACGATGGTCAGGCAGGGCAGGATGGCGGCCACGGCAATGGAACTGCGTGTGAAGCCCGCGACACGGCGGGCGAACGGGTCACTGATCTGCCAGTCCTTGGAGACATCGACATTCAGGTCGCCGACCATGGTCCGCATCCCGGTCCAGGGAAAGGCCATGCCCGCCTTGTCCAGGCAGATGCCGATCATGATGACGACCCATAACAAGGCGAAGAACCGCAGGACCCGGCCCCCCGGTGCCACGAACATCGCGGCCAGGAAGAAACCGAACAGCAGGTTGACCAGCACCTTCACGCCATAGGCCACGCCCAGCGGACTGCCCATGGTTCCCATCAACACCAGCCCGTGGAAGCCCATGGCGATGCCGAAGGCGGCGAAGGCGGGATGCAGGCGCAGCTGCGCCGCATGCGCCATGCACAGCGCCAGCAACGGCCCCAGGATCAACCCGTCGCGCAGCAGGATCAGGCTGTCGTGCCCCGCCAGATAAAGGCCATAGCGGGCCGGCGCCTCCAGCGCATAGATGCCCAGGTAAAGCGCGCCGCAGAACGCGCACAGGCGGACCAGACTGGGCACGTCCACATTGCCCCCGTCCGCCGCCAGGATGGGCAGGGTGCGTGGTGGGCGTCGGAGGCCGGCAAGGATGATCGCGTCGGTCATGCTGCAACACAACACGGTTCCGGCGCGTCCCGGTTGTGATCAGTCTGTGGCCGCGCGAAAGGCGGCTTGCCGGCATGCTGCACTGCGGTGTCTTGATGGTTGGACCGCAATGGATGAAGGAACCGGCCCCATGACCACCCCCACCGTGATCGTCACCGGCGGCGCCGGTTTCATCGGCAGCCACAGCTGCAAGGCGCTGGCCAGGGCCGGGTTCCGGCCCGTGGCCGTCGACAATCTGTCGAACGGGTCGGCGGATGCCGTGCGCTGGGGCCCGCTGGAGCGGGGATCACTGGAGGATGCGGGCTTCCTGGACGCCGTGTTCCGCCATTACCGGCCCGTCGGCGTCCTGCATTTCGCGGCCCTGATCGAGGCGGGGGTGTCGGTGACGGAACCGGGCCGCTTCTATCGCAACAATGTGGCCGGGACGCTGGCCCTGACGGAGGCGATGGACCGGGCCGGGATGACGGCGCTGATCTTCTCCTCCACCGCCGCCGTCTATGGCAATGCCGGGGGCGTACCGATCGTGGAGACGCAGCCCCTGATCCCTGTCAACCCCTATGGCCGCAGCAAGCTGATGGTGGAGGAAATTCTAGCCGATCTGGCCGCCGCCGGCGGTGGGCTGCGCTTCACTTCCCTGCGCTATTTCAACGCCTCGGGCGCCGATCCGGATGGGGAATTGGGGGAACGACATGATCCCGAAACCCATCTGATCCCGCTGGTTCTGCAAACCGCCCTTGGACAGCGGCCCGAGATAAGGGTGTTCGGAAGCGATTACCCGACGTTGGACGGCACCTGCGTGCGCGACTATGTCCATGTCAGCGATCTGGCGGCGGCCCATGTCCTGGCCCTGCGCCGCCTTCTGGATGGCGGCGGCAACCAGTGCCTGAACCTGGGCAATGGCCGGGGCTTCTCGGTACGGGAGGTGATCGGTACCGTGGGACGGGTGACGGGCCTGCCTGTTCGCTGCCGCGATGTGGACCGCCGCCCCGGCGACCCCGCCATCCTGATCGCCGACGCCACCCAGGCCCGCCAGCATCTGGGCTGGACACCCGCCTATCCGGATATCGAGGACCATGTGCGCCACGCGGCGGCATGGTTCGGGCGAGCCTGATACTTGTGCCAATCTCCCTTGGTTGCCGGTCGGCGGCCTCCAAACGGCCAAGAGGCAGACCCTCGGCAGTTTGGTATTATACCAGGGGTACAAAATCACGACCGATGGTCTGGGGTGGCTACGTAGCGCGGATTAGGCGCAGCCGTAATCCGCGGGCTTCCCCGGCGTCGCTCCGCGGATTACGCTTCGCTAATCCGCGCTACGATGAAGTCTCGGTAGTGACATCAACGGTCAGTCATTTCTGCCGATGATACTATCCGGCACTTTACTGCCGGCTATCGCGCCGCCACCTGCTTCAGCACGCCATAGACATAGTCCACGCCCTCATGGATGGACTTCACGGCAACGCGCTCATCATGGCCATGGACGCGTGACGATGTGTCGGGGTCGGTCGGAAACGGCCTGATCCCATAGACCGGGACGCCGCGCGCCCGCCAGGCACCGGCATCGGTGGAGGCCTGCAGCATCACCGGCAACACCTGCGCGCCCGGCCAGACGCGTTTGGCCTGTTTTTCCAGCGCGCCGAACAGGTCGGTCTCGATGCTGGAGGGCTGGATGGCGCTGCGCTGGCGGAAGAATTCGGCCTGTTCCTCCTTGGGCCGGGAATTCACGATCTCCACCTCGATGGCGGGATTGCCGATCAGCGCCTTCACCTGTTCCACGAACTGATACACATCCACGCCGGGCATCAGGCGGGCATTCATGATGGCCTCCGCCTCACCGGGGATGATGTTCGGCTTGACCCCGGCATTGATCATCGTGACGACCATCGTGTCGCGCATCAGGGCCGAAAGGGTTGGCGCCTCCTGGGGGTGGGCTTCCAGCACCGCCTTGGCGGCAACCAGACGGGCAGCATCGTCACCCGCCGCCAGCAGCCGGTCAACCGCACCCGACAGGGGGCCGGGATTGAGCCTGGCCAGCCCCTTAAAATAGGTGACGGCCGGCGGTGTCAGGCGGATGGGGGTTTCGGCGAAGGCGATCTTGCCCAGGGCCGCAATCAACTGTCCGTTGGCGGTTTCCAGCGGCGGTACCGCCAGCGACGAATGGGCCGCCTTGCCCCGCGCCGTCAATTTCAGGTTCAAGGTCTGCTTGTCAGCCACGGAGATGTTGATCTGCCGGACCTTGCCATCCGGGTCCAGCATGGTGTTCCCACCTTCATTCAGGGCGACGGCGGCCTTGATCTTGTCCCAGTGGTTCTGGGCCAGCCAGCCGGTATTGAAACGGCCCTGCTCCTCATCCGCCTCTGCCAGGAAGATGATGTCGCGTTTCAGCTTCACCTTCTCCCGTGCCAGCCGCATGACGGCGCGGGCGAAGACGGCGACCGCGCTTTTATTGTCGAGCGCGCCACGGCCATAGACGAAGCCATCCTGGATGGTGGCGGCGAAGGGATCGACGGTCCAGAATTCACGCTCCACCGGCACCACATCGGTGTGGGCGGCCAGCAGCACAGGCTCCAGGGTGCCATCGCCCTTCAGCCGGGCAATGAAATGGGCGGCCTTGCCGTTGGGAGAGAGGATGATCTCTGTTTCAATGCCCAACGGCTTGAACAGGCTGTCCAGATAGGCTGCCAGTTTCGTGGTGTCGCCGGGCGCGTTTACCGTGTCGAAACGGATCAGGTCCTGCAACAGGGCGACGGCGGCATCACCCTCCGCGTTCCTGGGCGCGGCCTGCGCGGCAGGCACGGACAGGGCCAGCAGCAAGGCCGGGACCAGCAGGTGGCGGAGGGGATGCTTCACGGTCTGTTGCTCCCTTACTTCACATTGATCTGATAGCTACCGGTGGATTGATGGCCATTGGCCGCCGTCACCGCCCAATCCACCTTATAAGAACCCCCCGCCAGCCTGGCCTTCGGCGTGACGGTCAGCGACTGGCCGTCCGCGCCATCGGCAACGGTCACCCCCCCGGCGGGCGCCGGCGACAGGGTGACCGTGGCGGTGCCCGGCGTCAGCTTTTCCGAAAAGGACAGGGACAGGGTGGATGGGGCCGGGCCCGTGCTGTCCACCGCCGGATCGGCGGCCTTCAGCTTGGGATGGGCAAAGGCGGGGGCCGCCAGCAGCAGCGACAGGGCAATGGCGGGGATGATACGGGTCATGCGCATGGGGATGGTCCTTTCAGGAGGAGGGAAGAAACGGGATCAAACCGCCTCCCTTCTTTCTTTTCGCCTTCCCGGCGAAGGCCGGGACCCAGGAGCCACAGGACCAAACCTCTACGCTGCTTGGATCAAAGCGGCTGAAAGGTCGGGCACTTGGCCCCTGGGTCCCGGCTTTCGCCGGGATGACGGGGTTTGTTTGGGAAGGCGGAAGGAGAAAGGCTTAAAACCGATAGGTCGCCTTCACATGGAAGGCCCGGCCATTGACGCCGTAGGGCGCGATATAGGCGTAGGGGAAGGTGCCGTTATTGTCGGCGCCATTGGTCCCGGCGGCGACCGACGCGGCGGTCGAGGCGATCTGTTTTTCCGGGTACTGGTCGAACAGGTTCGACACGCCCGCCGACAGGGTGAAATCCTCGGTCAGGTCGTATCCCGCCTCGATATCGACCACGATATCGGCGCGGTAATACTGGATGATGTCGGAATTGGCCGAACCGGGGGCCGCCGGTACCAGCTTCACCTTGTAGCCGGGCGTCAGGGCCGCGACCTGGGCCGGGGTGCGGTTGGTCAGGGCCACCTGCGCCACCTCGCCATAGCGGGTGCCGGTCAGGTTCAGATGCAGCGCATCCTTCTGCCAGTTCAGGTTGGCCGTGAACTTGTCCTTGGGCATGCTGTCGGTGAAACGCACCTGCTGTGACAGGTCGAACAGAACCGTGGTGATGCCGATGGCGGACAGGGCCGCCGGGGTGCCGGCGATACGGTCGAACTTCGTATCGTTGAAATTGGCGGCGAAGGTGCCCGTCACCTCCCCCCATTCCTCCAGATCATGCTTGTAGCGCAGGGTGATATCGACACCCTTGGTGGTCGTGTCCACGGCATTGGTCAGGTAGGAGATGGCACCCAGCCCCGGATATCCGCGCGCCGCCAGCAGGTTGGTCAGCGCCGTGGACTGGAAGTTGGACGACATGGCGATACGGTCGGTGATCTCGATCCGGTAGTAATCCACCGTGGCGTCGAAATCGCCGCTGCTGAACACGACACCGGTGGAGATATTGTCCGACTTTTCCGGCTTCAGCGCCGTGGCCCCCACCAGGGCGGCAGTCGGATGGTTGACGGAGATGTTGCGCGTGCGCAGCGGCTGGCCGTTCACGAAGCTGACATTGGTGGAACTGAAATAGGACTGGGCCAGAGCGGGTGCCCGGAACCCGCTGCCGAACGACCCGCGCAGCGCCAGTTCGTCGGTGATCTCGAACCGGCCCGCCAGCTTGTAATTGGTGGTATCACCGAAATCGGAGAAATCCTCGTACCGCAGCGCGCCCGACAGGGTCAGCCGCTCGTCGAAGAAATCCCGTTCCAGCTCGACATAGGCGGCCTTGCTGTTGCGGTCCTGTTTGGTGGCATCCTCGGGCGTGTTGCCACCGCCTGGCTGTGCCCCTACCGGGGCCGGGCGGCCGGCATTGGGACCGTCCAGGATGGGCACCCCGCCATTGGCATAGCTGTCGGGCTCGCCCACGCCCAGTTCATAGATCTCCTTGCGGTATTCGAACCCGAAGGCGAATTTCAGCGGCTCCCCGCCGCCGACCGGGATTTCGCGGGTGAAATCCAGGTTGGTCGTCCATTGCCGGAAATCGTTGAAGCCACGGTCGAAGCTGGTCTTTGTGGCCGTGCCCTGGGAGACGTTGGCGGTGTTGGAATATCCCGTGTTGATCCGCGACCCGCCATACAGCGTGGACAGATCCCAGCCGAAGCCGGCCAGATCGTCACCGCGCAGGCCGACAGCGCCGGAACCATTGATGATCTCGATCTCCTGGATCGGCATGAACCCGTCGGGATAGAGGCTGCGCAGCGTCTCATCCTGGCCGGCGCGGCGGAAGAAGTTGAAGCTGTTGCCCTTCAGCCGGCTGTAACCGCCGAAGCCATAGGCCGTTACATCATCGGATAGCGGCTTCTCGGCATTCAGGAACAGGGCGATCTGTTCATATTTTGGTTCGCCGAAATTCCACATGTCGCGGTCGATGGTCGCCTCACGCGGGTCCAGCGTGCCGTTCGACGGTGTCAGGCCGACGCCCGATCCATAATTGCCCGACGGGGCGACCAGGGCGCCGGCGGCATTACGCCCGAAATATTGCTGGCGGGTGTCGGGGGCGGCGCGGTCGGTTTCCTCATGGTGCTTATACTGCACCGTCAGGCGGGCAAAGCCGTCATCGCCCAGATCGATCCCCTTGCCCGCCGACACTTCCACATGCTGGCCATCCCCTTCCCCGGTGATGCCATACATGGCCGACGCCGTACCGTCCGTGCCTTTGGCAAGCTGCACATTCATGACACCGGCGATGGCGTCGGACCCGTACTGGGCCGCGGCACCGTCGCGCAGCACCTCCACCCGCGCAATGGCCGCCGTCGGGATCGCGTTGAAATCATAGGCAACGTCGCCGCGCCCGATCTGGTTGCCGGCATTCACGCCCGGCGCCGTATGCCGGCGCTTGCCATTGACCAGCACCAGCAGTTGACCTGTCGACAGGCCGCGCATGGTGGGCGGGGTCAGGAAATCCAGGGCACCCGCCGCCGTGGGGCGCGGCGTGCTGAAGCTGGGCACTGCCACCTTCAGCATGCTTTGCAGGTCGGTCGCCCCACCGCGCGTCAGCTCCTCGGCGGAGATGCTGTCGATGGGTGTCGGGCTTTCGGTCACCACGCGCGGTTCGAAACGCGACCCGATGACGATGATCTCCTCCAGGTCCGCCGGCTGGGCCAGGGCCGGCGACACGGCCAGCAATGCCAGGGCGGAGGCGCCGGTGAAGGTGAGATATTTCAGTTCCTTACCCATGATGAGGGTTCCCTGTTTGGCTGGTTGATTGGTGGCTTGACGACAGCTCTTGCGGCTGTCTTCGAGACGCGCCTGGGGCGGGCGGGCAAGGTTTGCCCGTTCACGGAAGGCGGGCTTCCGTGGGAAAGGGATCGGTGATGGCGGGGGAATGGGGTGGCTCAGCTCATAATGGACCCCGGCTTCCTTGATCCTTTTTCATTCATCTCGACCTTTTCCGTCATCCCGGCGATGAGCCGGGATGACGAAGCGTGTGTGTCAATGCAGCACCTGACCCAGGAAGGTCCGGGTCCTTTCATGCTGCGGATTGGTGAAGAAATCAGCCGGCGGGGCTGCTTCCACGATCTGGCCGGCATCCATGAAGATGACGCGGTCGGCCACCTGCCGGGCGAAGCCCATCTCATGCGTAACACAGAGCATGGTCATGCCCTCGCCCGCCAGCTCGACCATGATGTCCAGCACCTCCTTGACCATTTCCATGTCAAGGGCACTGGTCGGCTCGTCGAACAGCATGATCTCCGGCGAGAGCGACAGGGCGCGCGCGATGGCCACCCGCTGCTGCTGCCCGCCCGATAATTGGCCGGGGAACTTGCGCGCCTGATCGGGAATGCGCACACGGGTGAGATAGGCCATGGCGATCTCTTCCGCCTGCGCCCTGGGCATGCGCTTCACCTGGGTCAGGGCGAGTGTGCAGTTTTCCAGGATGGTCAGGTGTGGGAACAGGTTGAACTGCTGAAACACCATGCCGACCCGGCGGCGCACGGCCTCCACGCTGCGGGCATCGCCGGTCAGCTCCGTGCCCTCCACCGCGATGCGCCCCGCCTGATGTTCCTCCAGCCGGTTGATGCAGCGGATCAGGGTGGATTTGCCAGACCCGGACGGGCCGCAGATGACAATCCGCTCCCCCCTGGCGACCGACAGGTCGACATCGCGCAGGACATGAAAGTCGCCATACCATTTATTGACGCGGGACAGTTCCACGGCGTTCATCGGCGGTTCCCCTTGGACATCCGCATTTCCAGCCAGCGCGCATAGCGGGAGATGGAAAAGCAGAGGATGAAATAGATCAGCGCGATCAGCAGATAGGTCTCGGCAAACGGCGCCGGCCAGTCGGGATCGGCAAGCGCCGCACGCCCCGCGCTCAACAGGTCGAACAGGCCGACCACCAGGACCAGGCTGGTATTCTTGACCATGACGATGATGGTGCTGGTCAGGGGCGGGATGACTTTCGCAATCGCCTGCGGCAGCACGATCAGGCGCGTCGTCTGTCCCCAGTTCAGACCCAGGGCCTGGGCCGCCTCCGTCTGTCCCTTGGGGATCGCCTGCAACCCACCACGCAGCACTTCTGCGATATAGGCGGCGGATACCAGCACCATGGCGGCCAGGGCGCGGGCCAGCTTATCGATACTCACCCCGTCGGGCAGCATGATGGGCAGCAGGATCGACGCGATGAACAGCAGCGACAGCAGCGGCAGACCCCGGATCAGCTCGATGATGCCAATGGAAAGGTAGCGCGGCACAGGCAGGCTGGCCCGACGCCCCAGCGCCAGCAGCACCGCCAGCGGAAAGCCAAGCCCCAGCGACCAGACGGTCAGCAGCAGCGTGACGGGCAGCCCGCCCCAGGCCGATGTCGGCACGGATTTGAGCCCAAAGACTCCGCCCCCCATCAGGACCAGGCTGCCAAGCATGCCGCCCACCCACAGGCCCAGGGTCAGTTTCGTCCAGTTACGTGGGGCCAAGCTCCACAATCCCAGCCCCAGGATCAGGGTACAGACGGCGATGGGCCGCCATTGCTCCGCCGGGGGATAGATGCCGAACAGGATTTGGGGATATTTCTGCGCCAGGAAGGCCCAGCAGGCGCCAGCCTGCCGGCATTCCTCGCCACCGCCCGTCCAGACCCCGTTGATCACGGCCCAGGACAGCAGATGCGGCAGCATCCAGGCCAGACCCAGCAGCCCAATCAGGGTCATGGCCGCACTGACCATGTCGCCGAACAGCAGCCGCCACAGGGGCCGGCGCTCGATCAGGGGGGCGGCACGGGCCGGGGTTGGTGCGGTGCGTACGAAGACGGGTGTGGGTTGGGTCATGTCCGTCATCGCGTCACCAGGGCGATCCGCCGGTTGTACCAGTTCATGAACAGCGACGCCGTGACGGACAGGGTCAGGAAGACCAGCATCAGGATCAGGATGCCCTCCACCGCCTGACCCGTCTGGTTGATGGTGGTGGCCGCCACCAGCGCGATGTCGGGATAACCGACGGCCAGCGCCAGGGTCGTGTTCTTGGTGATGTTGATATATTGACTGGTCATGGGCGGGATGATCACGCGCAGGGCCTGCGGAATGACGATCAGGCGCAGGATCTTGCCTTCCTCAAGGCCCAGGGCGCGCCCCGCCTCCCACTGGCCTTTATCCACGGCGTCGATGCCGCCCCGGATGATCTCCCCGATGAAGGCGGCGGAATAGAGCAGCAGGCCCGCAAACACCGCCGTGAATTCCGGCGACAGCCCCATGCCGCCCGTAGCGTTGAACCGCCCGATCACGGGCCGGTCCAGCGACAAGGTCAGGCCCGATGAAACCCAGACCAGCCCCGCCAGAAGCAGGGCGGACAGAATGGCGATGCGGCCATAATGGTTGGGAATGCCGGTACGCAGGCTCTGTATCCGCCCCAACCGCCATGCCGCACCAACAGCCGCCAGCCCCAGCAGCAAGGCCGCCAGGAACGGCCCCTTTTCGCCCGCGATCACGGGCCGGGGCAGGTAAAGCCCCCGGTCGGCCAGGATCACGCCGTCGATGGGGGTGAAGGCCGCATGGATATTGGGTAGACCCAGCGTGACCAGCGCGTACCAGAACAGCAGTTGCACCACCAGCGGCGTGTTGCGCATCGCCTCCACATAAACCGTCGCCGCCCCGCTGGTCAGCGGATGGGCCGACCGCCGGGCCAACGCCACGCCAAGGCCCAGCAGGGTCGCCGCTAGGGCCACCGTGACGGCCAGGAACAGCGTGTTGCCCAGCCCCACCAGGAAGGCCCAGCCGAAACTGTCGGTGGGGCGGTACCGGATGATGCTTTCCGCGATGGGAAAACGCGCCGCGCGGTCCAGAAAACCGAACCCACCCGTGATGCCGCGTTCATCCAGATTGCTGGCGGTATTGAGGATCAACCAGCCGACACCACCGGCCACCAGCGCCAGCAGCAGGGCCTGCAACCCGATCTGCCGGGTGCGGGTGTCGTGGAGAATGTCCGCAATACCTTTCCCGCCTTCCCGGCGAAGGCCGGGACCCAGGGGCCCAAAGCCCGACCTCTCGGCAGCCTTGGGGGAAGCGGCGGATGGGTCCTGTCCTGTGGCCCCTGGGTCCCGGCCTTCGCCGGGAAGGCGAGAGGGTGTAGGTTGGGAGGGGACTGCTCGCATCTTCACCCCCCCCTCAATTGAACGCCATGGGAACCATCAGGCCCCCATCGCGGAACAGACGGTTAAGACCGCGATCCAGCTTCAGCGGGCTGCCGGCACCGACATTGCGGTCAAACATCTCGCCGTAATTGCCCAGCTGCTTGACGATGCGATAGGTCCATTCCTCATCCAGGCCCAAGGCGGCACCATTGCCCGGCTCCACGCCCAGGAAGCGGCGGATGGTCGGGTCCTGGCTGTTGCGCATCTCGTCGATATTCGCCTGGGTGATGCGCAATTCCTCCGCCATCAGCAGCGCCTGGAACGACCATTTCACAATGTCGAACCATTGGTCATCGCCATGCCGGACGGCGGGCGTCAGGGGCGACAGCTTGCCATCCGCCGGGAAGATGATGAAATCGTCGGGATTGCTGGCCATGGTGGCCCGCACCGATGCCAGACCGGACGCATCGGTGATCAGGGCATCGCAGCGACCGGAGAAGAAGGCCTGCCTGGTCGCCTGCGTACTGTCAAAGATCACGGCCTTCAGGTTAGGTGCGACCGACGCCACCAGATTGGTGAAGGTGACCTCCGTCGTCGATCCCGTCTGCACACAGACCGAGGCGCCGTCCAATTCGCGGGAATTGCTGACGCCCCGGTCCTTGCGGACCATGATACCGTCATAGTCATAGTAATTGGGCAGGGTGAAATTCACGCCATTGGCATCGCGCGACAGGGTCCAGGTGGTGGTGCGGGGCAGGATGTCGATCTCCCCGCTTTGCAGGGCCGTCAAACGCTGCTGCCCCGTCAGGGGGACGAAGCGAACCTTGTCCTTGTCGCCCAGAACGGCGGCGGCAACGGCCCGGCAGGTTTCCACATCCAGCCCGCGCCAATACCCCCGGCTGTCCGGTGCACCGAAGCCCACGGTACCGGTGCTGGCGCCGCAGGAGACATAGCCGCGGTCGCGCACGGCCTTCAACGTACCTCCCACAGCGGCGCTACCACCCGCTGGGCCACCCGCCGCCGACTTCTTATCCGCCGTTGGCTGCCCACAGGCGGTCAGCGCCAGAAGGCACATTCCCGTCAGAAGCCGTTTGCCGATCCCCCGCATGACCCGCCCTCCCCGCTTGGCCGCTCTCAACCGCCCAGAACGGGCACGGCCAGCGCCGCGAACAGGGCCTCCAGATCGGCCCACAGATCGTCCGGATCCTCCATGCCGACGGAGATGCGCAGGATCACGCCCTCATCGGTCCAGTCGGTGGCCACCCGGTCGGCCTTGATCGCCATGGGCACGATCAGGCTGCGCGTGCCGCCCCAGGAGGCGCCGATGGCAAAGGTCTTCAGAACCCCGAATGCCTCTTCGATCACGGCATTTGCCGGGGCCTTCAGCACCACGGAGAAGACGCCGGACGCGCCGGTGAAATCACGCTTCCAGACCTCATGCCCCGGACAGGTGGGCAGCGAGGGGTGCAGCACCCGTTCCACCGCCGGCAGTTCCGCCAGACGGCGCGCAAACGCCGTCGCCACCGCATCGGCATGGCGCATGCGCACGCCCATCGTCTCCAGCCCGCGCAGCGCCAGCCCGCAATCATCCGGCGAAACGCCGATGCCAATCATGCGCATCGTGTCCTTCAGACGGCGGAACAGGGCCACATCCTTGACGCTGATCGACCCCATCAGCAGGTCGGAATGACCGCCGACATATTTGGATAGCGCCTCGGACGAGAAATCCACGCCATGAGCCAGCGGCTTGAACAGCAGCGGCGTGGCCCAGGTATTGTCGCAACCGGTCAGGATGCCGCCGCGTTCCTTTGCCACCTTCACGATGGCCGGCACATCCTGGAACTCCATGGTCGTGGAGCCGGGGCTTTCCATCCAGATCAGCTTGGTGTTCGGCTTGATCAGCGCATCGATCCCCGCCCCGATCAGCGGGTCATAGACCGTATATTCGACACCGCGCGGCTTCAGGTAATTCTCGCAGAAGCCGCGACAGGGCGGATAGGCGGTGTCGGGGATCAGCACATGGTCGCCCGGCAACAGGATTGTCAGGAAGACGATGGTGATCGCCGCCTGGCCCGACGGCACGATCACCGTGCGCTCCCCTTCCTCCAGCGCCGTCAGCTGCGCTTCCAGGGTGCGGGTTGTCGGCGTGCCATGCAGCCCGTAGGTATAGCCGTCCGGCCCCCGGTATTTGCGGTTGGTATAGGACTTGGCATCGTCGAACAGGATGGTCGACGCCCGATATGTGGGAACGCCGATGCTGGCAAAGCCTTCATGCGAGACGGCGGGATGGATGACGCAACGGGAAAGGTCGCGCATGATCTTCCTCTTGAAGTTTGATGAGATCAGCATGTCGGCACTGACATACAATTTCAATTGACCTGTCAGCACAGGTCCATAACCAGATATTATGGATGATCGCCCCTGGGGCCGGGGATGATGGGCCTGAAACAGCGCTTGCGGGGCTGTCTTCCGGCGTTTCAGGGCAAGCGGAACGCTCTGAAACCCTTGCTGAAGGCCTGAAACGGCCCTCGAACCCTTGCCCGTCGCCCTATCGGTCGAACCGTGGAGAATGGGGACTGTTCTGCTGTAAGGGGGGATACAAATTCAATTGACCATGCAGCTCCCCTGCATGCACTGATGTTATGGAGTACACTGCCAGCGGGACCCTCGGCATGCATTTCCGGCAGTTGGAAATTTACCGCGCCACCATGATCAGCGGGTCTGCCTCCCGCGCGGCGGAGCTGCTGCGGATCACGCAGCCGGCGGTCAGCCGGGCCCTGGTGGAACTGGAGGAAAGCCTGGGTTTCGCGCTGTTCGACCGGGTGAAGGGCAGGCTTGTCCCCACGCCGGAGGGGCAGATGTTCTTCCGGGATGTGAATAGCAGTTTCGTGGGTCTGGACCGGTTGCGGGCATCAGCGGCGCGTATCCGCGATTTCGGGTCGGGAAGCCTGCGCGTCGCCAGCATGGCCGCGTTTGGTTCCACGGTCGTGCCGAAGGCCGTTCATACGTTCCGGCAGAAAAACCCGCAGATCGCCATCACCTTGCAGGTTCTCTCCTCCTCCACGGTGCGCGATCTGGTCGCCAACCAGCAGTTTGACATCGGCATCGCCGCCGATGAGGTGGACCTGTCGGGGGTGGAGCACCGCATTTTCAGCAGTTTCCGCGCGGTCCTGGCCATCCCGCAGGGGCATGAACTGGCCGCGCTGTCGGTGATCACCCCCGCCGACCTGCATGGGCAACCCTTCATCGCCCTGGCGCCGGAAGACCGCGCCCGGCATCGGATTACCGAGATCCTGGAAAGTGCGGGGTCCAGGCCCGAAATCATCGTGGAAACACCCAGCGCCGGAA
>NZ_JBMDKE010000109.1:0-311 GCF_057809555.1 Niveispirillum sp. FG156 | reverse complement strand
TCGCGAACGAGGCCGGCACGCTGTAGCGGTTGCGCTCGAAGCTGATCAGGCAGGTCGGTGAGACGCGCTTGCTCTGCTCAACGAACCCGTCAAACGGGAGCGGCACCGGCATCAGCGCTGACCGTTCCTCCGTCAAAATATCGGCAATGGTCCCGACGAGACGACCATGCGGAATCTCCCGCCACAGCGCCAGGCAGCGTTGTTCGAGCCAGGCGTTCAGCGCAGCCAGGTTGGGAAATCCGGCATCGGCTGCCATAGCCGTGGCCGTGCATCCTGCACATTTTTCTCGACCTGCCCTTTCTCCCAGCCCG
>NZ_JBMDKE010000108.1:0-315 GCF_057809555.1 Niveispirillum sp. FG156 | reverse complement strand
GTCGCCACCTGGGTGCTGATCTCGTTCAGATGGTGGTTCATCGCTTCGGTATTGACGGCTGGCATGATGATGGCGGCACCGATGCCGCGGGCCGGACAGATGGCGCCGAACAGGTGTACCGAGCCATGCCGGTTGTCGCGCACCATCGGCGGTCGCGAACCGACCGGTGCCCAGACATACTCGATCGAGCCTTTCTGTCCGACCCTGGCCTCGTCCTGGAACCACACTTCGATCGCTTTGCCGGCTGCCGAGGCCGGCAGGGCATCACGGCTCAGGCAGGGGAAGTTTTTTTAAAGGCCGCCTGCGCCCCGGCAT
>NZ_JBMDKE010000107.1:0-327 GCF_057809555.1 Niveispirillum sp. FG156 | reverse complement strand
GTGGTTATGATGACGCTGGTCCGCTCATAGAGTTTGCTGAGCAGGTGGAATAGCAGTGCGCCGCCAGATGCGCTGAACGGCAGGTATCCGAGTTCGTCCAGGATCACGAGATCCAGACGGGCCATGGCCTCGGCCAACTGCCCGGCCTTTCCCTTGGCCTTCTCCTGCTCCAGCGCGTTGACGAGTTCGATGGTCGATATGAACCGGACTTTACGACGATGATGTTCGATGGCCTGGATGGCGATAGCCGTTGCGACGTGGGTTTTTCCAGTACCAGGGCCACCGATCAACACGACATTCTGCGCGCCGTCGATGAACGCGCAGCTG
>NZ_JBMDKE010000106.1:0-327 GCF_057809555.1 Niveispirillum sp. FG156 | reverse complement strand
TCAGCGAGGCGATCTGGGTCGTCGTCAGGACACCGACCTGTGTGGTGTTCAGCCCTGCGATCTGAGTGGTGGTCAGGGCGCGGAACTGGGTCGTGGTCAGGGTGGCCAGATCGGTTGTCTCGATGGCCGCGAACTGCGTGCTGTTCAAGGACACGATCTGGGCCGTGGTCAGGGCCACGATCTGGGTCGTGGACAGGGCCGCGATGTCCGTGGTTTCCAGCCCGCTGATCTGCGTGCTGGTCAGGGAGGCGATCTGGGTAGTGGTCAGGCCGCCGATCTGGGTGGTGGAGAGGGACGCCACCTGGGTGCTGTTGAGGCCACGGACCT
>NZ_JBMDKE010000105.1:0-335 GCF_057809555.1 Niveispirillum sp. FG156 | reverse complement strand
GTCCTGACGACGACCCAGATCGCCTCGCTGACCACCACCCAGGTGCGTGGCATCGAGACAACCGATCTGGCCGCCCTCTCCACCACCCAGATCGGCGGCCTGACCGCCGCCCAGATCACGGCCCTGTCCACCACCCAGGTCGGCGGGTTCGAGACCACTGATCTGGCAGTGTTGAGCAGCACCCAGCTGAATGCCCTGTCGAGTGCACAGGTCGGCAGCCTGACCACGACCCAGGTCAGCATCTTGTCCTCCACCCAGATCGGTCAGCTGGGCACCGCCCAGGTCCGTGGCCTCAACAGCACCCAGGTGGCGTCCCTCTCCACCACCCAGATCGG
>NZ_JBMDKE010000104.1:0-336 GCF_057809555.1 Niveispirillum sp. FG156 | reverse complement strand
CCCGGTGAGCGGACAGTTTGGTAAGCTTGGTTTGCCCTTATTGAAGGACGACCGATATGACGGGACAGATGAAGCGATATTCAGCGGATTTCAAGGCGAAGGTGGCGCTGGCGGCGATCCGGGGCGAGTTGACGATGGCGCAGCTTGTGTCGAAGCACGGTGTTCACCAGACGATGATCAACGCTTGGCGCAAGCAGGCGATTGAGGGGATGGCGGCGTCGTTTTCCGGCAAGTCCGAGGCTGTACCGCTGGTTGATGGCGCCGAGATCGACCGGCTGCACGCCAAGATCGGGCAGTTGGTGGTGGAGCGGGATTTTTTGCGCAAGGCCTCCGGTC
>NZ_JBMDKE010000103.1:0-344 GCF_057809555.1 Niveispirillum sp. FG156 | reverse complement strand
GGCATCACGGCTCAGGCAGGGGAAGTTTTTTTAAAGGCCGCCTGCGCCCCGGCATCCTTGCGGGGATGGAAGGGCCGGGGTTGCAGCCGCGTCAATTCCAGCAGCCGCAGCCACTTGGCCACCGTCCGCTTGTGCACCTTGACTGAAAAGCGCTGCTCGATCTTGTCCCGCAAGTCGATGCAGCGCCAGCGCACAACCTGGTCCGTCTCGGGATCAGGGCCATCGACCACCAGCGCCTTCAGCTCCGCCATCTGGGCCTCGCTCAGCAGCGGCGTCGGGCCAGGGCTAACACTCCCTCGGCGTTGTAGCGATGCACCCAGTCCCGCAAGGTCTGACGCTCCATG
>NZ_JBMDKE010000102.1:0-345 GCF_057809555.1 Niveispirillum sp. FG156 | reverse complement strand
GCTCCGAGACGGGCACCGGAACCAACACCGGCAGCACCGGCTCGACCGGTACCGAGACGGGCACTGGCTCCAACACCGGCAGCACCGGCTCGACCGGCACCGAAACGGGCACCGGCACCAACACCGGAAGCACCGGTTCAACCAGCCCCGAGACGGGCACCGGCACCAACACCGGAAGCACCGGTTCAACCGGCTCCGAGACGGGCACCGGCACCAACACCGGCAGCACCGGCTCGACCGGCACCGAGACGGGCACTGGTACCAATACCGGCAGCACCGGTTCAACCGGAACCGAGACGGGCACCGGAACCAACACCGGCAGCACCGGCTCGACCGGCACCGAGA
>NZ_JBMDKE010000101.1:0-348 GCF_057809555.1 Niveispirillum sp. FG156 | reverse complement strand
CCGCGTCCAGCCCGTTGATCACGTCATTCAGCGTGTCATGGGCGGGAATGCCCCGCTCATAGGCCAGAAACCGCCGCAGAAATTCCAGACGAAGGTCTCCCCACAGCCGGATTTCCACAAAATCCTCCATCCCGCTCAAGGTCGCGCACAAAACCAGAAGCAGTATCTCCGGCAGAGGATAGACCACACGCCATTGCTGGCGGGGGTCACGCAGCGCTGAAAAATGATCC
Source organism: Niveispirillum sp. FG156 (assembly GCF_057809555.1). NCBI lineage: Bacteria > Pseudomonadati > Pseudomonadota > Alphaproteobacteria > Rhodospirillales > Azospirillaceae > Niveispirillum > Niveispirillum sp. FG156. Next base: position 118 of record NZ_JBMDKE010000101.1, on the reverse strand, counting down.
AGGATCGAACGCGACGGCGACGACAGCATCCCAAGGCTCCATCAAACAGAGCCTTCCATGAATCACAGAACCGATAGCCCGGAAATAATAATCCCGTTAACCTGAAGCGATTGCCCTG
>NZ_JBMDKE010000100.1:0-381 GCF_057809555.1 Niveispirillum sp. FG156 | reverse complement strand
CTGGAAAGTGCGGGGTCCAGGCCCGAAATCATCGTGGAAACACCCAGCGCCGGAACGATCTGCGCCCTGGCCCTGGCGGGGGTGGGGGTCGGTCTGGTCAATCCGGCCGCCGCTGATGGCTATGCCGAACGGGGGCTGGTCTTCCGGCCCTTCAAGCCGGATGTCCAGTTCAAATCCTACCTGCTGTTCCGCCCCGATGCCCAGAAGGCGCGGCTGGTGAAAAGCTTCGTGGCTGAACTGCTCCATTTCCGCGACCGCGTCACCTTGCCGGGAACAGGGAAGGCGGATTGAAACGATCGCCGGGGCTAAGATTTAGAGTGGTCCTGGAACAACAAAAAGCCCCGGTGGATTTCTCCAGCGGGGCTTTTGATCATAAACTTG
>NZ_JBMDKE010000010.1:0-156019 GCF_057809555.1 Niveispirillum sp. FG156 | reverse complement strand
GCGACGGAACAGCACGACGTGACCGAGCAGCACGACGCGACGGAACAGCACGACGTTGCCGAGCAGCATGACGCGACGGAACAGCACGACGTTGCCGAGCAGCATGACGCGACGGAACAGCATGACGTTGCCGAGCAGCATGATGCGGCGGAGCAGCACGACGTTGCCGAGCAGCATGATGCGGCAGAGCAGCATGATGCGGCAGAGCAGCACGACGTTGCCGAGCAGCATGACGCGGCGGAACAGCATGACGTTGCCGAGCAGCATGATGCGGCAGAGCAGCACGACGCGCTTGAGCAACACGTGACGGAGAAGTAAAAGAGTAAGGCGCGGGAACGGGTTAAACCTGTTCCCGCGCCATCTTGCGCGTTGGGGGCCAGATGAAACGCCTGCTAAAGCCAGTGCATTGAAGTGATCAGAACGTGAAATATCGGGGTGCCTGATCTGTGCGCGACTTTGTTTCCGGCATGCAGATTGATTTTTTTGGCTTGCCCAGCGACGTGGCTGCGGCAGAACTGCGTGCGGGTGAGGCAGGCGCCGGCTGGCTGGATGTTGTCGTCCTTGCCTGGTATCTGCGGCAGCGGGACCCTTTGCGGTCCCAGGAACTGCTCTTGTCGGTGCCCCCACGTCCCGGCCCCACGCCAGAGCCCTATGACGGTCGGCTGCTGCTGACCAAATCTGAATGTCTGCGCCTGTTGGCCCGCTTTGACGAGGCGATGGGCGCCGTCAATGAGGCGGACAAGTGTTTTGCGGCCTTCGGGGATCAGCGCGGTCGGGGCGACAGCGCCTTTATCCGGGCTGAAATCCATCTGATGTCCGGCGCGAATGCGCAGGCCCATAAGGAATTCAACGCCGCGATCGGCTTTTACGAAGCGGCGGATGATCATCTGCGGCTTGCCGCCGTCAAATGCCGGCTGGCCTATCAGCGGCAATATGAAGACCTTGATGATGCCGCCCGGCAATGGCTGGATGTGTTGCAGGAGGAACTGCTGCCGGCGCATCCGGGCGTGCTGGCCTATATGGCGGCGTTCCGTGGCGGGGTCGCCTTTTTGCGGGGTGATTTTCCCGCCGCCATCCGCATCTGGCAGGCCGGGTTTGAAAATGCCGGCGCGGCGGGGGCTGTCTGGCTTTCCGTGCATCTGGCCATGATGACCGGTTCGGCCTTCGCCAATCTTTACGACCTGTCCACGGCGCTGGATTGGAAGGAAAAGGCCTACAGCCTTGCCGCCCCCACGGGCTGGCCGGAGGTGATCGGAAATTCCCTGGCGTCCATGGCGGAAACGACCACAGGTCTGGGCCAGCATGAGCGTGCGCGCCGCCTGTTTCAGGATGCCCTGGTTTATCTGGGGCCGCTGCGCAGCATCCGGCGGCATGTGATCAGTTACAATGCCCTGGGCGGTCTGTGCCTTGAGATGAAGGCCCCGGAAGAGGCGTTGTCCTGGTTCGAAAAGGGGCTGGCCATCGCGCGGCAACTGGGACATCCCGATCTGGAGCTGCCCCATGGGGTGGGGGTCGCCACCGCCCTGTTGCAGTCAGGTCAGCTGGAAGCGGCCGCCGCGATGGCCGACCATGTCCGGCAGCAGGCGGCCGACCAGAAGAACCCCTATTATGAGATCGAGGCGATCTGTGTGCGTGCCGCCGTCCGGCGTGCCGCCGCGACGCCGGACATGCAGGCCGTCATCGCGACCATGGAAGAGGCCATCGCGCTGGGCGAAAGCCTCAGCGGGCTGCTGATCCGGGCCGAGATCTATACCGAACTGGCCAGCGACTATGAGGCGGTGGGAGATTTCCGCAAGGCGCTGTCCTATGAGCGGCGGGCCCGCGAGAACTGGCAGCGCAATTTCGACCGGCAGAATGCCGATCGGATTCAGGCCATGCAGATCCGGTTCGATACCGCACAGGCCAAGGCCGAGGCGGAGAACCAGCGCCGTCTGGCAGAGGCGGAGGCGGCCCGCGCCACCGAACTTGACCGTGCCAACCAGACGCTGGCCCGCCTGGGTGTCATCGGACAGGAGATCACGGCGCGGCTGGACAGCGAGTCCGTTTTCACAACATTGTCGCGCCATCTGCACGACCTGATGCCCACCAGTACCTTGTTCGTGGGCCTGAAGGACGAGGCCAACGAGGTGATCGACATCCGGTACCGGATGGAGGATGGCAGGCGCCTGCCGTCGCGTCAGGTGCCGCTGGCATCCGACAATCTGTCCGCGCGCTGCGTGCGCGACAGCGAGGAAATCCTGGTGGCCTGGGGGGAGCGAAACAACCCCAACTCCGTGCCCGGCACCCGCCATATGCGCACGGTCCTGTTCCGCCCCCTGACTCTGGGGGACCGGGTGCTGGGGGTGGTGTCGGTGCAGAGCGACAAGCCCGATGCCTATGGCCCCCGCGAATTGCTGATTTTCCGCACCATCTGCGCCTATGGCGCCATCGCCATGGCCAATGCGGAGGCGTATCAGCAACTGGACCGCGCCGTGGCCGAAACGCGGGAGGCGTTGCAGCGCCTGGTGCAGCAGGAAAAGATGGCGGCCCTGGGCCAGCTTGTCGCCGGTGTGGCGCATGAGGTGAACACGCCGCTGGGTGTCACGCTTTCGGCTGTGTCACAGCTGAATGATAGCGTCCGTCATCTGCGCGACCTGATCAAGCGGGGCAGCCTGACCCGTGCGGTCCTGACCGAAACGCTGGACAATGGGCAGGATCTGGCGATCCTGGCCCAGCGCAACGTGGTCCGCGCTGCCGACATGATCCGCACCTTCAAGGGGGTCGCGGTTGACCATGGCAGTGACGAACGCCGCATCTTTGAACTGGATGATTACCTGACCGAGATCATGTCCCTGGTCCGGGCGCGGGTCACCGGCAATGGCAATCGGCTGGAACTGGATGTCGCCTCGGTACAGATGGACACCTATCCCGGCGCGCTGGCGCAGGTGCTGACCAATCTGGTGACCAATGTCGCCGACCATGCCTATGCGCCCGACCGTCCGGGCCGCATCCTGGTGCAGGCGCGGCGGCTTGATTCAATGGTGGTGGAAATTGCGGTGCAGGATCATGGGGCCGGCATTCCGCCCGATATCCTGCCAAAGGTTTTCGACCCGTTCTTCACGACCCGCCGCGCATCGGGCAGCATGGGTCTGGGTCTGCATGTCGCGTTCAATCAGGTTACACAGCGTTTGAACGGCAATATCGTCATCGACAGTGTGCCTGGGCGCGGCACCGTGGCCATTCTGCGCATCCCGCGCGAGGTGTCGGGTCATATCCCGACCAGCTTCCTGCCCATGCCGGCAGGCGCGGAGATGGATATCACACCAGCGCGTTGAACGTGGCGGCCAGGAACAGGGCAACCGACAGGACCGTGGCAATCTCAAAGGCGCTGGCGCCATCCTTGATGAAGCTGCGCAAGCCGGACAGGACTTCATCGGCGTCATGGGCGGCGGCGTTGATATAGGCGGACATGGGGTTTCTCCGTAATTCCGGTGGTGTTTCGCGTGGCTGCGGATCAGAGCATCGTGTGCAGGGCCAGGGTCAGCAGACCGCCGATGGCCAGTGCCGTCGCCGCTTCGATCAGATCGGCAGCCGTGGGCAGAGAGGCGAACAGGCTGCTCAGGATGCTGTCGTCGGCGGCGTCGATCTGGTTCATCAGGTTCGTCATTTTCATCTCCATCTGTTCGTGTCTTTCGATAACCCTGTATTAGCAAAGGGTGTGCCAAGTGCCTTTTGGCTGCATTCTGGAAAATACCTGCGGGTGATTGCCGCGGTTCAGCCCACAAAATGGCGTAGAAGGCGATAAGTGGTCGAAATTGCGACCGGATATGGGCCTGGGTTGTCCGAAAATGAACAACGATAATGGTGCCACTGTCCGCCTGTGGACGCTGGGGGGCGGTCAGCCGCTTCCCGCTTTACGGATGTCGATGCAGGCCCGTTACGTGTGCGCGTCTCAACATTCCTGAAACGCAAAAAGCCCGCCGGACGGGCGGGCTGTGCGGCTGCGCGGAGGGGCCGTAATCGGCGTCGCGCAGGATGGGGGCTTTGGTTGGTGGGCGCCTTGGGGCTGCCCCGGCGCCGGCGATGCGGCGGTCAGCGGTTCCATCGGGCCGGGCCATCCCGGCCACTCCCTTCCCCCCGTCCGCTGAATGCAGGGGGGAGGGAGGGGATCACAGCAGGGCGTTCAGCATCGCGGTCAGGAAGGCGGCGGCGGACAGGACCGTGGCGGCTTCGAATGCGCTGACACCATCCTTCAGAAAGGAACCGAAGCCGGACAGGACTTCATCGGCATCATGGGCGGCGGCGTTGATCATGGCGGACATGGGGGAATTCTCCTTCAGGAGTGTTGGGGGGATCAGAACAGGGCGTTCAGCAGGACAGCCATGAAGCCGGCGACGGCGATGATGGCGACAGCTTCGACAGCATGGTTCAGCGTGGGCAGGGAAGCGCGGAAACCGGACAGAACGTCGTTGGCGTCATGGGCGGCGGCGTTGATATAGGCAGACATGGTTTTCTCTTTCTTTCAGGAATGTGTGCGGGGCGGCGGATCAGAGCATCGTGTGCAGGGCCAGCGTCAGCAGGCCGCCAATGGCCAGCGCCGTCGTGGCTTCGATCAGGTCGGAAACCGCCGGCAGGGAGGCCAGGAAGCTGCTCAGCATGTTCTCGTCGGCGGCTTCGATCTTGTTCGTCAGGTCGGTCATTTTCATCTCCGTAGGTTCGTGTCTCTCGATGACCCTGTATCAGCAAGGGGCGTGCCAAGTGGGTTTTTGGCGCATTCTGGAAAATACAAGGACGGTCGAGAGGTTATGATGGTTAGAAAGTGGTGAATTTGGCGATAAGTGGTTTGGATTGCGACAACATCGGGGCGGCGACTGTCCGGAAATGGACAAGGATCGGGGCCGGGATGTCCGCTGGCGAACGATTTACGCCTGTCCTGGCTTGGCATGCGTGATTTGCATCACATGGCGATGCAGGTATGCGTCAGACGCAAAAACCCCCGCCGGCGTGGGCCGGCGGGGGTGGAATGGCAACTATAACTGGATGAAATAGCGGGGGAGGGCGGTCAGCCCGCCCCGGAAGCAAATCAGTGCTTCTCGCTGATCACCTGCTGGCGCAGCACATCGATGGGTGCCAGGGCGCCCTCGCGCTGGAAGTGCCAGAAGGTCCAGCCATTGCAGGCCGGCAGGCCCTGCATGGCGGCACCCACCTGATGGATGGAACCCTTATGTTCGCCCAGATGGTTCTGCGCCACCAGGGTGCCGTCGGCGCGGACCTTGGCGATATGGCGGCGGCGATTGTCGAACAGCATGGTGCCAGGCTTCAGGAAGCCGCGCTCGATCAGGTTGCCGAACGGCACGCGCGGCTGGCTGCGCTTGTTGGTGACCTCCAGTAGTTCAGGCTCCGCCACCTCTTCGACCTGGGCGATGCGGTCATTGGCCAGGCGGGCATATTCATGCTCGCGCTCGATGCCGATCCATTTACGGCGCAGGCGCTTGGCCACGGCACCGGTGGTGCCGGTGCCGAAGAATGGGTCCAGCACGGTATCACCCACCTTGGTGGAGGACATCAGCACGCGGAACAGCAGGCTTTCCGGCTTCTGCGTCGGGTGCGCCTTCTGGCCCGTCTCGTCGCGCAACCGCTCCCCACCCGTGCAGAGCGGCAGGGTCCAGTCGGACCGCATCTGCAAATCCTCGTTCAGCGCCTTCATCGCCTCATAGGCGAAGTAATACTTGCTGTCCTTGGACTTGGACGCCCAGATCAGGGTTTCATGGGCATTGGCGAACCGGCGGCCTTTGAAATTGGGCATCGGGTTCGACTTGCGCCAGATGATGTCGTTCAGCACCCAGTAGCCCAGGTCCTGCAGGATGGCGCCGACGCGGAAGATATTGTGGTAGGAGCCGATCACCCACAGGGTGCCGTCATCCTTCAGCGTGTGGCGCGCCGCATCCAGCCAGTCGCGGGTGAAGCGGTCATAGGTTTGGAAATCCTGGAAACGGTCCCAGTCCTCGTCCACCCCGTCGACGCGGGTATGGTTGGGGCGCATCAGGTCGCCGTTCAATTGCAGATTATAGGGCGGATCGGCGAAGACCACATCGACCGAACCGGCGGGCATATCCCGCATCAGCTGAACGCAATCACCGACAAGAATCCGGTTGGTCGCAAGTTTATCATTCATGATTTTGGCCGCCGACTCGGGGAAAGAATTTCGCCGACAATGATTCGGCCCCGAGTCGCCGTCAACAGAAAAATTTTGGAAGAGTCAGAAGAGTCAGAGAGTTAGAGCGAGTTGTTCGGAAACTGGTGCAAAAGTACGCCGGTGATGGGGCGTCACGCCTAGGCTTTTGATGGCGGCGCGATGGGCAGCGGTGCCATAGCCCTGATTGCGTTCCCAACCATATCCGGGGTGTTCAAGCGCCAACTGCCCCATGATCTTGTCCCGCGTCACCTTGGCGACGATGGACGCGGCCGCAATGGACAGGGACAGCGCATCGCCTTCGACCAGTGTTTCCACTTGGCAACGAAGCTTGGGCGGGCGGTTTCCATCCACCAGGGCCAGAGAGGGCATGCGACCGGTTTTCGCGGCCAGTTCGTCCATGGCGCGGGCCATGGCCAGGAAAGTGGCCTGTAAAATGTTCACCGCGTCGATTTCCTCCACCGACGCGATGCCGACGCCGAACGGGGCATTGGCGATGATGCGTTCGAACATCGCCTCCCGCTGTGCCTGCTTCACCTGTTTGCTGTCATTGATGCCCGCACACCAGTCGGGGATGGCCTCATGGGGCAGCAGGACGGCACCGGCCACGACGGGACCGGCGAGCGGGCCGCGCCCCGCCTCGTCCACACCGCAGACCAGGAAATCCGGGCCATGGCCCAGGCGAAGTTCGTGTGAAAGATCAGGCATGGCACCCTGTGTGGCAAAAGCCGGCTTTCTGCGCAAGGCCGTCATGCCGCGCGTGATGGCCGCATTTGCGATGGATCAAAGCGTCATCGGTGCGGCGGGCGCAATGTTCGGCCCATCCGCGATCCGACCGAAGCCGCACCAGAGGTTCCGTCATGCGTCCCGACCTTGTCGCCAAATACCGTCACCAGCGCGTGCCCCGTTACACCTCCTACCCGGCTTCCCCGCATTTCACCGATGCCGTGACGGCGGATACCTATCGGGGATGGCTGCGGGAGACGGACCCCGGTTCGTCCCTGTCGCTTTACCTGCATCTGCCCTTCTGCAAATCCATGTGCTGGTATTGCGGCTGTCACACCACGGTCGTGCGACATGAGGACCCGATCTGGTCCTATTTGGCGGCCCTGTCGACGGAACTGCGCAGTGTCGCGGCCCTGCTGCCTGACGGTCCCGTCGTACGGCATGTGCATTTCGGCGGCGGCACGCCGACCTTGCTGCCGGTGCAGGGGTTCCGGGCCTTGATGGCAGAGTTGCGCACCCGCTTCCGCATTGTCCCTGACGCGGAAATCGCCATCGAGATCGATCCCCGCACGTTGAGCGCCGACATGGTGGAGGCGCTGGCCGATGTCGGTGTGACCCGCGCGTCGCTGGGTGTGCAAAGCTTCGATCCCGACGTGCAGGCCGCCATCAACCGCATCCAGCCGTTCGGCATGACGGAGAATGCGGTCAGCAGCCTGCGCTCCGCCGGCATTCAGGGCATCAACCTGGACCTGATCTATGGCCTGCCACGCCAGACCGTTGCGTCGTGTGTGGAAACGGTGCGGCAGGCGGTCAGTCTGAACCCCGACCGCCTGTCCATCTTCGGCTATGCCCACATGCCGGGTTTCAAGGCCCATCAGGGCCGTATCGATCCCGGAACGTTACCCGATGCCGATGAACGCGTGGCGCAATTGCGGGCCATGGAGATGGCGGTCATGGCGCTGGGCTATGTCCGGATCGGCATGGACCATTTCGCCCGCCCCGACGATGCCATTGCCATCGCTGCCGAACAGGGCACGCTGCGCCGGAATTTCCAGGGCTATACGACGGATGAGTCCGATATGCTGCTGGCCTTCGGTGCGTCGGCCATCGGGAAGCTGCCGCAGGGTTATGTCGCCAATATCCTGGCCCTGCCGGCCTATCTGAAGGCCATTGAGGCCGATGGTCTGGCGACCGCGCGTGGTTACCGGATGAGCCTGGATGACAAGCTGCGGGCCACCGTAATCGAGGCGCTGATGTGTCGTTTCGATGTCGATCTGGCCAAGGTGGCGGCTGCCTTCGACACAACGCAGGCGGCCATCATGCCCGACGCCCGCGCCCTGGCCGATCTGGCCGGTGACGGGGTGGCCCATCTGCAGGGCACGCGGCTGATCGTTCCGGATGCGGCACGACCGTTGGTACGGTCCGTGGCGGCCCTGTTCGACCGGCATCTGGACCCCGAGGGCGGGCGGCACAGCAAGGCGATTTGACCCAGGGTGCTGGACAGGCCGGAAACGGCACGGCATTGTCGGTCATCAATCGACCGTCATAAAAGTGCAATGAACATGCGATCCATCCGCGTCCTGCTGCTGGCGGCATCCGCCGTCGCCCTGTCCGCCTGTTCCGTCAATATCGCCGCGCGCGACGACAAGGCCCCGCCGCCGCCCGTCGCGGTCGCGCCGCCACCGGCGCCCGTGGTGGCCAAGCCGGGGCCGGAGGATGATCCGCGCCTGCTGGCCACGCTGTACATGCAGCAGGCCGAAGAACTGCGCCGCCTGTCGAAGCAGGCCTACGCCCTGGCTGCCATCCGCCTGTCGGCGGCTTTGAAGAAGCCGGGATCGTCGGCCCTGGAACAGACCGATGGCGGCAAGGGCAAGCCGCCCGCCGCGATTTTCGACGTGGATGAGACGGTGCTGGATAACAGCCCGCATCAGGCCCGCGCCATCCTGTCCGGCACCCGCAATTTCGATCTGGGCCAGTGGGATCAGTGGGTTGGCGAACGGGCCGCCACGCCCATGGCCGGTGCCGTCGATTTCGTGAAGGAACTGCGCCGCAACAAGGTGCGCGTGGTCTATATCACCAACCGCGAATGCCGTCCCCGCGCCGCCAACCCCGGCGATCCCTGCCCGCAGCATGCCGACACGCTGGCCAACCTGAACGCTGTCGGCCTGGGGCCGGTGGCGCCGGAAGATTTGATGCTGAAGGGCCAGAATGGCTGGCCCAGCGATAAGGCCCCGCGCCGGCAGGAGGTCATCAAGACCCACCGCATCGTCATGTCCTTCGGTGATCAGTTCAGCGACATGATGAGCGTGACCCGCAAGGATGACAGCGCCGCCCGCGCCCGCATCGCGGCGGAGCATGAGGATCTGTGGAACACCCGCTGGATCGTCATCCCCAACCCGACCTATGGGCAGTGGGTTGACGTCCTGCCGGAACCGATCAGCGGCGTGCTGCGGACGAAGTGAGAATGGGCAAGGGCGCCGTCAATCTTGACGGCGCCCGCCTGTTTGACGATGGTATCGGCAGTGCGCGCTGGGGCGCCTCCTGTCCGCGGCAAGGAAGCAAGCTTCCACCCATGTGAAAGTGGTTCGCGCTGTCGATCCGCTTCCTCCCGCCCGTTTCAGCGGACAAGGGCGTCATGGGAAGGAAGAACCATGTCCCGCAAGCTGACCCCAGCAACCAGTCTCGACATTTTGCGCCGTGAGGCCAAGCGCCGGCTGAAGGCCATCCGCGCCGGCGATGCCGCCGCCCGCGCCTGCCTGACCGCCATAACGCCCCAGGCCCCGTCCGATCCGGGCCTGCGTGATGTGCAGTTCGCCCTGGCCCGCGAATATGGTTTGCCGGGCTGGACCGCCCTGAAACAGGCCGTGGCCGATCTGGCGTTCGCCCGGCAATCGCAGGCATCCCTGGTGGATACCATCCTGCGTGCCGCCTGGGACGGGGGCGACCGGGCGGCGGCGGCCCGTATCCTGGCGCGCTGGCCCGATGCGGGGGCAGGCGATTTTCTGATGGATATGCTGCGCGGGCGCGTTGATGCCGTGGCGCGGCGGCTGGCCGGCGACCCGGAACTGGTGAACCGCAGGGCGGGGCCGCTGAACTGGGAACCGCTGCTCTACCTTGCCTATGCGCGGCTGCCGGGCGGGGCGGGGGTGGAAATGGCGCGCCTGCTGCTGGACCATGGTGCCAACCCCGATGCCCGTTTCGACGATGGCTGGGGCAATGCCTTTACCGTGGTGACCGGCTTGATCGGGCAGGGGGAGGGCGACCGGCCCCCGCATCCCGACGCCCGTGCGCTGGCGGCCCTGCTGGTGGAACGCGGCGCCGACCCGTTCGACGCCCAGGCGCTCTACAACAGCTCGATCTGCCGGGACGAGGTGGAGTGGTTGGATGTCATCTGGTCCGCCTGCGCAGCGCGCGGTCTGACGCCGGCCTGGCTGGAACGGTTGGAGAAGCCCCGGATCGGGGGCCGCTTCCCGCTGCCGGTGATCGATTATCTGCTGGGCAATGCCGTGGCGTACAATCACCTGCGCCGGGCCTCATGGCTGCTGGACCATGGCGCGGATGCCGGTGGCATCCATGCCTATTCGGGCCGTTCGCTGATGGTGGAGGCATTGGTCTATGGTCACCGCGCCATGGCCGACCTGTTGGCCCGGCACGGCGCGCCGCAACCCGATCTTTCACCGGCCATGGCATTCCAAGCGGCGGTCATGGCCCTGGACCGGGATCAGGCCCGCACCCTGTCCCTGGCGCATCCACCGGTCCTTCAGGACCCGGCCCCCCTTCACAACGCGGCACGGCAGGGGCGGGTGGATGTTGTGGAACTGCTGCTGGACCTGGGCATGCCGGTCGATCTTGGTGACAAGGGGGAACAGCGGGCCATCCAATATGCCGTTATGGGCGGCTCACTGGATGTGGTCAGGCTGCTGGTGACGCGGGGGGCGGATATCGACCGGCCGACGGCCACGGATTATGGCGGCGGTTCCATGGGTTTTGCCGCCCATTTTGACCGCCGCGATATCGCTGCCTTCCTGGCCCCGCGCAGCCGCGAGGTGTCTGAACTTGTCTATCTGGGCATGCAGGACCGGCTGGCGGAACTGTTCGCCGCCGAACCGGATCTGGTCAACGCCCCGCACCCCAAATTCGCCATCCTGCCCCTGTTCGCCCTGCCGGAGGGGGAGGAGGAAGCGGCCATCATGGCCGACTTCCTTCTGGCCCATGGTGCCAATCCCCACGCCGTCAACAAGGACGGCATCAGTGCCGAACAGGCGGCCCGCGACCGGGGCTTGATCGACGCCGCCGACCTGATCCGCGAAGCGGCGGAAAAACTCAATCCGCCACGAAATCCAACGCCACGCCGTTGATGCAATAGCGCTGATAGGTGGGCGGCGGCCCATCCGGGAACACATGGCCCAGGTGGGAACCGCACTGGCTGCAATGCACCTCCACCCGCACCATGCCGTGCGACCGGTCGACGGTAGAGCCGACCGATCCCGGCAGCGGGTCGTTGAAGCTGGGCCAGCCGGTGCCGCTTTCAAACTTGTCCCCCGACTGGAACAAAGCTTGGCCGCAGCCGGCACAGCAGAACCGCCCAGGCCGCTTTTCCCGCAGCAGGCCGCAGGAACCGGGCCGTTCCGTCCCATGCGCCCGCATCACCCGATATTGATCGGGCGTCAGGATGCGGCGCCATTCCTCCTCGCTGCGGGTGACGGGAAATGTCTCTGTCATCGCTTTCTCCGTTTCACACCCTTGCCATATGGATGAGCGGATAGGGTTTTCCAGCCTGATCGACGGGGGAGTGTCCGATCTCCATGAAACCCAGCGCCGCATAGAATTCCACGGCCCCCGGATTCTGCGCGTTCACATCCACCATCAGCCGCCCGTTCAGCGCCACCGCATGGGCGATCAGCCGCCGGCCCACCCCATGCCGGTGCCAATTGGGATGCACGAACAGTGCCTCGATCTTCGGCCCTTCCAGCCCGATGAAGCCCTGCACCTCTCCTGCCGGCGATAGGGCCAGCCATTGCGGCTTGTGCGGCAGGTACAGCGTGGTCAGCAGATGCTCATAGAACGCGATATCCGCCGCCGCGACAAACCCATGCGTGGCATCCACCGACGCCCGCCAGACGCGGTGGATGGCGGCAATGTCGGCATGGGTGGAAAGACGGATATCGGCAGGCGGCATCGGATCGGGTCCAGCGCGGGGAGGGGAATGAAAAAGGGGCCGGTCCCTTGCCAGGACCGGCCCCATGGTGACAGAGGAACAGGGGCCGTTACCAGACCTTGCAGGCCTTGTCGCCGCGGACCATCTTGTCCGTGGGCTGGCAGTTAAAGGCCTTGGCGAATTCCGGCATGTTCGACAAGGTGCCGTTCACGCGGTATTCGGGCAGGGAATGCACGCCCGTCTGGGCCTGCAACCGGCGGAATTCCGGCCGTTCCTGCGCGCACCAGACATTGGCCCAGCCATAGAAGAAGCGCTGTTCGGCGCTCAAACCGCCGATCTTCTTCTTCATGCCCTTCTCACCCAGCCGGCGCTTCAGCGCGTCCAGCGCGACCGGCAGGCCGCCATTGTCGGCGGTGTTCTCGCCCAGCGTCTGCTTGCCGTTCAGGTTCACGCCCTCCACAGCCTGGAAGCCGGAATATTGATCGATCAGGCACTGCGCACGCTCGGTAAAGCGCTTGGCATCATCCTCGGTCCACCAATCGGCCAGATTGCCATCGCCGGCAAATTTGCGGCCCTGGTCGTCAAAGCCATGGATGATCTCATGCCCGATCACCCCGCCGATGGCGCCGTAATTATAGGCGTCATCCGCCGTGAAGTCGAAGAAGGGCGGCTGCAAAATGCCGGCGGGGAAGTTGATATTGTTCTGCTGCGGCGAGTAATAGGCATTCACCGTCGGCGGCGTCATGCCCCATTCCGAACTGTCGCGCGGCTTGCCGATGCGCGACAATTGCCGGCGCTGTTCAAAGCTGTCGGCGCGGGTGACATTGCCCAGAAGGTCGCCCTTCACGACGGTCAGCGCCGAATAATCGCGCCAATTGTCGGGATAGCCGATCTTGTTGGGCATGTTGGCCAGCTTTTCATGCGCCTTGGCCTTGGTTTCGGCCCCCATCCATTCCAGATTGCTGATCCGGTCCTTCAGGGCGGCCTGCACATCGCCGACCATGGTCAGCATGCGCTTCTTGTGTTCCGGCCCGAACGCCTTCTCCACGAAATACTTGCCCAGATCCTCGCCCAGGGCATTATCCGTGGCGGCCACGCAGCGCTTCCAGCGCGGGCGCTGTTCCTTGGTGCCGTTCAGGGTGCGGCCATAGAAATTGAACGCTTCCTCGCTGAACGCCTTGGGCAGCCATTGCGCATTGGCGCGCAGCACATGCCAGGTCAGATAGGCCTTGATGTCATCCAGGCTGGCCTGGGTCAGCTTGGCATTCATCGCCTCGAAGAATTTCGGCTGGCCGACATTCATCTCGGTAAAGGCCGGCGCGCCGATGGCGGATATGTACGCGGTCCAGTCGATGGCCGGAACGCTCTTGGCGAAATCGGCCAGGACGGTCGGGTTGTTCTGCTTCTGCGGGTCGCGGCGTTCCAGGCGGGTCATCGACGCCTCGGCCAGCGCCGTTTCGAACGCCATCACGGCATCGGCCTTGGCCTTGGCGGCGTCCGCCGGCGTGCCCGACAGTTCGAACATCTTCGCGACATGCGTGACATAGGCGGCGCGCTGTTCCTTGGATTTGGCGTCATCCTTGAAATAGAAATCGCGGTCGGGCAGGCCCAATCCACCCTGGCCCGCCGCCGCGATGGTCTGCACCGCGTCGCTGAATTTCTGCATGCGGCCAAAGCCGAACAGCGTGTTCACGCCCTGATCATGCAGATAGCCGACGACAGCGCCCAGGTCCTTCTTGTCCGTCAGGCCGTTGATCCGGTCCAGCAGGGGCGACAGCGGGGCCAGCCCCTTGGCATCCACGCCGGCCTCATCCATGCAGGACGCATAGAAATCGGCAATGCGCGCGGTCTTCGGATCGGGCTTGGCAACAGCCTGATCCAGGATATCGCGCAGCAGGGTCAGGTTCTTGTCGGCCAGCGCGTTGAAATTGCCCCAGCGCGCCTGATCGTCCGGGATCGGGTTCTCACGTTTCCACACGCCACAGGCATGCAGGAAGAAATTGTCGCAAGGCGATACCGCGTCATCCAGCACCGGCAGGCCCGGTGCCGGCGGCTTGCCGGCCTTGGCCGCGGCGGGGGCCGCCTGGGCCACCTGCGTGGGCGCTTCGGCCATGGCGGTGCCCGACAGCATGAACGACAATCCCAACGCCAGCAGGCTGCTGGCGCCCATCCCGATCCGTTTCATCATCTCAACCCTTGTTTTTGATCTATGTGCAGGATGCGGCCCTTTTGGGGCCTGTTGCTTATGCCTGTGAAATTATCACGGGCGCCGGTCGGGTTCCGACATCGCTTTGTAACGCCTGCGTAAATGCGTGTTGCGCAATGGTTGCGCCATGAAAAAAGGGGTGGCCGCATGGGCCACCCCTTTCGTTTCGGTCATGACGTTGTTCCCTCACCCTCCCATTGGCTGGCGCCAACGGGCCCCTCCCTCTCCCACGTTCGTGGGCGAGGGGAGAGTTTTACGCCCCTCGCCCGCTTGCGGGAGAGGGAGGGGCCCGAACGCATCAGCGTTTGGGAGGGTGAGGGTTGCGACGGCTCCCGAACGCGCAAGTGTTCAGGAGGGTGAGGGCAACCTCACCCCCCAATCCATCACCAGACCTTACACGCCTTCTCACCCCGGACCATCTTGTCCGTCGGCTTGCAGTTAAAGGCCTTGGCGAATTCCGGCATGTTGGCGACGGTGCCGTTCACGCGGTGGCGCGGGGCCGAATGCGGGTCGGTCTGGGCGCGCAGCCGCTCATTCTCCGGCTTGGAGGAGGAGCACCAGACGCTGGCCCAGCCATAGAACAGCTTCTGTTCCGCCGTCACGCCATTGGCGTCCTTCGCGGCCAGCGCTGCTTCCCCGCCCTTGCGGTTCTTCAACGCCATCAGCGCCAGACGCAACCCGCCATTATCGGCGGTGTTTTCGCCGAGCGTCAGCTTGCCATTCTGGTTGGTGTCCCCCGCCACCTGATAGGAACCATACTGGTCCACCAGGCACTGGGCCTTGGCCTCGAACTTGTGCCCATCCTCTTCCGTCCACCAATCTTTCAGATTGCCGACGGCGTCGAAGGCGCGGCCCTCATCATCGAACCCGTGCGTCATCTCATGGCCGATCACGGCCCCGATGGCGCCATAGTTCAAGCCGTCATCCGCCTTGAAGTCAAAGAAGGGCGGCTGAAGGATGCCGGCGGGGAAGTTGATGTTGTTCTGGCTGGGATCGTAATAGGCATTCACCGTCGGCGGGGTCATGAACCACTCGTTCTTGTCCACCTTCTTGCCGATCTTGGCCATCTGATAGGCGTTCTCGAACTTGGCCGACCGGAACTGGTTGCCGATCAACTCGTCCTTCTTGACCTCCAGCGCCGCATAGTCGCGCCACTTTTCCGGATAGCCGATCTTCTGCGCCATGGTGGACAGCTTCTCCAGGGCCTTGGCCTTGGTCTCCTCGCTCATCCAGTCCAACTGCTTGATATCCTCGGCATAGGCCGCGCGCAGATCATCCAGCATGACCAGCATGCGGGCCTTATGCTCCGGCCCGAACGCGGTTTCCACGAAATGCTTGCCCAGATCCTCGCCCAGGGCGCCGTCGGCGGCCGTGGTGCAGCGCTTCCAGCGCGGGCGGTTCTCGGCGGCACCCGACAGGGTCTTGCCATAGAAGCCGAAATTCTCATCCACGAAGCCCTTGGACAGCCAGGGTGCCGTGGCGCGCAGCGACTGCCAGGCGAGGTAGGTCTTGATATCGTCCAGGCTGGTATCGGCCAGGGCCTTGTCCAGGCCGGCGAAGAAGCCCGGATCGTTGACATTCATGTCGGTGAAGGCGGGCGCGCCCACCTCGCGGACATATGAGGCGAAATCCACAGCCTTTGCGCTGCCGGTGAAGGCGTCGAAGCTGGTGGGATTGTTCAGCTTTGCGGTATCGCGGCGGTCCACCTTGCCCATGGTGGCGGTGGCCAGCTTGGTCTCAAACGCCATGACGGCGGCGGCCTTCTTGTCCGCCACGTCGGTGGCATCGCCGGCCAGCACGAAAATGGCCGCCACATGCTTCACATAGGCGTCGCGCAGCTTGGTGGAGCGCTCGTCGTCCTTGAAGTAATAGTCACGGTCGGGCAGGCCCAGGCCGCCCTGGTCGAAGGCGGCGATGGTGTCCTCGGCCTTGGCGAAGCTCTGCTGCGCGCCGAAGCCAAACAGCGCATTGACGCCGGCATTGTGCAAGGTGGCGATCAGGGCGCCCAAGGCGGCCTTGTCCTTCACGGCGGCAATCTGGTCCAGCAGCGGCTTCACAGGCGCCACACCGGCGGCATCGGCGGCGGCCTCGTCCATGCACGCGGCATAGAAGGCGCCGATCTTGGCGGTGCCCGCCTCATTGCCCTTGGCGGCCTTTTCCAGGATGTCATGCAGCAGGTTCTGGTTACGCTGCTGCAACTCGTCAAAGGTGCCCCAGCGCGACCGGTCGGCCGGGATCGGGTTGGCCTTGATCCACGGCCCGCAGGCATGGAGGAAGAAATCATCGCAGGGGCTGACCTCTTGATCGAGGACCAGCTTCAACTTGGCGGCCTCTGCCGCTTCCTTCGCCTGCTGATTGCTTTTCAGCGTGAAATAGCTGCCGGCACCGATGGCGGCCACGGCCACCAGCGATACGGTCAGCAACAAGCCCTTGCTTGCCATGTGGGGTCCCCCGTCTGTTCGACGATATGTGTTGCGCTGCCGCCTTTCTCGGGCGGTCTGTTTATGGGGGCGACCCTAACACTGCGTCCGGGCCATCGCGAAGGTCGGCATGTAACGGGATTGTTACAGCGGCCAGAACGTCGCCGCCGGGCAACAGCGACAGGTTGGCGCGCAGCAGATCGGCAACAGGTCCACCCGTGCGGCGGCGTGCGGGCAGGGTTTGCAGCAGCGATTGCTGCACCTTTTCCGCCGCCAGTTCCGCTGTCTTCACCTGCGTCCGCAGCGACTCCGTATTGGTATCGGGGGCGGGCAGGGGACCGGTTTTCAACCGTCGCCGCACGGCCCGCAACGGCCACACCACCTCTTCCCGCCAGGGCCTCGTGGCGGCCTCCGCCTCCGCCACCTCCGCCGCCGTCAGATCATGCCCTTGGCTTGCCAGCCACACGGCCCAGAGCAGCAGATTGACATCGGACCCATGACTGTCCTGCGCGGTGAGGCAGGCGTCAGCGACACCGGGCGCGGTGTAGAGCGTGAGGGAGAAGGACCAGAGATCGGATGGCATACGCTGTCCTCGTAGCGCGGATTAGCGTCAGCGTAATCCGCGGAAATCCCGTCAACGTTGCCCGCGGATTACGGCTGCGCCTAATCCGCGCTACGCATCCCCCACATAAATCCCCAATCCGCGCGCCGTCTTCACCAGCGTCCCGTTGATATCCACCGCCGCATAGGTGGCGATGGCATCCTCGATGGGGATGTCGATGACGCGGCGGTTGGACCAGGCGATCAGGCGGTCGCTCTTGCCCTCGGCCAGCAGGTCGACGGCGGCGACGCCAAAGGCCGATGCCAGGACGCGGTCATTATGGCCCGGCGGGCAGCCGCGCTGCACATGGCCCAGCACGGTGACGCGGGTTTCCGCCCCCGTCGCTTCGGCGATCAGATGGCCGATATAATTGCCGATGCCGCCATAGCGCTTCTGCCCGTCGGTGAATTCCTGCTGGGCTTTCACGCCCTCCATGGTCTTCACGGCTTCCGACACGACGACGAGGGCAAAGTTGCGGCCACCGGCCTGTACCCGCCTGATCTTGTCGGCCACGCCCGCCACCGACCAGGGCAGTTCCGGCAGCAGGATCACGTCGGCCCCGCCGGCAATGCCCGCCGATAGGGCGATATGCCCGGCGTCGCGGCCCATCACCTCCAGCACCATGACCCGGTCATGGCTGGCGGCGGTGGGCTGCAACCGGTCCAGCGCCTCTGTCGCGACGGCCACCGCCGTGTCGAACCCGACCGACATTTCGGTGATGCCCAGGTCATTGTCGATGGTCTTGGGAATGCCGATCAGCCTGATGCCGCCGATATGGGCCAGCTTGCGCAGGATCGCCATGGACCCGTCACCGCCGATGCCGATCAAACTGTCCACGCCCAGTTCGCGCAAGCCCCCGATGATCTCGTGGCTGCGATCCTTCTTGGACCCGTCCGCCATGGGATAGGCAAAGGGATCGCCCTTGTTGGTGGTGCCCAGGATGGTGCCGCCCTGGCGCATCATGGCCCCGTCGACACGGTTCACATCCAGGTTCACATAACGCACAGGCCGGGCCAGCAGGCCCTGGGTCCCATCCTCGATCCCCACCACTTCCCATCCATAATGGGCGGCGCGGTGGACGGCGGCGCGGATGACGGCGTTCAGTCCGGCGCAGTCGCCGCCGCTGGTCAGGATACCGATACGCTTGGCTGCGGTCATTGTTTCCCCCTGAGCTTTGCCGTCAGGGTGCCAGGATCACGCCCCAAAGGGCAAGGCCATTGAACCGCAACGAAAAAAGGGGCGCCCCGTTTCAGGGGCGCCCAAGGTGCAGCCGTTTCACGTCGATGGGGATCGAGGGTCAAGCGGCTGGGCCGAACCACATGCTGTCAAGCTTTCCGTCAGGCGTAACCAGGACCCACCAGTCGCGGACGCCCTTTTCATAGGTGGCGCGATAGACGTCCATGCCGCCCTCATCCACGCGCCGGAATTCCAGCCCTTTCAATTCACCCAGCGGCAGCATCTCCTTCTGGATCTTGGGCAGGACCGCGATCACGCCATCGGCGCGGTCGGCGATGATGCTGTCACGGTCGATCTTGCCGGCCTTGATCTGGGCGATATGGGCGCGCAGGGCGGCCTCGCTGCCGGGCAGGGGCTTGTTGGCCTTGACCCGGTCGGCCAGCGCCGTTTCCAGGGCCTTGCCGGTGGCATCATCGATGCGCGGGGCCGGCAGTTCATGGCCGTTCTGGTGCAGCACCACACCCGTCACCTTGCCCGCCGCATCGACCTGGAAGCTGCCCTGCATGGGCATATCCTTGGAGAAGAACTTGGTCGGGCTTTCGGGCAGGAACTCCATCGGGTTCTGGCCGATGACGTTTGCCATGAGGCGGGTGCCGTCGCGATAGACCTTGACGGGCCGGGCCTTGGCGAAGGGCATCTCGTAATAGCCCACGAACTTGTCATACGCCGCCGGGTCCATGGCGATGGCTTTGCGCGGCTTCTGCTGTTCGGCCATGCGCTCGGCCACCAGGGGATCGACCTTGTCCATGCCCGTCGTGCCGGCGGTGGCGACGGCGGCAGGGGCCAGCAGCGCCAGGATCAGGGCCCAGCGCCGGGCATTCATGCGCAGCGGCAGGGTGCCGCCTTGCAGGATACGGTCGACGCGGGCGGCAACGGTGGCGGGCCGGGCCATGGCCAGACCGGCGGGCAGGCGGCTTGCCTTGGCGGCCATCTCCACCAGGATTTCTGCGTAATTCAAGCGATCCTCCATCTGTTCAAGAGCGTCGGTATCGCTGTTGGCCTCGGCAAGCTCAGCGAGATGATTATTGAGCCACCATGCGGCCGGGCTGAACCAGAAGACCGCCCGGTGCGCAGTGGCGAGAAGCAGCGTGTAGTAATCACCCCGTTCAACATGCGAGGTTTCGTGCGCCAGGACGGCCCGGCGTTTGGCATCCGTCCAGCGGCCGTGATCGGGCGGCAGCAGGATGGTCCCGGCGATGGTCAGCGGCACCGTGATCTTGTCGGAAATCCGCACATCGCGGCCTCCCGTCCAGGCGGCGGACAGCACCATCGCGCTGTTGCGCAGCCGCAGGCTGACCAGGGTCCCCGCCGCCAGACGCAGCAGCATGGCACCTGTCACGGTCAGGTAGAGCGTAAATCCCAGGGCACGCCAGTCCACCCAGGCAAACCGGTCGACCTCGACAGGCACCGCTTCTGCCGCCGCCGCCGGCGCTGTCCCCATCAGCGCGACGGCGGGCCGCAGCCACAGCCGGATGCCATCCATCGGCACCACCAGCGTATCCGCCGGGGCCAGCCGCATCAGGACCGGCATGACCAGTGAAAAGCCCAAGACCCCGACCCAGACGGCCATCTGCGTGAACGGGTTGGTGACCCGCAGCAGCCGAAGCACGCCCCAGGCCAACCCCATCAGGACGGCCGACCGTAAGGCGGCCTCCAGCAGCAGCGGCAGCATCACGCCCCCTTCTTTCGCGCTTTTTCGATCTTCTCGGCCAGGGCCTGAAGCTGTTCGGGCGACAGCATGTCGGTTTCGACCATGCCGACCACGACATCTTCCGCCGATCCGCCGCAGAACCAGTCGACGATGCGTTTCACGGCGCGTGCCGCGACGCGGTCGCGTCCCTCGGCAGCGCGATAGATGAAGGTCCGGCCCTCCACGTCATGGGTGAGATATCCTTTCTCCTCCAGACGCTTCAGGACGGTGCGGACCGTGGACTCCTTCAACGGGCGGCTGAGCATCTCTCGCACCGCATCGGCGTTGACGGGCCCCCGCCGCCAGACAAGGTCCATGATCTCTCTCTCAAGATCGCCCAGGTCCGACGGATTGTGATCTTGTGTAGTGCTATCGTTCATAGTGCTACAGTGTGTAGCATTACGGATGGTCACGCACAAGGGCCGAAAACCGATTATCGCGATTTTACGGCATCAATCCTTGCTGAACCGTTTCAGCAGCGTCGGCGACACACATCCGGCGGGGTTCGGGCGCAGCAGCACCAGCGGCGCACCGGCGCGGTACAGGGCGGGTACGAAGTCCGGGTCGCTGGACATGACCGTGACCGTGTTCGTCCCGATATCGACCAGCAATCCGCCGGCCCTAATGGCGATATCCATGTTCGACCGTGGATCGCCGATCAGTACCAGTTGCCGGCCCGGCTCCAGCGCCAGGGTCAGCAGACCCAGCACGGCGACCCAGGCGGCAGGGAGCAGCACGGCGATGCCGGCCCAGACCGCCTGTTGCCGCCTGTCAGTAATCATAAAAATGCTCGACCGCCGCGCCGTCCGCCTGCAACTGCCGGAACAGCGGCCCCAGATCACTGACCGCCATGTCAAGGCCGATCCGCTTCATGGTCGGCCGGGCCGCGATGGGGATGGTGAAGATGACGGTGCCAGGCAGCTTCGCGTCGGGATAGTCGGCGGGAACGATCAGGGTCGCCAGGCCCTTGTCATTGCCCGCGATCTCCACCGCATCGCCGCCGGCCAGCGCGATCTGGCGCATGATGTCGGTCAGGGGTCGGTACCGCGCGGTGCGGACCAGCAGTTCGCCGTCACCCAGGTCCTTCTCCAGCGTCGTTGCTGGCGGCAGGTCACTGGTCGTGAAGCGGATGATCGACAGGGTGGTGCGCGGCACTTCTCCCCCCGCCGCGGCGGCGGCCCCGATCATGCCGGCATAGGCCGCCTTGGCACGCAGTTCCAGGCCGATGCCGATCTTGCGTTCCCAACTGCGCAAGGAGGAGGGGGGAGCATCGGTCGGCAGGGCCGAAAGCTTGTCCGCCCAGGCCGTGAAGTCATACATGTACCAGGGCTTCAGATAGAGGAAGCCGACATAGTCGGCTGCCAATTCCGCAGAAAGCCGATCCTGTTCGGTCTTTTCCGGTCCTCGTATCCATTCCGACAGGGCGCCCAGCGTATTCTCGTAGGCGGCCTTGGCCCCCATTTCCAACGCGAAGCTGTGGCCGATCGTGTAGAGCATCGCCTTCACGTTGAACGTCGCCTCGCCCTTGGCGCTGCTGAACCGGTTCAGGTGGCACAGCGTGGACCAGTAGGCGGCGACGCTGCGCCCATAGGCGAAGGCGCTTTCATCGCCGACGGCCAGCGTATGGGCGAAATCCTCATAGGCATGGACGATGTACCATTCCGGGTAGGAGAGGTAGGTGTCCAGCGCCGGTCGCACCTCGGCGTCATAGCCCAGGGCTGCCAGCCGTGACGGGGTGGCGGGTGCTGGCGCCGTATCCGCCCGGCAGGCCTTTTCCACGTAAAGGATGGGCCCGCCGATGGCCAGCGCCAGCCCGCCTACCAGGATGCCAGCAGTGGCCAGGGCATATTTCCAGCGCCGGCGCATCACGCCACCTGCCGGCGCAGGCCCAGGAACAGGGCGATGGCGCCCAGCGCGATATGCGGCAGGTTGGCCAGGAACTTGAACAGCAGGGGCATGTCCTGCGGCCCCAGCGTGATGATGGCCAGATCCAGGTACCCGACGCCGAAGATCAGGCCCATCAGCCCGTCGCTGAGGTAAAGCGCGCCGAAGGTCCGCATGTAGAACCGCGCCGCCCGCGCATTCAGGGCCGACACGCCAGCCCACAGGGCCGATGCGCCGTGCAACGCGTCGTCATAGATATCCAGCGCGAAGATGCCGAAGGTCCGTCCCTCCGCATCGGTCAGGCCGGGAATATAGTTCAGGCTGGTGACAATGCCGAGGATCACGAAATAGGCGATACAGCCGATCCGGTTCACATCCATGCTGTGTGCATCCCTGCGTCAGGTGGCGGCGAGATAATGGTCCCACATGCGATTACGGAACAGCAAGCCGGGGTCATGCTGCCGCTTCAGGGTCAGGAACCGATCCAGCTCCGGATAGGCCCTGCGCATCTGCTCCGCCGTGGCGTGCAGCCGGTAGGGCAGGTAGTAGCAGCCGCCGATGGCCAGGACCTCGTCGATCAGGGCGCGGGTCATGCGGGCCATGGCGGCATCCCCCTGTGCGTCGCGCGTCTGGGAAAACAGCATGACGGCGGCCACGCGTTCTTCGGGCGCATAGGCCATCACGCTGCGCCGATCCGGGGCCAGATAGCGCAGCGTGACATTCAGAAGGTCCTGACCGGAACCTGGAATATGCCGGCGGCAGGCGGCCATGAAGTCGGCGAACCGCGCCGGCGGCACGAAATATTCATGCAGGATGTCCGTGCGCCCCTGGCCCGCCGGTCCCAGGCTGGAAACCGGTTCGTTCAGGAGGGTGTTGCGCGTGTCGGCGCCGGGCTTGAAACGGCGTTCAATGGTCCAGCGCTGCCGCTTCCAGAAATCGGACCCGATCTGGGCACGGAAAACATGGCGGGAAACATTGCTGATGAACCCGCCCGCAGTTGCCGGTGGCGGGGTTCCGGCCCCCGGCTTTCGGCCATAGGTGACCAGCAGCGCCTCCCGCAGGAAATTCTCCCGCGATAGGGACAGGCGGCCATAAGCCATTTCAACCTTGCCGCCGGCGCGGGCGGCGGCCTGAAGGGCCATGCCGAACTGCTCGGACGGCATCAACTGCGCCTGGGCTTCCAGCAGGGTGTTTTCCGCCGCGTCCAGTTCCAGATCCAGAACGATGCCCAGCAGACCGTAGCCGCCGATGGCGGCCTGGAACAGCTCGGTATTCTCCGCTGGCGAACAGGTGACGATCTCCCCATCGGCCAGCATCAGCCGGAAAGACCGGACACTGTCGCCGAACGGCCCATGCGGAATGGGCCAGCCATGGGCATTGACACACAGGGTGCTGCCCACCGCGAAATCATCATTGGACTGCATGATCAGCGGCGACAGGCCCGCCGGGTCCAGGGCCGCTACCACCTGATCCCACCGCGCGCCGGCGCCCACGTGATAGCGTTTGCCTGCGCGGTCGATTTCCAGATCAGGGATATTCAGCTGGATGGCGTGGCCATCCTTGGGGATTGACTGCCCGCCCATCGAGTGGCGGGCACCCGCCACGGCCACTGGCCGGCCCGCTGCCTTCGCCTCCTTCAACTCGCCGCGCAGCCGATCGATCAGGATGGACTGGTCCGGCGGTTTGGTGACCCAGTGGGAAAAGACCGGCGTCTGGTTCATGTGGCTGGCATCGTCGACCAGCGTGTCCGCCGCCATCGACGTTCGGGACAGCGTGGGCAGCAGCATGGCGGTGGCAGCTGCCCCCACCATCACGTCGCGACGGTTGAGCAGCAGGGCCTTTGATTGCGCCAAGATCGTCCTCATGATCGGCAATAACCCAATCATGAGGACGCAATATCATGCCGATTTCAATTGAAATCAGCAGTTCCGTTAACCACGCTCCGGGGGCGTCACGTCTTGTCCGACACGAACCGCCAGCCCGTCTCCGCCGCCGCCCGGGCCACCTCGCCATAGGCCAATGCCCTGCGGTCGGCGGCATTGCCGGCCAGCGCGCGGGCATAGACGCCCTGGCAGATGGCGGCGATGCGGAAGAAGGCGAAGGCCAGATAATAGGGCCAGTCGGGAATGCCGTCCCGTCCGGTACGCTGACAGTACGCGGCGACATAATCCGCCTCGGATGGGATGCCCGTCCCGGCCAGATCGATGCCTTTCAGCCCCGGAAACTGCCTGATGCCCGCCGGCAGGTGATAGGCCATGCAATTATAGGCCAGATCGGGCAGGGGGTGGCCCAGGGTCGCCAGTTCCCAGTCCAGGATGGCGACGACGCGCGGTTCCGTCTTGTGCAGCATCAGGTTGCCCAGGCGGAAATCACCATGGACGATGGTGACCTCTTCCCCCGCCGGCACGGCACGCGGCAGCCAGTCCATCAGCCTTTCCATGGCGGGAATGTCGCTGTCGCCCTTGGTCGCCACGAACTGCTTCGACCAGCGTTCGACCTGCCGCTGGATGTACTGTTCCGGCTTGCCGAAATCGGACAGGCCCGCTGCCCGCCAGTCGACGCTGTGCAAGGCCGCCAGCGTGGCATTCATGCCGTCATAGATGGTGGCCCGATCGCCATTGCTGAACCCGTCCAGCGCCACATCCGACAGGACGCGCCCGTCAATATGGTCCATCACATAAAAGGGCGTGCCGATGATACCCGCATCCTCGCACAGCAGGCGGGCATTGGGCACGGGTGCTGCACTGCCGGACAGTGCCCGCATGGCGCGGAATTCCCTCTCCACCATGTGCGCGCTGGGCAGCAGCTTGCCCGGCGGCTTCTTGCGCAGCACGTACCGCGCGCCCGCCGCATCGCTGATCAGGAAGGTGGGGTTGGACTGCCCGCCCTGAAACTGCTGCACCGTCGCCGGCCCCTGGAACCCGTCCAGATGGGCCGACAGATAGGTTTGCAATGTGGCCTCATCGAACCGGTGCTGCGGCAGCACATCGATCAGGACAGCCGCGCCCTTGCCCTCGCTCATATCCGGTCCCCGCTTACAGGATCGTGGGATCGGCGATGGTCGCACCGCCATCGGCCACCAGCAACTGCCCCGTGACGAAGGCACCGGCGGGGGCCGCCAGCATCAGGGCCACGCCCGCAATCTCCTCCGGCTTGCCGAACCGGCCCAGGGGGGCGCGGCGCATGATGGCCTTGGCGATATCGGGATTGTCGGTCAGGGCCTTGGCGAAATCCGTTTCCACGATGCCGGGCGCGATGCCGTTGACGCGGATATTGGCGCGGCCATGCTCGACGGCCAGATTACGGACCAGGGCCGCTTCCGCCGCCTTGGACACGCCATAGGCGCCGATCACCGGATTGCCGCGCAGGCCGGCGATGGAGGACAGGATGATCACCGACCCGTCCTTGCGCTCCGCCATGCCGGGGATCACCATGTTGCACAGCTGCCAGGTGCTGCGCAGGTTCGACCCCATGATCTTGTCCCAGGCATCATCGCTGACGCTGGCCAGCGGGCCATAGACGGGGTTGATGGCGGCGTTGGCGACCAGGATGTCGATGCGGCCCCACTGCGCCAGCGTGGCATCGACCAGGGCCTGCAAATCCTCCTTGCGGCCGATATTGCAGGCGACCGAAATCGCCTCGCCACCTGCCGCAATGATCTCGTCCCGCACCAGATCGCAGGCATCGATCTTGCGCGAGGAGATCACCACCTTGGCCCCGGCGCGGGCATATTCCTGGGCGATGGACTTGCCGATCCCGCGTGAGGAGCCGGTGATCAGCGCCACCTTGCCGGACAGGTCGAACAGGGGATGAACGGTCATGGGATAGTCTCCTTGGAAGCCGCCCCCTCATCGTCATCCCGGCGACAAGCCGGGACCCAGGGGCCACAGGATCAGAGGTCAACGCTGCATGGGTCAAAGCTGTGGAGATGGTGTGCGCTTGGCCCCTGGGTCCCGGCTTGTCGCCGGGAAGGCGGTTATATAGGGCCTCGCGCATCGCCCCCTCACTAAGCCGTCGTTCCGCCATCGATGGCATATTCGGCCCCGGTGATGAACGGGCTTTCATCCGACAGCAGGAACAGCACGACATTGGCCGCATCCTCCGGCTTGCCCATGCGGCCCAGCGGGGCCGTGCGCTCCAACCGGCGACGCATCTTTTCAGAATCGGGGGCTGCGTCGATCATCTGCTGTACCATCGGCGTGTACAGGAACGACGGGTGGATGGAGTTGCAGCGGATATTGTAATTCTGCTGCGCGCACCATTTCGCCGTCGACTTGGTCAGCAGCCGCACGGCCCCCTTGGCGGAGCAATAGGCCGCCAGATCCGCCGCACCCAGCAGGCCCGCGACGGAAGAGACATTGACGATGGAGCCGCCGCCCGTCTGCTTCATGGCCTTGATGGCGTATTTGCAGCCCAGGAACGTGCTCTCCACATTCACCGCATGGACAAAGCGCCAGCCTTCCAGCGTCTCATCCTCGATATTATGCAGCGACCCGCAGCCGGCATTGTTCACCAGACCGTCCAGCCGGCCATATTTCTGCACGACATGCCCGATCACCTCGATCCAGCGATCTTCCTTGGTCACGTCCTGGGCCAGGAACTCGATCCCGTCGCCCAGTTCGGCCACCGCCGCCTCGCCGCCCTGCACATTGCGATCGGTAACCACCACCTTGGCGCCTTCGCGCAGGGCGGCCCGTGCCGTGGCCAGCCCGATGCCCGAAGCGCCCCCCGTGATCAGGACGATCTTGTCCTGCAGGCGTCCCACCATGATCATTCCCTCCCGGATGCTCGCGCCGGATCGTGCCGGTCGCTTCTCAAACGTTTGTTTGAATGTAGGGGAAACGCAGGCGGGGGGCAACAGCGAAGGCGATCAGATGATTACGGGCAGGTGGGGCCACCCAGGCTGGGCGGGTTGGCTGCCGGGCGCGGTGTCACATGCGCGGAAACCGGCAGGTTCAGTTCCTTCAGCCGGGCCGCCACCAGCGACGCCATGGCCCGCGCGCCGATCTCGCTGAAATGCGTGTCATCGGTGATGCCATCGGGCCAGCGTGTATAGCCGGCGGCCTGGGCCTGTTCCTTGCTGTAATACAGGAAATAGGCCTTGGCCGGTTCGGCGCCCAGCCCATGGACATAGACGCGGCTGTCATAGCCCAGGTCGATCAGCGGCGTCGCCGTCTCCCGCGCTACCGCCCGCGTCACTTCGGCATAGGTGGGGAAACTGTCATTGATGCTGCCATCTTCCTTGAAACTGCGCCGCGCGACGGGTGTCAGCAGGACCGCCTGCGCGCCCTTTTCTCGCGCCATGGAGATGAAACGCAGCAGATTGACGCGGAAATCGGGCAGGGGCGTATACCGCTCCTCCTTCGCCTGATTGGCATCATTATGCCCGAACTGGATCAGCAGCGTATCGCCGGCGGCAATATCCTTGGCGATGGCATCGAACCGCCCCTCGGCGATGAAGCTCTTGGTGCTGCGCCCGCCCATGGCCCGGTTCTCCACCGCCACCGACCCGTCCAGATTACAGGCCAGCACCATGCCCCAGCCCATCTGCGGATAGCGGTCGGTTCCATAATTGGCGGCGGTGCTGTCACCCGCGATGAAAATGCGTTCCGCCATCGCCACCGGGGCCGACAGCATCAGGGCCGCCAGGGCCGGGATCATCCAGTACCGCATCTTCATCCTCCCTTGAACTTGTATGACAAGTTGGAAACCGGTGTCAAAATAGGCGGGGCGGGCAGTGGGGGCAAGGGGGGATGTGGCGGGCGTGGCTCCCTCACCCTCCCACCACCACCACTATGGAATATAATCCCATAAACCGCTAGGATCATGGTCCCCCTCAAGCCGGAGCCGCCCCATGCCCTCGCTCAGCCACAACCCCTACGACACCGACCATCCCACCCTGACGGCGCAGGAACAGGCGGAGGCCTGGTGGCGCGGTTCGTCCGACCGCCATGTCCGCCCCTTTACGGAGGATGTTAGCTTCGCCGATTGCGGACATCTGCTGGAAGGATATAAATCCCGAAAGGCGGATGAGGTGACCTGGGCCAAGATCGCCTTCCATCTGGCGGCCGGCGTGCCGATCATCAAGATCGCCGAACATTACAAGCTGTCGCGCACCACCATCTGGCGGGCGCTGTCCCAATCGCACAATCTGCGCCGCCGCGTGGCCGAAGAACGCGCCCTGATGCGGCGGGAGGCGGATAGCCGCTTCGTGGCCATGCGCGAACTGGTCGTCGATACGCTGTACCGCGCCATTGCCGACGGCAACATGCGCGCCACGCTCTGGGCTGCCGACCGGCTGGGTTTGGGGGCCGAACTGCTGCAACAGGCGGAAAAGCCGCCCAAGCCCGGCTATGCCCGCATCCCCGATGGCTGGATGACGGCACTGGACGTGGAGGCCGGGATCAGGGCCGATCTGTCGGCACCGCCGGGCACGAAGGTGCCCTTGCCCGTTCCCGAACCCTCGCTACCGGCTCCACCCCCGTCCGCGCCCCGCCGCCGGGGTCCAATCCTGCCCGCCGGTGCCATCACCGCCTGCGCGCCGCCGCTGCTTCCCGATCCCGCCCCCGAACCCTTCAATCCTGATCTGGCGGACACCATCCCGGACCCGGTTCCCGATATGACGCCCGAAGCCAGCCCCGCTGCCGGCCTTGCCCCGGACCCGGTGCCGGCACTGCCGCCCCTCAACGCCGATCCAATGGGACAATCGGGCGATCCACTGCCGGACTTTCCAAAGGAATTGCGCTGGCGCAACCGTCCGCGCGGCAAGGTGAAGGCATCGGCCCCGCCGGCCCCGCTCCATGACGGTCCCTCGCTGCGTCTGAAGCGCGGCTCCTACCGCCTGCGCGCGCGTCCGGCGGTGCGGCTGCTGTTCTGGATTCTCCATAACAGCCTGCCCTTGGCCGACGGGGTTGATGGCGCACCCGGCCTGTCGGCGGCCCGCTGGACCATGCGCGCCCGCTGGCTGGCCTGGGGTGACAAACTGCCCATGGACCTGTGCAACCGGGAAGAAAGGCCGGTGCACAATGTTTCACAGCCCCGCTGGTCGAAGAAGGAGGAGGGGTATTGAGGGTGGGGGTGAACGCGTTGGAGAGAATCTCTTTTGACCGGCCTCGCGCTTTCCTCGTCATCCCGGCGAAAGCCGGGACCCAGCGTATAGCGGCGTCTGCCGCGACGAGAGTCATATCGGCGCTGATCGCGCCTCTCGCTGGGTCCCGGCTTTCGCCGGGATGACGATAGGGAGCGTTTTCCGTCAACGTGAAGCCGTTCCAACATTTGGGAGGGTGAGGGAACCACACCACCCCCACCCCACCCGCACGGGAGGGGCAGCCATGGCAGCCCGGCACTTCCACCAGGGACCTCCCGGCCCTATAGTCGCCGGCTTTACCAGCGCCGACAGTATCGAGAAGACACGCCATGACCCCCGCCGCCCGTTTGGCTACCGCCACCGACCTGCTTGCCGAGGTGATGGACACCCCGCGTCCGGCCGATGCGGTCACCAGCGCCTTTTTCCGCGCCCGCCGCTATATCGGTGCCAAGGATCGCGGCGAGATCGCGTCGCTGGTCTATGGCGTCATGCGCCATTGGGCGCGGCTGCATTGGTGGCTGGAGCGGGTGAACCACATGCCCGATCCGCGCGCCCTGGTGATTGCCGATTGCATCCTGGCTGGCGGTCGTACCGCCGATGCCGTTGCCGGCCTGTTCAACGGGGCCAAGTTCGCGCCCGCCCCCCTGTCGGACCGCGAACGCAAGCTGATCCGCGCGCTCGACACACGCACCCTGAGCCATCCCGATCAGCCGGAAGCCGTCCAGGCCGAGGTGCCGGAATGGGCCGAAGCGTCGATGCGCGCCACCTTTGGTGAGCGTTTCCTGGCCGAGGCGTCGGGCATGCTGGGTGAGGCGCCGCTGGACCTGCGCGTCAACCCGGTGAAGGGCACGCGCGAGGATGCCATGAAAGCCCTGGCCGATGCCGGGATCAAGGCCACGCCCACCGACCTGTCGCCCGTGGGCCTGCGTCTGGCCGGTCGTGCGCCCGTCATGGCGCTGGATGCCTATAAGTCGGGCATGATCGAGATCCAGGATGAAGGTTCGCAGCTGGTGGCCTTCATGGCCGATGCCCGGCCCGGCATGCAGGTCGTTGATTTCTGCGCCGGGGCTGGTGGTAAGACGCTGGCCATTGCCGCCATGATGGAGAACAAGGGCCGCGTGGTGGCGACCGACGTGCTGGAAGGCCGCCTGACCCGCGCGAAGGAGCGGTTCCGCCGCGCCGGCCTGCACAATATTGAAACCCGCGCCATCAAGACCGAACGCGACCCTTGGGTGAAGCGGCATAAGGGCAAGTTCGATCGCGTGGTCGTGGACGCGCCCTGTTCGGGCACCGGCACCTGGCGCCGCAATCCCGACAGCCGCTGGCGCCCCCTGGGGCCGGGCCTGATCGAACTCTTGCCGTTGCAGGCCAGCATCCTGGACAGTGCGGCCCGTCTGGTCCGCCCCGGTGGCCGCGTCGTCTATGCCACCTGCTCCGTCCTGCGGGAGGAAAATGAAGGCCAAGTGGAGGCATTCCTGGCGTCGCATCCAGACTTCACCCTGGTGCCGGTCGCCACCGCCTGGCCCGCTGCCTGGGGCAAGCCGCCGGTGACCACCGACATGCTGCGCCTGACGCCGCTGCGCCACGATACCGATGGCTTCTTCGCCGCCGTCCTGGAACGCCGGGCCGATGCCCCGGTGGAGGAAGCGGCAGCAGAGGAAGCGGCAGTGGAAGGGGACGCGGCGGCAGAGGAAGCCACCGCGTAAATTGGCCCCACCCCTGACATTCAGGGTGGTGATTGACCGCAAACAGGCCGGCGGGCATGGTGTCGGCAGCGTTTTCCGTGAGGAGTGATGGCTTTGCGCGCAGTTGTTAAGGAATGGGCGGGTCTGATCGGTTTCGTCGCCGGCTTCTATCTCGTCATCAATACGCTGCTGTTTGCGGGTTTCCACGTCCCATCGGAAAGCATGCTGCCCACCTTGAAGGTGGGGGATCAGTTCTATGCGGCCAAATACGCCTATGGCTACAGCCGCTTCTCCACCAGCTTCGTGCCGGTGCCTTTCGGCGGCGCGACCCGCTTCCCGGACATCATGCCCGAACGCGGCGACATCGTGGTCTTCCGCCTGCCGACGACGGAGGAAGATTATGTGAAGCGTGTCATCGGCCTGCCCGGCGACACGATCCAGGTGCGCGACGGCCTGCTCTATATCAATGGGCAGGTGGTGCCGCGCGAAAAGAACCGCGACTATTCCTACCGCGACAATGGCGGCATGGTGGTGCAGGTCACCGAATATACCGAAACCCTGCCCAATGGCCGCAAGCACCTGATCATCGAACAGCGCGATGACGGCTTTGCCGACAACACGCCAGAATATAAGGTGCCCGAAGGCCACCTGTTCATGATGGGTGATAATCGCGATAACTCGCAGGACAGCCGCTATCTGCGTCAGGTCGGCTATATCCCCGTCGAACGGGTCCTGGGTCGCGTCTCCATGGTGGCTTTTGCCCGCAAATCCTGCACGGCGGAAGATGGCTTGATCTGCCCCGGCGGCGGCTGGTCCGACCGCCTGTTCCGCTGGGTGGCGGCAGACTGATGACGGGGGAGGCGGGCACGACGGCGGCGGTGAAGTCGAAGGCCCGTGAATGGGCCGGTTCCATCGCCACCTTCGCCGGTGTCGTGCTGGTGGTGAACACCTTCCTCTATCAGGGCTTCTACGTTCCCTCCGAAAGCATGCTGCCCACCCTGACCGTGGGTGATCAGTTCTATGCGGCCAAATATCCCTATGGCTACAGCCGCTTCTCCACGCCCTTCATCCCCTTGCCCTTCGGGTCCGGCCGCGTGTTCAGAGCCCTGCCGGCGCGTGGCGACATCGTCGTTTTCCGCAAGGCGCGGGAAGAGAATGATCTGGTCAAGCGGGTGGTCGGCCTGCCCGGTGACCGGCTGCAATGGGTGCAGGGCCGTCTCTATATCAATGGCGAGTTGGTGGCGCGGGAGAAGGTGCGCGACATCACCTACCGCGCCCAATCCGGGGCCATCGTCACTGCCACCGAATATCTGGAAACCCTGCCCGGTGGCCGCCGCCACCTGATCCTGGAGCAGACTGACAGCGGCATGGCCGACAACACCCCGGAATATCGGGTGCCCGACGGCCATCTGTTCATGGCCGGCGATAATCGCGACAATTCCGGCGACAGCCGCTTCTTGAACGATGTCGGCTACGTCCCCCTGGAACGTGTCCTGGGCCGCGTCTCCACGGTGGCCTTCACGCGCAGCGGCTGTTCGGCGGAAAACGGCCTGACCTGCCCCGGTGGCGGCTGGTGGGATCGGTTCTTCCGTGGTGTGGCGGCGGAATAAAAAAGGGCGATCCGATCCGCTAATGCTGATCGTAGTTGATAAAATAGGATCTAAATCCTTGAATTTCGCATTGTGAAGTGACTACACTCCAATTTCGGGCTTGATCTGCCGCTATGCGGGTCAAAAATTGGGAGTAACGTCATGGAAATGGTGATTGCAAGCATCATCGCGCGAAACAGCAGCCCCGATCCTGACGACATTCTGACAGCCAAACATATGCTCAACCGCTTGGGGCTTTATGTGCCGGCGAAGGAAGTTGGCATGACCCGCTTTGCTGACCCCGCCCTTTTCGATGCGCTGAAGGCTTTCCAGAAGCAGGCAGGTTTGCCGGAAACAGGCGAGGTCGGGCCCGGTGACGTCACATGGCAGGCCTTGTCCGACGCCTGCCTACAAACCGCCTGATGATGAAGAATCCTATATCTGGATGACCATGGAGGATGACCGCGTCCGCCCTTCCCATATCAAGCGGCAGGGGCGTCGCTTTTTGTGAAAGGACCATCTCTGGCCAGGTGAGGAGACCTATTGCCGGTGTTGGGCCGTGATGGTGCCCGAGGAGGAGAGACCGGCGGGCACATCTGCGAACCCACCTCAGCATCCCTTGTCTGAACCATGGGAGAAGCTCGTTGTGGACGGCCTTCGTGAATTTGAAGAGGACGTTGCTCATCCCTATGGCGACACCAAGGGTGTTTTGACTGTCGGTATAGGCACGAATGTGAGCCGGGAAGCCACTTTCCTGGTCTTACCCTGGCGGATCGGGGGTGAGAATGGGCGCATGGCCAGTGCCGCAGAAATACAGGATGGCTATAACAAGTTGACCCGGTATATCGCCGCAAAAATGGAGGAAGCGGCGGCACAGGGCCGGCAAACATTGAATTTGCCTGCCGCGCATTATCGGGGCGTCACAAACTTGCGCCTTCCCCAAATAGAAAGACAACAGAGGGCGGAGCGGGACCTTGCCGCCTTCCAGCGGGAACTGAACGCCAAGTTCGCCGGCTTCAACTCCCTTCCGGCCCCGGCAAAGGTGGCCCTCATGGACATGATCTACAATATTGGCGGTACGAAATTCACGGTGGCCAAATGGCCCTCATTGTTCGCTGCCGTTTCTACCCGCGATTGGGAAAAGGCCGCCGCTGAAAGCCACCGTGTGGATGTCAACGCACGTCGGAACTCAAGCACGGTGGCGTTGTTTAAGCAGGCCGTGGCGATAGCAAGGTCGGGCGGCGTTTGAAATCAGGGTCCGGGCCGAAAATAGGGGATTGTCGACAGTCCACCACAACTCAAACCAGTATCCGTTACCCTGAAATCATTGGCTATCAGCATCCGATACCACCCCGCGAACAAACAATCGGCATGGTCTTCTGAAACCAGGAACAAGCCACTTGGCCTTTTGTGCGCATGTATCAGATAGAAGACAGGGTCCATTATGGAGCCGTCATTGAAAGTCAATTTGCACCGCAATGCTGAGAAGCGCTTGCCTTTCTGTTCGCTCTCATCAATTACGATGCACGCCGCCCGATCCCCATTCTCCCAGGACAGCCGATCCCCCAGGATCGTCAGATCGCCGCCGCCCACTCGGGTCGAGGATAGCTCCCACAGCCCGCAGAACTCCGTGTTCGCCAGGGTGCAGGCG
This sequence comes from Niveispirillum sp. FG156, assembly GCF_057809555.1. Classification (NCBI taxonomy): domain Bacteria; kingdom Pseudomonadati; phylum Pseudomonadota; class Alphaproteobacteria; order Rhodospirillales; family Azospirillaceae; genus Niveispirillum; species Niveispirillum sp. FG156. The sequence continues at coordinate 121,914 of NZ_JBMDKE010000010.1, read as the reverse complement.
TCAGGGGATTTGGCGGCGGCAGGTTGTTCAGCGCTGGCACCGACCGGCAGCACCAGAAACAGGAGCGACATCACAAGCAGAGCGGAACGCAAAAACACCTCCCCGGCAACACCGGCATCATCTTGAATGTGACGCTGGTTGGTTGCAAGCGATGATGTTTATGCAGCCCATGGGCAAGGTGCGGCGGTAGCGCCCTTACTCCGCCGCCGCCGGTCCCTCTTCCTGCTTGGGCATGGGCAGGCCGTTGATGGTGGCGACAGCCAATGCGGCGATATAGGGCAGGGACTGGACCACCAGCATGGCCGACCAGATATAGGCGTCGCGATTGTCGCCGCCTTCCTTCCAGCCCACGGCGAAGGCCGTGACCCAGAGGGCCAGCATCAGCATGACCTCTTCCTTGGCATGCAGGAAGCCCTGGATCAGGGCTGGCTGATCCTCGCATTTGGGCGTGCGCACGAACGGGCGGCCTTCGGTGAAAAGACCCGTCCATACCGCCCGGCCCACCGTGTGGGTCAGGGCCATGCCGGCCACGGCGGCATTCACCTTGTCCAGGAAGCCGCACTTCACCCGTGCCGCATAGAGCCACAGGCCGCACGCCACCTTGAAGAAGAACACGCCCAGGGTCGGCATGATAAAGACGGTGGGCGGGAACTCGAAATAGCGCGGGGCGAAAAGCAGGCCCAGGGACCAGAACACGCCACCCACCACGAACAGCATATGGGCCGCATCGGCAAACCAGGGCAGCCAGCCGGTGACGAAATGGTACTTCTGCCCAAAGGTCAGGGTCTTGCCGCTGGGCAGGAATTCCCGCCAATGCCGCTTGATGATCTGGACGGCACCATAGGCCCAGCGGAAGCGTTGCGTCTTGTACCCGGCGAAGCTGTCGGGCACGAGGCCCTTGCCGAAGCTGTCGGGCATATAGACGCTTTCCAGACCCTCCTCGAACAGGCGCAGGCCCAGTTCCGCATCTTCACAGATGCACCATTCGGCCCACCAGCCCACGCGCTTGAGGATGGAGGTGCGGATCAGGGTCATGGTGCCATGCTGGATGATGGCGTTGCGCTCGTTCCGCTGGACCATGCCGATATGGAAGAAGCCCTGGTATTCCCAGTTGATCATCCGGTGGAAGGGATGGATGTGCCAGTCGCGGTAATCCTGCGGGCTCTGGACGAAGGCGACCTTCTGGCTCTCGAAATAGGGGATGGTGGAGGACAGCCAGTCCGGCGTGACCTGATAGTCGCTGTCGATGACGCCCACCACCTCGGCATCCGGGGCGGTGACCGCCAGACCGAAATTCAGGGCGCCGGCCTTATATCCCGGCCATTTCGCCAGATGGAAGAAGCGGAAATGCGGGCCCAGCTTGGCGCAATGCGCCTCCAGCGGCTTCCAGACTTCCTCATCCTTGGTGTTGTTGTCGATCACCAGCACTTCGAAGTTGGGATAATCCATCTTCGCCAGCGCGTTCAGCGTCTCAATCACCATATGTGCCGGCTCGTTATAGCAGGGCACATGGATGGAGACCTTGGGGTAATAGCCGCTGGTATTGACCTTCACCGGATTGAACTTGCGCTTCCAGCGGTCGGTCCACACCACCTCGGTCAGTTCCAGCCCGTCGATCAGAACCACGATCAGCAGCAATATCTGCGCACAGATCAGGATCAGGAAGGCCACGAAGGACAGGGTGTTCATGCCCGTGGTCATCGCCTCCGTCGCGGTCCAGACCAGACCCGAGGCAATCCCCTGGATCAGGGCGCCATAGAATAACTGCCCGGCGGGCTTCAGGTCATCGCGCGCCAGCACGAACCAGAACATGGGGATGAAGGCCAGAAGCGTGGCGATGGCACACAGCACGGGCCAGCCCGGCACCTCGAACACGCCGCCTTCCATGGGGAACTTCATCTGGCGATGGGTGTCCCAGATGCCCCAGTTGGCTTCCGCCTCGCCGCCGATTTCCCGCTTCCAGGGCTGGTCGAAGCCTTCCATGATGTAATAGTCCCAGCGGTTCTCACCGGCCAGGTTCAGGAAGTTGCGGATGAACTGCGCCTGATTGACCAGGCTGGCCTGGGCGCCGCCGCGATAGGGGCCGTCCGACGGCCAGCCGGCTTCGCCGATCAGGATATGCTTGTCAGGGTACTTGGCCCGCACCTCGTCATAGCCACGGCGCACCTGCTCCATGGCCTGTTCGATGGGCACCTTCTCCCAATAGGGCAGCAGGTGGATGGTGATGTAATCGACGGCCTGCGCCAGCTCGGGATATTTGATCCAGACATAGGGCGGCTCGGCGGTGGAGACGGGGACATCCATCTGCCGCTTCACGCGCTGGACATAGTCGATCAGCGCCTCAACCTCCAGATCGCCGCGATACATCACCTCATTGCCGACCATGACGCGCGTCACGTTCTTGTTGGCGCGGGTCAGGCGGACCAGGGAGTTGATCTCCTGCTCGTTCTTGCCCAGATCGCCGGAAATCCAGGCGCCGGCGGTCACGTCCAGGTCGTATCTGGCCGCGATCTCCGGCGTCACCTCCAGCCCATCGGTGGCCGTATAGGTGCGGATGGAGCGGACGAAGGGGGCGACGACGGCCACATCGCGCTCAATATCTGAACGCGACGGATGCCGGCCATCCTGCGGATTCTGATGTTCCTGATAGGGGCTGAAGGCGACGCCGGATATCGTGCCCGACCACAGTTTCTCGGGCGTCGTGGGGCGGTTGGACAGGGCCCAGGCCCCGATATTGCCCAGGACCAGCAGCAACAGCACACCCCAAGCCGAAGCCCGCATCTTCAAAATCTTGCCCATCGTTCCTGTCTTGCCCCTGGAACACCGACCGCCAGGAATGGCGGCGGGTCAATCTCTGGCAGCCGTTTCTGTTATTTTTGTGAAAAGCGCAATGGCCATCCGTTGTGACAGGGCTGAGCATAGCGCAGGCGGCCCATCTTGGTATAGACCGGGCAGAATGGCAGGGCAGGGGAAGGTGATGGAAACCGGCTTCGATCTGGATGCGCGTCTGGCGGCGGACACGGTCACACTGGGTGACTGGCCCTTGTCGCGCGTGCTGTTGATGCGCAATCGCCTGTTCCCCTGGCTGATCCTGGTGCCGCGCCGGGTGGGGGCGGTGGAAATCCATCGCCTGTCGCCCGCCGATCAGGTGCTGCTGACGCGGGAGACCTCTGCTGCGGCCCGTGTGCTGGAGCGGTTGTTCCAGCCGGATAAGATCAATACCGGCGCGCTGGGCAATGTCGTATCGCAGCTGCACATGCATGTCATTGCACGCCGCCGCGACGATCCCGCCTGGCCCGGACCTGTCTGGGGCCGTGGCCTTACGTCTGCTTATGGTGGCGATGAGTTGACGGCGCTGGCCGACCGCCTGTGGGACGCGCTGAAGACCGAAATCACGGCAATCCGGGATATGAAATGAAGAAGCTGCTGACCTCGGCCCTGCTGGCCGCCTGCATTCTCGCCCCGCTATCGGTAAAGGCGGCGGATGCGCCCGGCCTTGGCGCCAGTGAGGCGATACAGTTCGGCACCGGCTACAGCCTGGACTCCGCGGTCCTGAAGGAAAAGCGGCGCATCAATGTACTGCTGCCCGCCTCTTACGCCGATGGCAAGCGCAGCTACCCGGTGCTGTATTTGATCGATGGCGGCACCAAGGAGGATTGGTTCCATATTGCGGGTCTGGTGCAGTTGGGCGAACTGAACGGCGTCACCAGGGAAGTGATCCTGGTGGGGATTGAGGGCACGGACCGCAAGCGCGACCTGACCTCCCCCTCCCAGGACCCGCTGGATATCAAGGAACTGCCCACCCATGGCGGGGCCGACAATTTCCGCCGCTTCCTGGGTGCGGAGTTGAAACCGTTCATCAATAAGAACTTCCGCACCGATGGCGAAACCGGCGTGATTGGCGAAAGCCTGGCCGGCCTGTTCATCCTGGAAACTTTCCTGCGCCAGCCGGATATGTTCAGCCATTACATCGCCATCAGCCCGTCTTTGTGGTGGAACAAGGAGGCCCTGTCCTATCAGGCCGCCGACCTTCTGAAGGCGCAGAAGCCCGGCACGCGCAGCCTGCATCTGGCCATCGGCAACGAGGGCGGGGGCATGCGCGGCGGCCTGGACCGGGTGATGGCGGCGTTGAAGGCGGGAGCGCCGGCGGGCCTCACCTGGGATTTCCAGGATTTGCCCGGCGAACGTCACCATTCCGTCTACCACCCCGCCGCCCTGCCGGCCCTGCGCGCCGCCTTTCCGGGGCCGAACCCGATCAAGTGATGGGGAGGGGGAGAGGGTGACAGGGCGGGTGCGCGATGTTATCCTCTTGTCATCAACCTGTGTGAGGCGGGCATATCATGGACGGCAAGCCAGCCATTGAGATTGATGACACCGATCTCGGTCCCTTCGCCGACGCGGACCCTGCATGGCTGCGCGCGCAGGTCCTGCCGGCAATTGAAGAGTCTGAACGTGATCCGTCTTCGTTGAAGGATATGGAGGATGTTTTCCGCGAGTTAGAAGCGGAACTTCTCGCCCGGATGCCATGATAAAGACCTTTTCGGTCGTCTTTTCGGCCAAAGCACAGCAAGACGCCTCTGTCTTGCTGGGTATAATTACCGATGACCGTGGGCCTTTGGTTGCCGTAAATTATATTCAGCGTTTGAGGTCTTACTGCCTGGGCTTCAGAACATTCCCCCATCGCGGTCACGCTTGCTCGGATTTGTATCCAGGTCTTCGTCGGGTTGGTTTTGAACGGCGTGTAACTGTTTACTTTCGCATTGCCGGCGACCGGGTGATCATCGAACGCCTGCTCTATGCCGGTCGCCAGCCATAGCCCCTATCCCCAAAGGCCAGTATAGAAGCCAGTACCCATGGCCTTACCACATCTGGTATGGATAGGGCATGACCGACGCCGCCTATGAAATCCTGGACAAGCGACTGGCCGAAGCCCTCGGCGAACGCTACCTGTCCTATGCGCTTTCCACCATCGTCTCCCGTTCGCTGCCCGATGTGCGCGACGGGTTGAAGCCGGTGCATCGGCGCATTCTGTTCGCGATGAGCCAGTTGAAGCTGGACCCCAACACGATGCCGAAAAAGTCGGCGCGTGTGGTCGGCGACGTGATCGGCAAGTTTCACCCCCATGGTGACCAGTCCGTTTATGACGCACTGGTCCGTTTGGCGCAGGATTTCGCCAGCCGCTATCCGCTGGTCGAAGGCCAGGGGAATTTCGGCAATATCGACGGCGATAACGCCGCCGCCATGCGATATACCGAGGCCAAGCTGACGGAGGTCGCCAAGGCCCTGATGCAGGGCCTGGACGAGGATGCGACCGATTTCCGCCCCACCTATGATGGTGACGGGCAGGAACCGGTGGTCTTGCCGGCAGCCTTCCCCAATCTGCTGGCCAATGGGTCCGCCGGCATCGCGGTCGGCATGGCGACCAGCATTCCGCCGCATAATGTCGGCGAGATTTGTGGCGCGCTAAACCTGATCATCGAACGCGAACTGCTGCCGGCCCCGGAAAAGCGCCGGCCCGTGACGGTGGATGAGCTGGTCAGCTGGGTGCGCGGGCCGGATTTCCCGACGGGCGGCATGCTGGTGGAGGCCCGTGCCAACATTATCGAGGCCTATCGCACGGGCCGTGGCGCCTTCCGCCTGCGCGCCCGCTGGACCAAGGAGGCGCTGGGCCAGGGTACCTGGCAGGTGGTGGTTACCGAAATCCCGTATCAGGTGCAGAAATCGCGTCTGGTGGAAAAGATCGCGGAGCTGCTGGCCGAACGCAAACTGCCGCTGCTGGACGATGTGCGCGACGAATCGGCGGAGGATATCCGCCTGATCCTGATTCCCAAGAGCCGGAATGTCGATCCTGCGGTCCTGATGGAACAGCTGTTCCGCAACACGGACCTGGAAATCCGTTTCAGCCTGAACATGAATGTGCTGGATGGCGGCACCATTCCGCGCGTCATGAATCTGCATGAGGTGCTGAACGCTTTCCTGGCCCACCGCCAGGACGTGCTGATCCGCCGTTCCCGCTTCCGTCTGGCGGAGATTGAGCATCGGCTGGAGGTGCTGGGCGGTTACCTGATCGCGTACCTGAACCTGGACGAGGTCATCCGTATCATCCGCGAGGAGGATGAGCCCAAGAAGGACCTGATGCGGACCTTCAAGCTGACCGATGTTCAGGCCGAAGCCATCTTGAACATGCGGCTGCGGTCCCTGCGCCGCCTGGAAGAGTTCGAGATCAAGAAGGAACATGATGCCCTGTCGGCAGAGAAGTCGAAGCTGACCGAACTGCTGGAGGATGAGGGCAAGCGCTGGAAATCCATCCGCGCTGAAGTGCAGCAGATGGATAAGAAATTCGGTCGCTCCACGGCGCTGGGCGAACGCCGGACGGAGGTGGGCGACGCGCCCGCCGACATCGTGGTGCCGGTCGAGGCGATGATTGAGCGGGAGCCGTTGACCGTCTTCCTGTCGGAAAAGGGCTGGATACGTGCCGTGTCCCGTCACCTGACCCCGGCGGAAGTGTTGGACGCCAAGTACAAGGATGGCGATCAGGAGCGGTTTGTGCTGCGCGTGCAGACCACGGACAAGCTGCTGGTCTTTGCCTCCAACGGCAAATTCTACACGCTGGGGGCGGACAAGCTGCCGCGCGGGCGCGGGTTCGGCGAACCGGTGCGCCTGATGGCCGATTTCGGCGAGGCGGAGATTGTGGCCCTGTTCGCGCATGTGCCGGGCCAGAAACTGATCGTGGCCAGCAGCGATGGCCGTGGCTTCCAGGTGGAAGCCGACGAGGTGGTGGCCCAGACCCGCGCCGGCAAACAGGTCCTGAACCCGTCTGATGGCGGGGTTGCGGCCTTGGTGCTACCGGTGGAGGGCGATGCCGTGGCCGTCATCGGCAATAACCGCAAGCTGCTGGTCTTCAAGCTGGAAGAACTGCCGCTGATGACGCGCGGCAAGGGCGTGGCCTTGCAGAAATACAAGGATGCCAGCCTGTCGGATGTGAAGACCTTCAACTTGGCCGACGGTCTGTCCTGGAAGATGGGCGGGGCCGAAGGCCGCATCCGTAGCGTCACGATGCCCGAACTGTCCGGCTGGGTTGCCTTCCGTGGCACCCAGGGCAAGCTACCGCCCACCGGCTTCCCCCGGAACAACAAGTTCACCGATTGATCGCCTGAAGGCGCCTGCTCCTCTGCTTCCTCCTCCTGCTCGCCACCACCCTTCCGGCGCGGGCGGAGTGTGCTGCTGGTCGTCGTGACGGGTCTGTTGCCGGTTACGCCCGATGCGGCACGCGATGATTTAAGTTGGTCTGCGATCTATTTCAGCACCTTCCGGATAGGTGTTCGCTTCGGCCTGAACAGGCCTAGACTATTCCCTGTGCGTCGGCTTCAAGACCGGCGAGAAGGGAGTGAAATGCGCCTTGTCACCATGGCGGGGCGTCTGCTGCTGGGTACCTTGGTCCTGCAGGTTCCCGCTGCACGGGCGTCAGCCGCAGAGATACCGCGGTTTCTCACCAACATTGCGCCGCCCTATCAGGAAATGGTGGGCGACAACCTGGATGGCACCTCCATGCGTGCCTTTGACTGCGTCATGGACCGGCTGGATCAGCGCTATCAGGTGGACCTTTCCCCCTGGCTGCGTGCCCATGAACAGGTGCGTCAGGGATTGGCACAGGGCGTGTTCTCTGTGGCCCCGGATGCTGCGCGCGATACCGATGCCGGACGCCTGTCCCTTCCGCTGGCGCTGGAGCGCTGGGTATGGGTTACGACGGCCCCTGCCGGTGCAATCCCCGCCCAGGTGCGGACGGGACTGCCCGTGGCGGCGGTGCTGGGTTCCAATCAGTTGAAATGGCTTCAGGCCCATGAGGCCAATGTCGATGGCGCCGCGCGCAGCGGGGCACAGCTTCTGCGTATGCTGGTCGGTGGCCGTGTCGCCGCTGTCCTGATGGATGAGGCGGAACTGGCTTTTGCCAGGCGGGAGGCGGGCATCGACCCCGCTGGCCTGACCATCGCGTTTGAACGCTACATGCCGTTGGGCGTCTATTTTTCTGACGCCTTTCTGAAGGCGTATCCGGGCTTTCTGGAAAGGTTCAACGCCCAGATCCCGCATTGTGCCGCCGCCAACATGGCTCTTTCATCGGCTGAACGCCGTACGGCCCTGGCCGTGGCGCAGCATGTGCGTGATCAGCTTCTGGCCGATCCGGCCCTTCTGCCGGCCCTGGCCGCCGCGTGGCAGGTGAACGGGTCAAAGCCGGTGCAGCAGATCATGATGGAGGATCGTCGTTATCAGGCGCATCGCGACCGGGCAGATGACCCGTTGGTTACCGGCCTGCGCGATCATCCGCTGTCAGCGGCACTTTACCGGTTACGGGCCACATCGGGCGGCATGGTATCGGAAATCCTGCTGTTTGACGGGGCTGGCATGGCCGTGGCGTCCGACCCTTTATCCAGCGATCTCTGGCAGGCGGATGAGCGGAAATTCTCCATGACCGTCGTGAAGGGGCCTGATACCGCCTTCATCGACAATATCGCCTTCGATCAATCGACCAGTCAATTCAGTGTCCAGATCAGCTTTGCCATCGGCGGCGATCCCTCCGCCCCGGCCCTGGGTGGGGTGACCATCGGCTTGAATATCGAACGGACCTTGAACGGGAAATAGGGGAGCGGCCTTACCGTTCCATCAGGTCGGGCCGCCCGTCTTCGTCCATCTGCATCGGGCGGCGTTCACCCCGACGCTTCATCTCCATATCGCTGCTCGACACGGCCAGCGACATGGCGAAACCCGTGTCGGGGCAGGGGGTGGGGGCATAGCCACGGGCCAGTGCCTTGTCATCCTTGCCGTAATCCAGCCGCGCCCCGGCATAGGTGCCGCTGACGCCACCCATGGCAACGCCGGCCTCCACGGTCTTACGCACGCGGCATTTGGCTTCCTGTTCAGCCTGCTGCGCCTGTGCCACCGGGACGCCCTGGCTGTAATCGGGCACCGTGCGGGCCGTAGGGCCACCGCCCACCGGCTGCGGCTCCGGCTTCTTTTCCAGCAGGGTAAAGGTATTCACGGGTGGCGTCGCCGGCGCAGCCTGCTCCTCCGCTGTCGCGGAAAGGGCGATGATCGACAAAACCAGGCCGGTCAGAAATAGGGTGCGCATGGGGCCCTCCAGGGTGCTGATACCCTTTATACGGCTGAACATGGTTCACCCTATCGCTGTTTGCAAGTTCACGCCTTGGCTTTTTTCACTGCCGGCTTCTTCGCCGCTGTCGTTGCCGTCTTCGCCGTCGGCTTCTTGGCTGCTTCCGCCTTTGGTGCGGCGGCTTTCTTGGCGGGCGCCTTCTTCGGCTTTTCCTCGGCCTCTGCCTCCGGTGCCGCACCCTTCTTGGCCGTGTCCTTGGCGGCCTTCGCGGCCAGCAGTTCCACCGCCTGTTCCAGGGTCAGCGTGTCGGCATTGTAGGCCTTGGTAATGCTGGCGAACAGCTTGTTATGCTTCACATAGGGCCCGAAGCGACCGGACCCGATGGAGATGGGCTTGCCATCCTTGGGATGGTTGCCCAGCTCACGCCCCGCTACCGCCTTCTTCACCGGCCCATCGCCCAGCAGGACGACGGCGCGGTTCAGGCCGATGGTCAGCACGTCGTCATCCGGCGGGATGTTCTTATAAGCATCGCCATGCTTCAGATACGGCCCGAAGCGCCCGATGCCGGCCTGGATTTCCTGTCCCGACGACGGATGCGTGCCCAGCGAACGCGGCAGCGACAGCAACGCCAATGCCGTATTCAGGTCCACATCCTGCGGGTTCAGGCCACGGGGCAGGGAGACGCGTTTTGGCTTTTCCCCCTTGGCCACTGCCTCGCCCAGCTGGACATAGACGCCATAGGGCCCGCGCTTCATCACCACATTCTGGTTCGTCTCCGGGTCGACGCCCAGATCGCGGTCGGCATCTGCCTCCGCCTCTTCGCCGGCCACGGCCAGCGGGCGGGTATAGCGGCATTCCGGATAGTTGGAACAGCCGATGAAGGCGCCCGTCTTGCCCAGTTTCAGCGACAGCCGCCCCGCCCCGCAGGTGGGGCAGACGCGCACGTCGATCTTGTGCCCTTGCGTATCGAACCGGTCGGGGAAGAAGTGCGGCCCCAGCGCGTCATCCAGGGCATTCAGCACCTGGGTGATGGTCAGGTCCTTAGTCTCGTCGATGGAAGCATGGAAGTGCTTCCAGAACTCCCGCAGCACATCCTTCCAGAAGATGCGCCCGCCGGAAATATCGTCCAGCTTCTCTTCCAGCGCCGCCGTGAAATCATACTGCACATAGCGGTTGAAGAAATTCTCCAGGAAGCTGGTGACCAGCCGCCCGCGATCTTCCGGCTCAAACCGTCTTTTCTCCAGCCGTACATAATTGCGCTCCTGCAAGACCTGCAAAGTGGAGGCATAGGTTGAGGGACGACCGATGCCCAGCTCCTCCATCTTCTTCACCAGACTGGCCTCGGTATAGCGGGGCGGCGGCTGGGTGAAGTGCTGATCGGATTTCAGGGCGCCGCGCGTCAGGTCGTCGCCATCCTTCATGGGCGGCAGGCGGCGGTTCTCCTCTTCCTCCCCGTCATCATCCTTCTCTTCCTGATAGACCTTCAGGAAGCCATCGAATTTCAGGATGGAACCGGTGGCGCGGAACACCGCTTCCGCCCCCTTCGACATGATATCGACGGTCACTTGGTCCAGCACGGCGCTGGCCATCTGCGACGCCACCGTACGCTTCCACACCAGCTCGTAAAGCCGCAGCTCGTCCTTGTCGAGATAGCGGGTCAGCTGATCCGGGCGGCGGAACAGGTCGGTCGGGCGGATGGCCTCGTGCGCTTCCTGGGCGTTCTTGGCGGCGGTCTTATAAATGCGGGGCTTTTCGGGGACGTAATTATCGCCCCAGGTCTGGTCGATCAGGCGTCGCGATCCCTCAATGGCCTCCTGGCTGAGTGACACGCCGTCAGTACGCATATAGGTGATCAGACCGACCGTCTCCCCACCGATATCCACGCCCTCATAGAGCTTCTGCGCGGTGCGCATGGTCTTGACAGCACCAAAGCCCAGCTTGCGGCTGGCCTCCTGCTGCAAGGTGGAGGTGGTGAAGGGCGCATAGGGATTGCGCCGCACTTCCTTGCGCTCCACCCGGCCGACCTTGAACAGCATGGGGCGGATGCGGGCCAGGGCAGCCTCGGCGGCTTCCTTGTTGCCCAGGCTGAACTTCTCCAGCCGCTTGCCATCCAGCTGCGTCAGGCGGGCGGTGAAGGTGGCGCCTTCGAAGGTTTTGAATTCCGCCTCGATGGTCCAATATTCCTGCGGCTTGAACGCCTCGATCTCGGCCTCGCGCTCACAGATCAGACGCAGGGCCACCGACTGCACGCGCCCCGCCGATTTCGACCCCGGCAGCTTGCGCCACAGGACAGGCGACAGGTTGAAACCCACCAGATAATCCAGCGCGCGGCGGGCCAGATAGGCCTGCACCAGTTCCTGATCCACATCGCGCGGCTTGCCGATGGCATCCAGAACGGCGCTCTTGGTGATCTCGTTAAAGGTGATGCGGCGGATTTCCGCCTTGCCGGCCAGCCGCTTTTCCTTCAGCAGCTCATGCACGTGCCAGGCGATGGCTTCCCCTTCGCGATCCGGGTCAGTGGCCAGGAAGACGCGGTTCGCACCCTTCACGGCACGGGCGATCTCATCGACATGGCGCTTGGACCGGTCGCCCAGCTCCCAATCCATCTCGAAATCCTCTTCGGGGCGCACCGACCCATCCTTGGGCGGAAGGTCGCGCACATGCCCGAAGCTGGCCAGGACGGTGAAGTCCGACCCCAGATATTTGTTGATGGTCTTGGCCTTGGCCGGGGATTCGACGATGACGACACTGCCAGCCACTGAAGGACCCGCCTTTGCAAGAACGATGGATAACCGGACGGCGGGAAAGGGTCAGATCAGGCTGACCTGCCCACCGGGATGGCGCTGCAGCCGTCCCGCCAGTTCCATTTCCAGCAGGACAGTCAACACCACACCGGCAGACAATTGGCAGCCGCGGACCACTTCGTCAATGAGAACCGGGGAGGGGGACAAGCACTCCGTCACCAGACGGCGCGCTTTTTCCAGTTCCATCTCGTCTTCGCGGGCTGGATTGGTGGGGCGGAACAGCCCACCGCCGGGTTCGCTGAACGGGCGGCGCAGGGCGCCTTGCAGGTGGTTGATGACATCATCGGCATTCTCTACCAGCCCCGCCCCCTCCTTTATCAGGCGGTTACAGCCCTGGGCACGCGGGTCCAGCGGTGATCCCGGCACGGCAAACACCTCGCGCCCCTGTTCGCCGGCAAAGCGCGCGGTGATCAGCGATCCTGACTTCACCGCCGCCTCCACCACCACGACGCCCAGCGACAGGCCGGAGATTAAGCGATTGCGCCGGGGGAAATGACGTGCCTGCGGCTCCGTGCCCAGGGGTGATTCGGCCAGAACGGCCCCGCGCGCAGCGATATCGCGGTAAAGCGCGTCATTTTCCGGCGGATAGATAATGTCGACACCACCCGCCACCACGGCCACCGTCCCGCCACCGGTCGCCCCACCGGCCAGGGCGCCAAGATGGGCCGACGTATCAATGCCGCGCGCCAAGCCGGACACCACCGTAAACCCAGCCTCGGCCAGATCGCGGCCCAGCTTTTCCGCCATCTTGCGGCCGACAATGCTGGCATTGCGCGCGCCGACGATCCCCACGCAGGGCCGCGACAGCAGCGCCGGGAAACCCAGCAGGGTCAACACCGGCGGCGCATCATCCAGCACGGCCAACGGCCCCGGATACTCCGCCTCTCCCCGGAACAGCCACCGCGCGCCAATCCGGTCCAGCGCCACGGCTTCCCGCTCCACCTCTGCCTTGCCCGGAATGCGCAAGGGGGCGGTGCGCCCGCCGCGCTTTGCCAGATCCGGCAGGGCGTTCAGGGCGGCGGTGGCGGTCCCGAACCGCTCCATCAGCCGTAGAAACGTCACCGGCCCGACATTCTCCGCCCGGATCAGGCGGACACGGTCGATACGTTCAGCATGGGTAAGGGGGGTGATTGATGATTGCATGGCTATATGGTTCTGCAATTACATGCTAGTGTCAATCGGCATGGTGTTTGTGTTTAGGCGAAATCCAAAACTAAAACCTTGCCGAAAACGGCCCGTAGGTGTCGTCACCACGCGCGGCAGATCAACCGCGTAGCTCTGTTCATGCGCTGGGCAGGCCTGCATCGTCAGTCGGCATAAGGGCCGATAGACCCCTGTCGTGCCCGGCATCTTGTGGCATAAGGGGGCCAATCTGTGCCCTTGGAACCCGGCCCCATGATCCGCTTTGAAAATATCAGCAAACATAACGGTCACCGCATTCTATTCCTGGAATCCTCCGCTGCCCTGAACCGGGGGGAAAAGGTGGGGCTGGTGGGGCCCAACGGGGCCGGCAAGACCACCTTGTTCCGGATGATCACGGGTGAGGAGCAGCCGGATACCGGCCAGGTATCGGTGGAGAAGCAGGTTTCCATCGGTTACTTCAACCAGGATGTCGGTGAGATGTCCGGTCGCAGCGCGGTCCAGGAAGTGATGGACGGTGCCGGGCCGGTCAGCGAGGTCGCCAAGGAACTGGCAAGCCTGGAAGAAGCCATGGCCGATCCCGATCAGGCCGACCAGATGGACGCGATCATCGAGCGCTATGGCGAGGTGCAGGCGCGTTTCGATGAACTGGGCGGCTATGAGCTGGAGGGCCGCGCACGCGAGGTGCTGGCCGGCCTCAGCTTCAGCCAGGAGATGATGGACAAGGATGTCGGCGCCCTGTCAGGCGGCTGGAAGATGCGCGTGGCGCTCGGCCGCATCCTGTTGATGAAGCCCGATGCCATGCTGCTGGACGAACCCAGCAACCATCTGGATATCGAAAGCCTGATCTGGCTGGAAGGGTTCCTGAAGGGCTATGAAGGTGCCCTGCTGATGACCTCGCACGACCGGGAATTCATGAACCGGATCGTCAACAAGATCATCGAAATCGATGGCGGGTCGCTGAACTCCTATTCCGGCGACTACAATTTCTATGAACAGCAGCGTGCCCTGAACGAGAAGCAGCAGCAGGCGCAGTTCGAACGCCAGCAGGCCATGCTGGCCAAGGAAATCAAATTCATCGAGCGGTTCAAGGCTCGAGCCTCCCATGCCAGCCAGGTACAGAGCCGCGTTAAGAAGCTGGACAAGATCGAACGTGTCGAGCCGCCCAAGCGCCGCCAGACGGTGATGTTCGACTTTCCGCCCGCACCACGCTCGGGCGATGATGTCGCGGTGCTGCGCAATGTCCACAAGGGCTATGGCAGCCGCAGCATCTATCAGGGCTTCGACTTCACCATCCGCCGCAAGGAACGCTGGTGCGTCATGGGCGTCAATGGTGCCGGCAAGTCGACCTTGCTGAAGCTCATCGCTGGCGCCGACCGGCCCGATACCGGGACCGTCAATGTCGGGGCCAGCGTGAAGATGGGCTATTTCTCTCAGCACGCGATGGAACTGCTGGATGGTGAGCAGACCGTTTTTGAAGCCTTGGAAAGCGCCTTTCCGCAGGCGGGCCAGGGGTCGCTGCGGGCACTGGCCGGTTGCTTCGGCTTTTCTGGCGATGATGTGGAAAAGCGCTGCCGGGTGCTGTCGGGGGGCGAGAAGGCGCGGCTGGTGATGGCAATGATGCTGTACAATCCGCCGAATTTTCTGGTCCTGGACGAGCCGACAAACCATCTCGACCTCGACACCAAGCAGATGCTGATTACCGCGTTGGCCAATTATGAAGGCACCATGCTGTTCGTGTCGCACGACCGGCACTTCCTGGCCACGCTCTCCAACCGCGTGCTGGAGCTGACGCCGGACGGCATCCATCAATATGGTGGCGGCTACACCGAATATGTGGCCCGCACCGGACAGGAAGCGCCGGGCCTGCGCAGCTAATGCGGTTTTAGATAGGGGCCGTGACGCCGGCGTGTGTCGGCGTTATGCTCTCTGCATGACCTATCATGGCCCGTGCCCCAAGGAAGTGATGCTGTTGCTCTGCGCCCGGATCGGGTTCAACCCGCCGGTCTGACGGTTGCCGACTGTCCGTCATCTGCATCTTGATCCTGGGGAGGGACGACTTGTGTCCACCATCGATACCGACGCGTTGAAGCGCCTTTCCGGTGCCCATCACTGGCATCCGTTCACCGACCATCAGGAACTGGCCGCCCTGGGCGGGCCGCGCATCATCACCCAGGCCGAGGGGGTGTGGCTGACCGACAGCACGGGTGCGCGCATCCTGGATGCCATGGCCGGGCTGTGGTGTGTGAATGTCGGCTATGGGCGGCGGGAACTGGCCGATGCCGCCTATCGTCAGCTGACCGATCTCAGTTTCTATCACGGCTTCTTCAAGACCACGACGGAGCCGACGGTGCGGTTGGCGGCCAAGCTGGCGGAACTGACGCCATCGGGCCTGAACCGTGCCTTCTTCGCCAATTCCGGGTCGGAGGCCAATGATACCATCGTGCGCATGGCGCGCCATTACTGGGCACTGAAGGGCAAGCCGGAAAAGCGGGTCTTTATCGGGCGCGAGCATGGCTATCACGGCACCACCATGGCCGCGACCTCGCTGAACGGCATGAAGGTGATGCACGAACAGGGCGGCCTGCCGCTTCCCGGCTTCACCCATGTCATGGCGCCCTATCCGTTTGAGGGCCAAGGGGAGATGAGCGCAGAGGCGTTTGGGCGGCTGGCGGCCCGCGCGGTCGAAGAGAAAATCCTGGAGATCGGCCCAGAGAACGTTGCCGCCTTCATCGGGGAGCCGGTGCAGGGGGCCGGCGGCGTCATCATCCCGCCCGACAGTTACTGGCCGGAGATCAACCGCATCTGCAAAGAACACGACATCCTGCTGATCGCGGATGAGGTGATCTGCGGCTTTGGCCGTCTGGGCCATTGGTTCGGGTCACAGCGTTACGGGATCAAGCCGGATTTCATGACCCTGGCCAAGGGCATCACGTCCGGCTACGTGCCGCTCTCCGCCGTCATGGTCGGTGACCGGGTGGCGGAGACCTTGATCCACGAGGGTGGGGAGTTCTACCACGGCTTCACCTATTCCGGTCACCCCGTGGCCTGTGCCGTGGCGCTGGCCAATCTGGAGGTGATCGAGCGGGAAGGGCTGGTGGACCGCGCGCGGACGGAGATCGGGCCGTACTTGCGCGAGAAGCTGGAGGAGGCGCTGGAGGGGCACCCGATCGTGGGTGAAATCCGCTCCGAAGGCATGATCGGCGCCATCGAGATTGTGCAGGACCGGCGCACGTGGGAGCGCTTCCCCGGCGGCGGCAAGGTCGGCCTGATGGCGCGCGACCATTGTTTTCACAATAACCTGATCATGCGCGGCATCCGCGACAGTCTGGTCTATGCCCCCGCCCTGACCATGACGAAGGGGGAGGCGGACGAGGTGGCGCGGCTGGCCAAGCTGGCGCTTGACCTCACGGCGCGGGATTTGGGTGTGATATAAAAAACCGTAGGTCAGGTCGCGGCGAAGCCGCGCCCTGACAGGAAGCTATTTGCCATATCTGTCGGGGCTCGCGCATCGCGCTCGACCCGACCTACGGCGAGGACCATCACTTTTTCGCCGGCGCGATGTTCGGCAGGTCTTCGGACAGGATGGTCATGTTGAAGGCGTAGGAAACGTCGCCATCATCCTCGTCGCGGTACAGGGTACCGATGAATTCCTCCCCGATGGTCACTTCGACTGGCTGGCCCTTCTTGGCCGGCGGGTTCACGGTGATCTTCTCGTTGCCGAAATTCTTGCGCAGATAGGTCTGCAACCGCGCGATCTCGTTGGGGGTCATGTCCATCTGCCCTTTCTTGTGGCTCTTGGGGTTCAAAGAAAAGCCAGGGGCGCCGCTCCCGCCGGGAACGGCGCCCCTGTTGTCGATCCGGCCTGCAATCAGGATAGCCTGATCACCGGCAAAGACCAGTCGGGAAATCAGCCGGCATTCGCCATGGCGATGACGGTGTCGCCCATGCGGTTGGAGAAGCCCCATTCATTGTCGTACCAGGTCAGGATACGCACGAAGTTGCCTTCCATGACCTTCGTCTCGTTCAGGGCGAAGATCGAGCTGTGGCTGTCATGGTTGAAGTCGGTGGAAACCAGCGGCTCGGCATAGGCGCCCAGGATGCCCTTCAGCGGGCCGGACGCAGCGGCGTCCAGGATCAGCTGGTTGACCTCTTCGACGGTCGTGTTGCGCTTGGCCACGAACTTGAAATCGACGACCGAGACGTTCGGGGTCGGCACGCGCAGCGAGGTGCCGTCCAGCTTGCCCTTCAATTCCGGCAGAACCTTGCCCACGGCCTTGGCGGCACCGGTGCTGGTCGGGATGATGTTCAGCGCGGCGGCACGGGCGCGGTGCAGATCCTTGTGGAACGTGTCCACGGTGTTCTGGTCGCCGGTATAGCTGTGGATGGTGGTCATGAAGCCATGGGCGATGCCGATGCCATTATTCAGCACATAGGCGACCGGGGCCAGGCAGTTGGTGGTGCAGGACGCGTTGGAAACGATCTTGTGTTCGGCCGTCAGCTTCTGATGGTTCACGCCATAGACGACCGTCAGGTCTTCGTCGGTGGCGGGAGCCGAGATCAGCACCTTCTTGGCGCCGGCGGTCAGGTGCTTGGACGCGGCGTCGCGGCTGGTGAAGATGCCGGAGCATTCCAGCGCGATATCCACGCCCAGTTCACCCCACGGCAACTGAGCCGGGTCGCGCTGCTGCACGGAGCGGATGGTGTGGCCATTGACGACCAGATTGCCGTCGACAACCTCGACCGTGCCGGGGAAGCGGCCATGGACGCTGTCATATTTCAGCAGGTGGGCGTTGGAATGGGCGTCGGCCAGATCGTTGATGGCGACGACCACGATATCCTTGCGGCCGCTTTCGATGAGCGCGCGCAGAACCAGACGGCCAATACGCCCGAACCCGTTGATCGCAACTTTGACAGCCATGCTTTCCTCCGATTGAACGACGCCCGCGCCGGCTCTGGCGCGGGGGCCGATGGGCCGCGTGATGACCCATGTTCCCAAGCCCGAATTAACCCTTGAACCCCCCGCATACAAGGGCGCAACCGTCCCTTCCGCCATGCGTGAAGCGCACGGGTTGCAGCTTAGTTTTTTTGCGGGAAGGGCGCAATTCAGGTAACGGCGTTACCGGCATGACTCTTTGCGGTCAGGGTTTGTGCGGGGGTGGGGGCGGTGGGACTGTTGCGATCAATTTTGCTTACGTTTCATTCTTCAACAGGCGGCAAGGCGCCAAAATGCTGTGAGATATCGCGGCCACCATACAGGATGCCAAGGATTGTGACTTCGTCGCCTTCGACCTTGAACAGGATGCTTGTCCAACGACCATGACCTACAACCCGGATGCCCCCTGTTGTAAGCCGACCACGCTGTGGGAAGGTGTCCAGGTTCAAGCATGTCCGCCGAATGGCCTTCAAGAAATTCTCTGCTCGCTGCTCGCCAGAACGTTCAGCGATGTAATCTTCGATCTCGGATAAATTTCTTCTCGCATTTCTGGAAAATATGACGTGGAACTTCATTGTGCTTTTGCCGCGCGCCGGTTGCGGCGATGGATTTCCAATTCCTGATCGAACTCCTCAAGGGTCAGCAACTGGCTGGGATCCCGCCTGATCTCTTCCAATAACGGTATGCCGACCTTTTCGACCCAGCGGTCGATTTCCGGATTCTCATCATATTGCCGAAACATATCCAGCGCCGCTGAAACAGAGGCAGCATTGGATGGGTAGGCCCCGGACGCCACTAACCCGTCCAACAGGGCTGCATCCTCTTCCGGAAGCTCCAGGACCACTCTGCGTGTAGCGCCCATCAAATTTCACTCCACATCAGTCGAACCGAAAGATAACTCAGCTAGGTTCAAACGTCACCTCCGCACCGGTGCAGGATGGCCAGGGAGATCTTCAATGATCCTCGCTGAGTCGGAACCTATGCCATATGAAAACAGTGGTTGGGTTTCTTCAAAAATTTTGGCATGAATATGCCTCATAAATTTTTCGCCATCGCAGATAGCCCTTTGTGCAAATTTAATGTTACTTATTTTCGTCTGCCACTCGCTCTTTAAAAAACCTTCATACATACCGTAATGCAAGCCGCTTGATTCAATTTCTTTTTCTTCTTTAATGACCTCCGTCTTTCCATGGGCAACCATGTTACGAAATTTGAACAGTTCCTTGATTGTACTGAGCGGTGCCTCTCCGGGGTCAAGTTTATCAATATTGGCTACATCGCAAATGAGAGAAAATTTATCCAACGGTGATAGAGATTTTTCCACTTGTTTCCACGAGCTTAGAATCTCACTTCCAGCGTGATTCAAGTACGCTTCGATGGCAAATGTCGTGAGTATGATGCTTGAAAGGTAGTGATGCGATGCCCCAATAGGATCGCGGCGTCCGCATTCAAGGATAAATTCACTTGAGTTCCACAGGTGCGCATAAGTCCGCACAGGCATCTCACGCTGAATTCTTACACGTACCCTCTTTGCCTGCTGATCCTGCATTTCTTCCTGCTGCTCTACAAAGCAAAACGGCGCCAGGATAAACCCTGGCGCCGTCCGCGTCACATCCGATCAGATCGGGGAAACAGGCTTACAGCCGTTCCTTCGCCGCCTTCACGATGGCATCCGCCGTGATGCCGAAATGTTCATACAGTTCCTGGTAGGGCGCGCTTTCGCCGAAGCCGGGCATGCCGATGAACACGCCCTTTTCACCGATCCAGCGGTCCCAGCCGAAGCGGACCATGGCTTCCACGCCGATGCGCAGACCATCACCCAGCACGGCCTTCTGATAGGACTCCGGCTGTTCAGCGAACAGTTCCCAGGACGGCATGGAGACCAGGGCCGTGGGGATGCCCTCGGCTTCCAGCTTCTCACGCGCGTTGAAGGCGATCTCCACCTCCGACCCGGTGGCCAGCAGCGTCACCTTGCGGGGGCCGGAGGCCTCGCGCAGGACATAGGCACCCTTGGCGGACAGGTTCTCGTCCGTATGCTCCAAGCGCATCGTGGCCAGGTTCTGGCGGGTCAGGGCCAGGACCGACGGACGGGTCTTGGCGTCCAGCGCAATTTCCCAGGCTTCCGCCGCTTCCACCGCGTCGGCGGGGCGTAGGACCAGCAGGTTGGGGATGCAGCGCAGCGCCGGGACATGTTCCACGGGCTGATGCGTTGGGCCGTCTTCGCCCAGGCCGATGCTGTCATGGGTCATGACATGAATGACCCGCTGCTTCATCAGCGCGCCCAAGCGGATGGCAGGGCGGCTATAGTCGGAGAAGGCCAGGAAGGTGCCGGAATAGGGGATGATGCCGCTGTGCAGGGCCATGCCGTTCATGATGGCGGCCATGCCATGCTCACGCACGCCGTAATGGACGTAACGGCCATCCCAGCTGTTCTTCTGCACAGCCTTGGACAGGGCCTTGACGCGGGTATTGTTGGACCCGGTCAGGTCGGCGGACCCGCCCATCATTTCCGGCATCAGCGGGACGATGACGTCCAGCGTGTTGCCCGACGACTGGCGGGTGGCGATCTTCGGCTTCGTCTCGGACACGGCCTTCTTGTGGGCGTGCAGGGCAGCGCGCGCCTCTGCCGACAGGTCGCCGGCAATGGCGGCCTTGAAGGCCAGACGGTTGGGGGACCGCGCCAGACGCTTGACCCAGGCATCGACGGCCACATGGCCACGGTCGCCGAAATGGCGCCAGGTATGCAGGATGGCGTCGGGGATCTCGAACGGCGCATGCGGCCAGTTCAGGGCCTTGCGCGCGCCCTCAATCTCGGCGGCGCCCAGCGGGCTGCCATGGCTGCCGGCGGTGTTGGCCTTGGTCGGCGCGCCATAGCCGATGGTGGTGCGGCAAGCGATCAGCGAGGGCTTGTCCGTCAGCTTGGCCGCGGCAATGGCCTTGGCGACCGCCACCGGGTCATGGCCGTCAACGGCGGACACGTCCCAGTTATAGGCGGCGTAGCGGGCCTTCACATCCTCGGTGAAGGACAGGTCGGTGGAGCCGTCGATGCTGATGCGGTTGTCATCCCACAGCACGATCAGCTTCGACAGGCCCAGATGACCGGCCAGCGAGCAGGCCTCGTGGCTGATGCCTTCCTGCAGGTCGCCGTCGCCGGCAATGACATAGGTCGTGTGATCGACCAGATCGTCGCCAAAGCGGGCATTCAGGATGCGTTCGGCCATGGCGAAGCCGACGGCGGTGGAGATGCCCTGACCCAGGGGGCCGGTGGTCATCTCGATACCGCGCGCCATGCCGAATTCCGGGTGGCCGGCGGTCTTCGCGCCCATCTGACGGAAGCGCTTGATCTCGTCCAGCGTGATGTCTTCATACCCGGTCAGGTACATCAGGCTGTATTGCAGCATCGAGCCGTGGCCCGCCGACAGGATGAACCGGTCGCGGTCGGCCCAGTCGGGGCGCTTGGGATCGAACTTCAGAAACTGCGTGAACAGGACGGTCGCGACGTCGGCCATACCCATCGGCATGCCGGGATGTCCGGACTTGGCGGCTTCCACCGCGTCCATGGACAGGGCGCGGATGGCGTTGGCGAGATCGGCGTGGGACACGCCAGCGGTCAGATCGGACGACATTGCGCGAAGGGCCTTTCATGCGGGGGCGCCGGCCTTTGGGTCTGGCCGGACATTGCTCTAACGAAGCGCTGTACTTAGTGCTGTGTCGCAACAGGACGGACGGGCGGCGGCAACCGTCCCGGTCCGACGGCCGATACCCCCCGAATGGTGGCCGCAAATTGGCCAAATCCGCCGGGGGGGTCAAGCGACAGCCAAGCATGGCGGATGCCCGGCCATGGGGGTGGTCCAAAAGGCGGATTCCAGCGTTTTTTGCGGTGCGAATGTTGACGCGGGGGGAGGGCGGCCCCTAAGGTCTGTCGTCTGTGCCGTATATGGTGCCGGCATCCGTCCACCCGCCCTGAATGAGCCCCGCCTTGGACAGCCTCACCGCCGCGCTGGAGCGCCTGGATAAGTCCATCGGCTTGCTGGACCGCGCCCTGACGCGCCGTCTGGAACGGTTGGATGCCGGGGCTGGCACGGCGGGCTGGCTTGCGGAAAAGCTCCGGCTGGAGGCGGAGCTGGCGGCGGCACGCCATGGCGAACGCCAGGCACAAGAACAGGCCCGCGTCATGAAGGTTCGCCTGGACGCGGCGATTTCACGCCTGCAGGGCGTGCTTGAGGAAGGTTGATCATGCGTCGCGTCGATTTCACCCTGAATGGCCGTAACCACTCGCTGAGCTGCGAGGATGGGCAGGAACAGCGCCTGCTGGAACTGGCCGCCTATGTCGATGCCCGCATGCAGGAACTGACGGGCGGTGCGGCGGGTCATGAGGTGCAGAACCTGATCGCCACCTGCATCGTGCTGGCGGATGAGTTGATGGAGGCGCGGGCCGAGGTCAAGTCCCTGCGCGCCGGCCATGCCCCGGCCCCCATTGTGCATCCGCCGGCCCCGGCAACGGCCCCGGCGGATGAGGCAAAAGTGGTCGCCGCCGTCGATACGCTGGCAAAACGCATCGAAGACATTGCAGCGCGGCTTGAACGCGCCTAAATAGGGTATAGGAAGTTGGCTGCCTGGTGCGTCAGGTCGCTTTATCCCCGGGGCCGATAATCATTCCTCGAGGGGGCTGTCTCTACCGGCATCGTGGTGCCGGCATATGGCTCCCACCTGTTTGCACAGGTCACGAGGGATAGCATTCACCAACGGCCAAGGCGGCCATCTTCCGCTTTTTTGTTCCCTCAAGCGCCGGGCGCCGCCATCCGGCGGCTTTGGTTTACGCGGCACGTGCCGCGCGGCGGCAGTCGCCGCCATGCGGCACGTGCCGCGCGGCGGCAGTCGCCGCCATATTATCGGCCAGCATCTGACCGACAATATTGTCTTCCCCCAGATCACCGGTTTTACGATGCCAGACCTGGACGTCGATACAATCGCCCAGGCCAAGCAGGCCGCCCGCATCCAGGCGCGCGCGGCCCGCGCCAGCGCCCATGCAGCGTCTGGTTCCGCTGCGGCGGCATCAATCACCACCCATCTCCTGTCGCTATTGCCGGACTTGCGCCCCGGTCCCCTGACCATCGCGGGCTATCATCCCAAGAGGGATGAGGTGGATGTGCTGCCCGCCCTGTCGGGACTTGCCGCCGCCGGCCATGGCACCGCCTTGCCTGTGGTGACGGGCCGCGCCTGGCCGCTGGTCTTCCGGCTGTGGCGGCCCGGCCATCCGCTGGTGCCGGGCGCGTTTCGCATCATGGAACCGATGGGCGATGCGCCGCTGGTGCAACCGGATATCGTGCTGGTGCCGCTGCTAGCCTTTGACCGGGCAGGTTACCGTCTGGGCTATGGCGGTGGCTTCTATGATCGCACGCTGGAGGTGCTGCGGGCAGAAGCGCCGACCATCGCCGTGGGCATCGGCTATGCGGGGCAGGGGGTGGATAAGCTGCCCATCGACGCCTACGATCAAAAGCTTGACTGGATCGTCACGGAACAGGGCGCCTGGCGCCCGGCGTAAATTCTTCGGGGTATCAGATGCGGTTGCTTTTCCTGGGCGATATTGTGGGGCGCAGCGGGCGGGAGGGCGTGTTGCGCCACCTGCCGGACCTGAAGGCCAGGCTGAAGCCCGACTTTATCGTCGTGAATGGGGAAAACGCTGCCGGCGGCTTCGGCATCACCGAAAAGATCGCGCAGGAACTGTTCGATGCCGGGGTGGATTGCGTGACCCTTGGCAACCATGCCTGGGATCAGAAGGAACTGCTGGGCCAGATCGGCCGCCTGCCGGGGCTGGTCCGCCCCATCAACTACCCCGACGGCACGCCGGGTCGCGGCTTCACCATCCTGCCGGCCAAGAACGGGCGGCATAAGGTGATGGTGATCAACGCCATGGGCCGGGTCTTCATGGAGCCGCTGGACGACCCGTTCCCGCCCGTGGAAAAGGTGCTGAATATCCATCGCCTGGGCGGTGCCCGCATGGGGCCGGCGGGTGTGGATGCCATCATCATGGACATGCATGCCGAGGCCAGCAGCGAAAAGATGATCATGGGCCATGTCCTGGATGGCCGCGTCAGCTTGGTGGTCGGCACCCATTGCCATGTCCCCACCGCCGACCTTCAGATCCTGAACGGCGGTACGGCCTATCAGACCGATGCCGGCATGTGCGGTGACTATGACACCGTCATCGGCATGAAGAAGGATGCCGCCATCCACAAGATGCTGCGCAAGACACCGGGTGAACGCTACTCACCGGGTGAAAACGACGCGACCGTCAGCGTTTGTGGCGTGTTCGTGGAAACCGATGACCGTACCGGCCTTGCCAAGCGGGCCGAACCCGTGCGGATTGGCGGGCGGCTGGGCCAGAGCCTGCCTGCGGCGGTTTGATACCGCACCGTCAGTTCAGCTTTTCATCATCCCGAAGCGACAGAACCAGCCGCTGGTCCAGATTCAGTGCACGGCGGATATGTCCCATATGCTTTTCTACAAGACGGGCAAGTGTGCCATTGCTCCGCACTATCTTCAGGCCTGCCTCAAGTGTGGGGCGCAGATAGGCCGCGACTGGTGACAGATAGAACCGGCCCTCCCGGTCAAAATGCAGAAGCAGATGTTGCTCGGGAACAAGTCCCCGATGGATCGGGGTATCCGCCATGATCCCGTTGACGGAATGCGGAATGTAATCCACGCCCCGATTGCTGGCCCTTAACATATCATATAGGCGACCGGGATCTGTTACAGGTGTGATGGCCGGCAGGCCATTGGCCTGCCACAGTGCAAAATCCACCCCTTCCGGCCCTAAACCGGCGACCAGACCGGATCGGCGCAGGTCATCCAGGCTGTTGATGCGGTCGAACCTTTCCTGGTCCTGTGGTCTGATCATCAGCACACGCTGTCCAGACAGACCGTCGGTCAGCGGAAAATCGATGCGCACAAAATCACTATCGTTCTGGGGGCTCTGCGTCATCCACATGATGGTCAGCTCTCCGCTTGCCAGCATCTTCTTCATGCGCAGACGGGCGGGGTCTTTAACCCCCTCTATCACCACCTCATGGCCAGCGGCGGCAAACGCGGCGATCAGCAGCTCATGGAAGTAGGCGTGCGTCCCGTTCTGGGTCGTCGGTGCCGCAATGCGCGTCTGTGCCGCCTGGGACGGCACAATGCCCAGCAGCCACGGGACGACAAGAAGGAGCAGCTTCCAATTCAAACCAGGTAACCTTGTTGTCATCACATGTTTCAGCGTATCGCTGGGCGATCGTCCTGGTCGATCAAGTCGAGAACAAGACGCTGGTCCATGGCAAGATCGCTCTTCAAATGACCGTAATGCTTTTGCAGCAATTTGGCATAGGTCCCGTTATCGCGCAGCTTACTTAGGCCGCGCAGCAGGACCGGTGCCAGATGAGCCACGGACGGGGCCAGATAGAAGACGCTGTCCCCCCGATACCGCAGCAACAGGCGCTTTTCGATCGCCAGCTCGGGATGGGCTTGTGCATCGTGCATCACCTCGGACACACCACGTGGCATGTAATCAATGCTGCGGTTACCGGCCGCCAGCATTTTGAACAGCAGACGCCAATCCGCGACATCACCCGCCACCGCCAGCCCGTTCCGGCGCCAGATATCTACCTCCAGCCAGTCCTTGCCCATGCCAGCCACCAGGCCCAGTCGGGCGAAATCCTCCAGCTTGCTGATCTGATCGAAAACAGCTTGTTCCCCCGGGCGGATCAGAAGGATGCGTTGGCTGATCAGGCCGCCGGTCAGGGGGAAATCTACCGGTACATACTGCTTGTCGCGTTCCGCCCCCCGCACCATCCACATCACATCCAACTCGCCGGTGCGCAGCATCATCTTGTACCGCTCCTTGCCGGGCCCGGCGATGCCCTGCAATTCCACGGGGTACCTGGCGGCCTTGAACGCCTCTCTCAGAACATCCTGAAAGAACAAGTGGCTGCCTTCACGGCTTTCGGCCACGCGCAAAATGGTCGGCCCCGCTGCATTTGCGGAACCGATCCAGCAAGCCATGGCCAAGACCAGGGCCAACGCCCTTTTTGTCCATGAAACCACGCAACGTCGCCTATCGAAGGAGAAGCCCTACGGGCTTCTTTACGGTTAGAGGGATTGCTCGAAACTCTTTAAACATTTGCGAAAGCAAGTCGGTTTGTCGAAGGCAAAACCATATCAAAAGGATAGGGGAGGGCGTCAGGCGCGGGGCCGGACCAGCATCACGGGGCCCCCCGGTAGTCTGGACCATTCGTCGAACGGAAGCAGGAAATCGACCCGCGCTGCTTCAACCGGAAGGGCCGCCAGGGGGATACTGAAACCACAGCGGCCATCGCCATGCCCAGCGGCGGCCACGTCGCCGCGAAAGGCGCTGGCCAGCAGATTGCCTGCTGCACGCCCATCCACCTCAACCCTGACAGTGACGCTGGCTGCGCCCGGATCATAGGCCCAGCCGTGGATGGCCCCATCAATGATGCCGTCCACCCACCCCAACACCCGACCACCGCACCGATAAGCCACAGCGCCCTCTTCGCGATGGTAGGTTAGGATACTGTCCGGGCCCTCATGGAAGGCGCGCCAGCGTCGTTGCCGTTCCTGCTCATCCATCGACGGGGTCACCTGGGACAGTGCCAGGATATCGGCGCGCCGCCGTGCCGGGCCGCGCCAGGACAGTCCCGGCGCCGGGGGCCATGGCTGCTTGCCGAGCAGGTATGGGCTGAGGCGGTCCAACATGCGCAGCAGCACTGGCCAGGTCAGTTCATCCAGGCTGCGGTGACCGATACCTGACGGGATGGAAAACTGATCGAATGCCAGTATAGGGCCGGCGTCGAGTGCCGCGACCATGATATGGACGGTCACGCCAAAGTATGCGGCACCTTCATAAAGGGCCAGATGATTAGCGGCGGAACCGGGATAGTCGGGTGGTGCCGGATGGAAATTGACCGCCCCCGCGCGGCATGCCGACAGCAGCGATGCCGGTACCCGTTTGTCGAAACCGGCACTCACCAACCGGACGTTAAATCCATAGTGCCGGACCAACTCTGTCCCCAGTTCCTGAAGACTAGTGACAATCGTAGCACCCGGCAGCAATGGCGCCAGCGCTGGGGCCAGTGCCGCTGCCGTGGCCAGGATCAGTCGATCCGGCACGGCGGTGGCAAGGCTCCAATCGTCAGCCACGGCTTTCCTGCGCGAAGCGGACCGCCTCCTCGGCGGCCTTGAACAGGGCCTTGGCCTTGTTCACGGTCTCCTGATACTCGGCTTCCGGATCGCTGTCGGCGACCACACCGCCGCCGGCCTGCACATGCATGACACCATCCTTCAGGACGGCGGTGCGCAGGGCGATGCAGGTGTCCATGGTGCCATTGGCCGCGAAATAGCCGATGCAGCCGCCATAGATGCCGCGCCTTGTCTTCTCCAACTCGTCAATGATCTCCATGGCCCGCACCTTGGGCGCGCCTGAAACGGTGCCTGCGGGGAAGCCGGCGACCAGCGCCTCGATCGGCGTGAACTTGGGGTTCAGCTTTCCTTCCACGTTCGAAACGATATGCATGACATGGGAGTAATACTCGATCGTGAACTTTTCCGTTACCGTAACGGTCCCCGTGCGCGATACCCGGCCCACATCATTGCGGCCCAGATCCAGCAGCATCAGATGCTCTGCCAGTTCCTTGGGATCGGACAGCAGGTCGGCGGCCAGTTCCTTATCCTCCGCCGCATCCTTGCCACGGCGGCGCGTGCCGGCGATGGGGCGGATAGTGACGGTGTCATCGCGCAGGCGAACCAGGATTTCCGGGCTGGACCCGACAACCGACAGGCCGCCGAAATCCAGGAAGAACAGGAAGGGCGACGGGTTCAGGCGGCGCAGCGCGCGGTACAGCGCGAAGGGCGGCAGGGTGAAGGGAACCGAGAAACGCTGGCTGGGCACCACCTGGAAGATGTCGCCGGCGCGGATATATTCCTTCGCCTTCTCCACGATCCCATAATATTCCTGCCGCGCCGTGTTCGATTCCGGTGCCGGAAGGGCCGTAAGGTCCAGGGTCGTTTCATAGGCGGCGGGCACCGGTCCTTGCAGATCGGCCACCGATTCCGCCAACCGGGCTTTGGCCGCGTCCAGCGCCTGTTCCGCCGGCACACCGGCCTGTGGGCGCACGGGCGTGATGACCGTCACGACATTCTCAATCCCGTCGAAAACTGCCATGACCGTAGGGCGGATCATGATGCTGTCTTCGACGTCCAGGTTATTGGGATTGCTGTCGGGCAGCTTCTCCATCAACCGGACCATGTCATAGCCCAGATAACCGAACAGGCCCGCCGACATGGGCGGGAGCTCCGCCGGCAGGTCGATGCGGCTTTCGTCCAGCAGTGCCGTCAGGGCCTTCAACGGGGCTTCAGCGCAAGGGGTGAAGCTGTCGGGATCAACCGCGGCGTTGCGGTTGATCTCTGCCTTCGTGCCCCGGCAGCGCCAGATCAGGTCGGGCTTCAAGCCAATGATGGAGTAACGCCCGCGCACCGAACCGCCGGTGACCGATTCCAGCAGGAAAGCGTTGGGACGCCCGCGCACCAGCTTCAGCATGGCGGAAACGGGGGTGTCCAGATCGCTGACCAGCCGGGTCCAGAGCACCTGCGCCGCTCCGCTGTCATAGGTGCGGATGAAGGTGCTGTCGTCCGGAAGGGTGCGCACGGGACTTACTCCTGCGTGGTGCGGTAAAGCTGGTTGATCAGGGTCTGGTTGATGGTCACGCCATAATGGGCGCGCAGGGCCGCCAGGTACTGGAGAACCAGTTCATCCTGCATGGCCTGGCCCGTGGCATTGGCCAGCTGCGTCACCTGTGCCGCTGCCATCGGGTTGGCCGGGTCGGCGGCGATGATGCCGGTCAGCTTGACCACCACCACGCCCGTCGGCTTTTCACCCGTGGCGACATCGCCAACGGTGCCGCTGAACAGCGTCTGCTGTGCGGCGGCGGGCACGATGGCGCTGGGCGCGCCGGCGCGCATCAGCGGATCGACATTCTGGACCAAGGCGCTGGGGATGCCGGATGCTGCTTCCTTGGCGGGCGTGCCGGCCTTCAGCTTGGCTGCGACTTCCTCGGCCTTCTTGCGTACGGCGACCTGCTTCTGCTCGGCCTGCCAATCACCCAGAACCAGCGACTTAACCTCGTCCAGCGGCTTCAGGGCGGCGGGGAACACGGCTTCGGCCTGCACGGCGAAGAACGCGTCGGACCCGGCCTCTTCCACGCTGCCCGTCTGACCGGAAGCAACGGTGAAGCCCGAGGCGATGATCTTGTCGATCGCGGGCAGGTCGGCGCCCTGGGCCACGCCGGCGGCATTGGCGCCACGGCTGTCGACCTTTTCCAGCTTCACGATGCGCGCACCCACGGTCTGGGCGGCCTCAGCCAGGGGCGTGCCGCCGGCCAATTCATCTTCCAGCTTGGTCGACAGCTCGAACAGCTTTTCCAGGGCTTTATCCTGGCGAACCTTCTGCGCGACCTCGTCCTTCACCTCTTCCAGCTTGCGCTCGCCACCGGCCTGAACCTTGGTGACGGTAAAGATGTGAAAGCCGAAGGCGCTTTCCACGGGGCCGCCAGACGTGCCCTGGGCGGCGGCGAAGGCGGGTTCGGACAGTTCGGCGGGCAGACCATCCTTCTGGACATCATCCAGGGTCACCGCCTCGACGCCCGCTTCCTTTGCCACGTCCTCGATCTTCTTGCCGCCATTCACGGCGGCCAGGGCCTTGTCGGCGGCTTCCTTGCTGGGGAACACGGCCTGCGCGATGGAGCGCTTTTCCGGCGTGATATAGTCACCGGCATGGGCGTCGTAATATTCGCGCAGCGCCTCGTCCGTGACCTCGATATCCTTGGTCAGGGCGGCTGTTTCCAGCAGGGCCACGTTCAAGGTGCGGTATTCGGGTGCTGTGTAGCGGACGGCCTTGTCCTTGTGGAACGCCTCGAGCGTCGCCTGATCGGGCGACGGGGCGGCGGGCATGGCGTTGAACGGGATGGTCACGGCCTCAAAGGTGCGGCCTTCGAAACGGTACCGGAACAACGCCTCGGCCAGCGTCTTGGACGCGGACGCGCCGGCGGTGACGGCACCGATCAGGTCGCTGCGGGCCATGTCGGATCGTACATCCTCAACAAAGCCGGCCTCGGTCAACCCGTTCTGCTGCAACAGGGCGCGCATCAGGTTGGCGTCGAAATTGCCGAAACTGTCCTTGAAGGCGGGAACCTTCAGCACCTCGGCGCGCACGGTATCATCCGCAATGCGCAGGCCCAGATCCTCTGACGCCAACGCCAGCAGTTCCTTCTGGATCAGCTGTTCCAGCGCGCGGTCGCGCAGGCCGAACTGACGGGCCTGCTCCTCGGTGAATTCCGGGCCGACCATCTGCTTCATGCGGTTGAATTCGGCCCGGTAGGCCTGATCCAGTTCCACGGGCGTGATGCTGCGGTCGCCGACCTTGGCGACGCCGGTCTGCACCCCCTTGGTGACATCACCGATGCCCCAGACAGCGAAGCTGATGATCAGGGCCACGAACAGGATCTTGACGACCCAGGAGCCGGCGGTGCTGCGGATGATCTGGAGCATGGGGACGCTTGCGGTTCCATCGAATTGGTACAGCGCCGCCCGCCGGAATGCGAACGGCACCGCCGGGCCACAACCCGGAAAGCGCGGCATCATAGGGAAGCGGCACCCTGGGGGCAAGTCCGGGGGGCGGGCAGGGGCCATGTCTTGTGCATCGGCCCATGACAACGCTGACCTTTTGGACAGGGGCGGCGGGGCCGCATAATGTTTCCTTACACATAAGGCCGGCGGACCGGGGGCAACCCGGCAGACAAGGCCCCGTGAAAAGAAGAGTAGAGGATGAAATGACCGCTCGCCGTTATCTGATCGCCGGCAATTGGAAAATGCATTGTCGGCGAAGTGATGGTGCTGCGCTGGCCGCCGACCTGGCTGCCCGCGTCGGCCCCACCGCCGATCCGCGATTCGACCTTCTGGTCTGTCCGCCCGCCACCATCATCAATCCTGTGTCACAGGCTGTTACCGGCAGCGCCGTTGCCGTGGGCGGGCAGGATTGCCATGCCCAGGTTCAAGGCGCCCATACCGGTGATATCGCGGCGGAAATGCTGGCCGATGCCGGTGCGACCTTTGTCATTGTCGGCCATTCCGAACGCCGCACCAACCACGGTGAAAGCAGCGCCACCATCAAGGGGAAGGCCGCCGCCGCCCTGCGCGCCGGCCTGACCGCCATCATCTGTGTGGGCGAGACGGAGGCACAGCGTGACGCAGGTCAGGCGGAGTCTGTGGTTGCCGAACAACTGACAGGCTCGATTCCCGATGGCGCGACCGCGTCCAACAGCGTCATCGCCTATGAACCCGTCTGGGCCATCGGTACCGGTCGCACCCCGACCCTGGCCGACATTGCAGCCATGCACGGCATGATCCGCGAAAAGCTGTCGGGTCTGGTCAGCGATCCCGATGCGGTCCGCATCCTGTATGGCGGCTCGGTGAAGCCGTCCAATGCCGCTGAAATCCTTGGGCTTGCCGATGTTGATGGCGCCCTGGTCGGGGGTGCCAGCCTGAAGGCGGATGATTTCTGGGCCATCGCGCAAGCCTGCCCTTGAGACTTCGCTATGGCGCCCCGCCGCACGACCGGTTAATAAGCGTGACGGTTACATGACGCGGGTGCTTCCCGCTTCCCCCTGAAACGGGAAGCGGGCGGCCTTGCGTTTGGGCGCGTGATGCGCCATTTGCTACTGGTCAAGGGCCGTGGGTTCCTACGGTCCGTTCCAATTGGTTGCAGGGATTGTTGGGATGCAAGAGGTAGTCCTGGTCGTGCATCTGCTGATCACGCTGGCGTTGATCGGCGTGGTTCTGGTGCAGAAGTCGGAAGGCGGCGGCCTGGGTGTCGGTGGCGGCACCATGGGTGGTTTCATGACCGCCCGCGGCAGCGCCAACCTGCTGACCCGGACCACCGCCATCCTGGCGGCCCTGTTCTTCTGCACCAGCCTGATTCTGGCCATCCTGGCCGGTACGGGCAGCAGCCAGAAGAGCATTTTCGACAAGGTGCCGGCTCCCGGCACCGAGGCTCCGGCGGCGCCCGCCGAGCCGGCCAAGCCGACGGTCCCCGTCGGCCAGTAAGGCCCTTCGGCGACAGGCCCGTAATATGGCGAGAGGCGGCACATGCCGCCTCTTTCCGTTAGGGCGTGAATATGGTGGAATGGGCATCCGTGCCCCGATGTGAAATCTCGACAAGGATTGGGCCGGAAGGACCCAACCTGTTGGCATGCTTGGCGAAGGTTAGGGTTCCATGACGCGCTTCATCTTCATCACCGGTGGTGTGGTTTCGTCGCTGGGCAAGGGTCTGGCATCTGCCGCCCTTGGCGCGCTGTTGCAGGCACGCGGCTACAAGGTCCGCCTGCGCAAGCTGGACCCCTATCTGAATGTCGATCCCGGCACGATGAGCCCGTACCAGCATGGTGAGGTGTTCGTCACCGATGACGGCGCCGAAACCGATCTGGATCTGGGCCATTACGAGCGCTTCACGGGCGTTCATGCCACCAAGTCGGACAACATCACGACGGGCCGCATCTATTCCAACGTGCTGGCCAAGGAGCGTCGGGGCGACTATCTGGGCGCCACGGTCCAGGTCATCCCGCACATCACCGATGCCATCAAGGACTTCATCGCCGCCGATTTGGATGGTGAGGATTTCGTGCTGTGTGAGGTGGGTGGCACCGTCGGCGATATCGAATCGCTGCCCTTCCTGGAGGCCATCCGTCAGTTCAGCAACGACCAGGGGTCGGAGAACGTGCTGTTCTGCCACGTCACCCTGGTCCCCTATATCCCCGCCGCCGGTGAGCTGAAGACCAAGCCGACCCAGCATTCCGTGAAGGAGCTGCTGTCGGTCGGTATCCAGCCGCAGATGCTGCTGTGCCGCGCTGACCGCGACATTCCGGAGAATGAGCGCCGCAAGATCGCGCAGTTCTGCAACATCAAGAAGGAATGCGTGATCGCCGCCCTGGATGTCGACACCATCTATCAGGTGC
Source organism: Niveispirillum sp. FG156 (assembly GCF_057809555.1). Lineage (NCBI taxonomy): Bacteria > Pseudomonadati > Pseudomonadota > Alphaproteobacteria > Rhodospirillales > Azospirillaceae > Niveispirillum > Niveispirillum sp. FG156. The sequence continues at coordinate 88,869 of NZ_JBMDKE010000010.1, read as the reverse complement.
CGATCTCCTATCACGAGCAGGGCTTTGACACCGAAGTGCTGAAATATTTCGGCATGGCTCCCGACGGCGCCCCCGACCTGTCGCGCTGGGAAGAGATTGTGCGCCGCGTGCGCAACCCGGAAGGCACCGTCACCATCGCGGTGGTGGGCAAATATACCAGCCTTCTGGACGCCTATAAGTCGCTGGGCGAGGCGCTGACCCATGGCGGTATCGCCAACAATGTGAAGGTCAAGCTGGACTGGATCGACGCCGAGATTTTTGAAAGCGGCGAGGCCCTGGAACAGCTGGAGCATGTGCATGGCATCCTGGTGCCCGGCGGCTTTGGTGAACGCGGGACCGAGGGTAAGATCCGCGCGGTGCAGTTCGCGCGCGAACACAAGATCCCCTATTTCGGCATCTGCTTCGGCATGCAGATGGCGGTGATCGAAAGTGCGCGTCACCTGGCTGGGCTGAAATATGCCGGCTCCACGGAATTCGGTCGCCCCGATCCCGCCGTCGTTGGTCTGATGACGGAATGGACCCAGGGCAATCAGCTGGTTCAGCGTCAGGAAGGCGGCGATCTGGGCGGCACCATGCGCCTGGGCTCCTATAACTGCCACCTGCTGCCCGGTACGCGCGTCAGCGACATCTACGGCAGCGAGGATATCGTCGAGCGTCACCGCCACCGCTATGAAGTGAACATCAACTTCAAGGAGACGCTGGAGAAGGTGGGTCTGAAATTCTCCGGCCTGTCGCCCGATGGCATCCTGCCGGAAATCGTTGAGCTGCCGGACCATCCCTGGTTCGTGGGCGTGCAGTTCCATCCGGAACTGAAGTCCAAGCCGTTTGAGCCGCACCCGCTGTTCACCAGCTTCATCGGCGCCGCCATCGCGCAGAGCCGGCTGGTTTGATTCTATCTTGTGATTGGTTCACCCGCAGCCATATGTAAGTATGGTCACGGGTGGACTGAACACCGGGATGGAGGTTTTGCTCCCATGAATGACGCCCTTGAACGCCGGGATGTGGTGAAGCTGGCCGAGGTGTCGCGCTCCCTCCTGGATGAAGCGGAAAGGCTCTTGATTATCGCAGACGCGGAGAATGATCCTTTGCGTCAACGTCAATTGTTTGACGTCGCACGTCGTCTGGCGAAGCAAGGAAATGTGATGGTTGGCTTGACGTCGAAGCTAGCCAGTTAAGGTTCGTGGACTATGGCAGACGATGGAGTCAACGAACCGCAGCAAGTTCCCAGCGCCCCGGATCGGCTGGCGGCTGTTGAAAGGCTCGCACTGATTCAACACATTTCCGACGATAAGGCATCGTTGGATAAAGTTAGTGACCGACTTTCCGCTTCTGATTACGCCAGCCGTAAACAGGCAGATGATCAGTCGCATATTGCCCGGATGGTGTTGAATCTCTTCCGTTGGTGTGTTGCCGTCGTTCTGGCCCTTCTCATCTTCGATTTTGCGGCTCGCCTTTATGGCGTCTCGATCGACAACACCGCTCTCGTCCGAGAAGTCATCGATTTCGTGAAGGTCGCCATTCTCCCTCTTGTAACGCTTGTTCTGGGTTTCTATTTCGGTCGCCTGGAGAGCAACAGGAAAGATCAGGAAAAGTGACCCGCACCGTTAATGTCGGCCCGCTGTCGATTGCCAATGACCGGCCCTTCACACTGATCGCCGGCCCGTGTCAGCTGGAAAGCCGCGACCATGCCTTTGCCATGGCGGGGGCGCTGTCGGAACTGACGAAGAAACTCGGCATCGGCCTGATCTACAAGACCAGCTTCGACAAGGCCAACCGCACCTCGCTCAGCGCGCAGCGTGGGTTGGGCATGGACCAGTCGCTGCCCATCCTGGCCGATATCCGCGATACGTTCGGTTGTCCCGTCCTGACCGACATCCACAGCGCCGATCAATGCGCGCCGGTGGCGGAGGTCGTGGACGTATTGCAAATCCCCGCTTTCCTGTGCCGGCAGACGGACCTGCTGCTGGCCGCCGGTGAGACTGGCAAGCCCATCAATGTGAAGAAGGGGCAGTTCCTGGCGCCCTGGGACATGAAGAATGTCGCCGCCAAGATCGCGTCCACCGGCAATCACAACATCCTGCTGTGCGAACGCGGGGCCAGCTTCGGCTATAACACGCTGGTCAGCGACATGCGTTCCCTGCCCATCATGGCGCAGACCGGCTACCCCGTGGTCTATGACGCCACCCATTCGGTGCAGCAGCCGGGCGGGCAGGGCAGCAGCAGCGGTGGCCAGCGCGAATTCGTGCCCGTCCTGGCCCGTGCGGCCATCGCCATCGGCGTGGCGGCGGTTTTCATGGAGACGCACGAAAACCCGGATTGCGCGCCCAGCGACGGTCCCAACATGGTGCCGCTGAACCAGATGGAAGGCGTGCTGTCCGCGCTGCTGGCCTTTGACCGCATCGCCAAGGCCAACCCGGTCAGCATCTGACCATAAGCACCTTTGACAAGGACCCGGCCTTTGCCCACCATCGGCGTATAACGAAAGGCGGGGCCCGCAACCCCGCCGCTGGTGTGAGGAAGACGCAATCCATGTCCGTTCCGTCCCTGGGCCCCCGCAATGACCGGCGGGGCGGCCCGATTTCTCGGTTCATTGGCCGTGTTGGCCTGCGCCTGCTGGGCTGGCGCATCGCGGGTGCCTTTCCGAATTTGGAAAAGTTCGTGGTGATCGGGGCGCCGCATACCTCCAACCATGATTTCTTTGTCGCCATGGCCACCATCCTGGCCACCGACCTGCGCATCCATATCCTGGGCAAGCACACCTTGTTCCGGGGGCCGCTGGGTCCCATCATGCGCTGGTGCGATGTGCTGCCGGTGGATCGCCGGTCGGCGCATGGGGTGGTGGGTGATTGCGTGGCCGCCATTGATGCGGCGGAGAAGATGGTGGTCGGCGTCGCGCCGGAGGGGACACGCAACCCCAAACCAGGGGCCGGATGGAAGACGGGCTTCTGGCAAATTGCGCGACAGGCCGGCGTTCCGATCATACCTGTCGCGCTGGATTATGCGACCCACACGATCCGTATCGGCGAACCGTTGGAGACGACGGAGAGCCTGGAGGCTGATTTCGCCTTGCTTTCCGCCTTCTATGCAGGCGTGCAGGGAGCAAAGCGGCGGCTTCCCATGACCATCCCTATCGGTGGGACGCGACCGGCGGAGCCGGCGGGCACGGCGGGGTAGCGAAACCGTCCCTTGTCGAGGGGCGGCATCTGGCGTTATCCCCTTCATCCCGTATTTACCCTTTTCGGGTTCACGGCATCCACGCCCACGGAAGAGAGAGGCCCCATGTCCGCCATCATCGACATTCACGCGCGCGAAATCCTCGACAGCCGCGGCAACCCGACCGTCGAGGTTGAGGTCCGTCTGGAATCCGGTGCCTTTGGCCGGGCCGCCGTTCCGTCGGGCGCCTCCACCGGCGCGCATGAAGCCGTCGAACTGCGCGATGGCGACAAGGCCCGCTACCTGGGCAAGGGCGTGCTGAAGGCCGTTGAGGCCGTGAATGGCGAGATCGCCGACACGCTGGTCGGTCTGGAAAGCACCGATCAGGTCGCCATCGACGCCGCCATGATCGATCTGGACGGCACGCCGAACAAGGGCCGCCTGGGCGCCAATGCCATCCTGGGCGTGTCGATGGCTGTGGCCAAGGCCTCTGCCGATGAGCTGGACCTGCCGCTCTATCGCTATGTCGGTGGCGCCAATGCCCGCATCCTGCCGGTGCCGATGATGAACATCATCAATGGCGGTGCCCATGCCGACAATCCCATCGACATCCAGGAATTCATGGTGATGCCGGTCGGTGCGGAAACCTGCGCCGAGGCCATCCGCGTGGGTGCGGAGATTTTTCACGCCCTGAAGAAGAAGCTGAAGGCCGCCGGTCACAACACCGCCGTGGGCGACGAGGGCGGCTTTGCCCCCAACCTGTCCTCGACCACGGAGGCGCTGGACTTCATCGTCGCCGCCATCGCCGATGCCGGGTACAAGGCCGGTGAGAATGTGCTGCTGGCACTGGACGCCGCCTCGACCGAGTTCTTCAAGAACGGCAAGTATGAGCTGGAAGGCGAGGGCAAGAGCCTGACCCCGGCGGAAATGGTCGCCTACTGGGCCGATCTGGTGTCGAAGTACCCGATTGTCTCCATCGAAGACGGCATGGCCGAGGATGATTGGGAAGGCTGGAAGCTGCTGACCGACGCCATCGGCGGCAAGGTGCAGCTGGTGGGCGACGACCTGTTCGTCACCAACCCGGTTCGCCTGTCCGACGGCATCAAGAAGGGCGTGGGCAACTCCATCCTGGTGAAGGTCAACCAGATCGGCACCCTGACGGAGACGCTGGAAGCCGTCCGCATTGCGCAGAATGCCGGCTACACCGCCGTCCTGTCGCACCGTTCGGGCGAGACCGAGGACAGCACCATCGCCGACCTGGCCGTCGCCACCAACTGCGGCCAGATCAAGACCGGGTCGCTCTCCCGTTCGGACCGGATTGCCAAGTACAACCAGTTGATCCGCATCGAGGAAGGCCTGGGCGTCGCGTCCGTCTATCCGGGCCGTTCGGCGCTGAAGCGCGGCTGATCGATAGTCGGTTGCAGAGTTGCGAAAGGGCGGTCCCACGGGGCCGCCCTTTTTCGTTTGGTGTATCTTCTGTTCCTAACCCTTTCGGCTATACCCATCTGATTCAGCGTGATTTTTCGTCGCGTTTCCACCTTTGTCATTGACCGCGCGACTCGGGCTGTGATTCCATCCCCGCATGACGACGATCCGCACCCTCCGCTCCGCCCTTGGCCGCACTGTCCGACAGGTTGTCGGGCCGATGATCGGCGTGTCCGTGGTGGCCTATTTCGCCTATCACACGGTGCATGGTGATCGCGGCCTTGTGGCCCTGACGCACCTGCAAAGCGAGGTTGCGCGCGCACAATCCACCTTGGATCAGGTGCGTGGGGAGCGGGAGGAGATGGAGCGCCGGGCCAGCCTGTTGCGCCCCGACAATCTGGACCCCGACCTTCTGGAGGAGCGGGCGCGCGCCGTCCTGAACCAGTCGCACCCTGACGATATGGTAATCCTCCTTCCACGACGCTCTGCCACGCAGTCCACGCAGGGCAACCCCGACCAAGGTCGGTAAGTTGCTGAAAACAAGGCAATTAGCCTAAATCAGGTTAACGCTGATTTTCTCAAGTAAAACAATCTTTTGCACTGCACACTCCTTGCGCTCCGCGGATAGTGGCGATACCTCTTATCGCATCGCACAGCGATCACGCTATTCCGCAACCCCCATCCCTGGGAGGAGCCCGTGGCAGTTACCAAGCGCCGCAGCACCCGTACAGCGGCCCAAGCGGCCCCGGCCTTGCCGAGCAAGGACGAGCTTATCCGCTATTACCGCGAAATGCTGTTGATCCGCCGTTTTGAAGAAAAGGCGGGGCAACTGTACGGCATGGGCCTGATCGGTGGTTTCTGCCACCTCTATATCGGTCAGGAAGCCGTTGTCGTCGGTATCCAGGCCGCCATGCGTGAGGGCGACAGCGTCATCACCTCCTACCGCGATCACGGCCATATGCTGGCCTGCGGCATGGAAAGCCGGGGCGTCATGGCCGAACTGACGGGCCGCGCCGGTGGTTATTCCAAGGGCAAGGGCGGCTCGATGCACATGTTCAGCCGTGAGAAGCGTTTCTACGGCGGCCATGGCATCGTTGCGGCGCAGGTGCCGATCGGCGCCGGCCTGGGCTTTGCGCACAAGTATCTGGGCGATGGCGGCCTGAACGCCTGCTACATGGGCGACGGCGCCATCAACCAGGGCCAGGTGTACGAGACGTTCAACATGGCGGCGCTGTGGAAGCTGCCGACCCTGTTCGTCATCGAGAACAACAAGTACGCCATGGGCACCGCCCAGGCCCGCGCCTCCGCCGGGGAGCTGTTCGAGCGCGGCAGTGCCTATGGCATTCCGGGCTATCAGGTGAACGGCATGGACGTGCTGGAGGTGAAGGCGGCGGCTGACAAGGCCATCGCCCATATCCGCGCCGGCAATGGCCCCGTCATCCTGGAAATGAAGACCTACCGCTATCGTGGCCATTCCATGTCCGATCCGGCCAAGTACCGGACCAAGGAAGAGGTCAACAAGATGCGGTCGGAAAGCGATCCGATCGACAATCTGAAGAAGCTGCTGCTGGACCAGGGCGTCACCGACGAGGAAGCCTTGAAGGTGATCGACCGCGAGGTGAAGGATATCGTCACCGACGCGGCCGAATTCGCCACCACCAGCCCCGAGCCCGATCCGTCCGAACTGTGGACGGACGTTCTGGTCGAAGCCTGATCAGGCCGCAGCGGAGGATTTGAGAGATGGTACAGGTTCTGATGCCGGCCCTGTCGCCGACCATGACGGAAGGCAAGCTGGCCAAGTGGCTGAAGAAGGTAGGCGACACCGTGAAGAGCGGTGACGTGCTGGCCGAGATTGAGACCGACAAGGCCACCATGGAAGTGGAAGCCGTCGATGAGGGTACGCTGACCGAGATCCTGGTGCCTGAGGGTACCGAGAATGTCGCCGTGAACACCCCCATCGCCAGCATCCGGGGCGAGGACGAAGCCGCAGCCCCGGCTGCTGCACCGGCGCCCGCTGCCGCTGCACCGGCGCCCGCTGCCGCTGCACCGGCCCCGGCCCCCGTGGCCGCCGCCCCGGTTGCGGCTGCTCCGGCCCCGAAGGCGGTCCCCGCCGCGTCGGATGAGGATCACTGGTACAAGTCGACGCAGACCATGACGGTGCGCGAGGCCCTGCGTGAGGGCATGGCCGCCGAAATGCGCCGCGACGAGACCGTGTTGCTGATGGGTGAAGAGGTCGCCGAATACCAGGGCGCCTATAAGATCTCCCAGGGCCTTTTGCAGGAATTCGGTGAAAAGCGCGTCATCGACACGCCGATCACCGAACATGGTTTTGCCGGTCTGGCCGTGGGTGCTGCATTCGGGGGCTTGCGTCCGATTGTGGAGTTCATGACCATGAACTTCTCGATGCAGGCCATCGACCACATCATCAATTCGGCTGCCAAGACGCTGTACATGTCGGGCGGTCAGATGGGCTGCCCCATCGTGTTCCGTGGCCCCAACGGTGCCGCCGCCCGCGTGGGCGCGCAGCACAGCCAGTGCTACGCCTCCTGGTACGCCCACGTACCGGGCCTGAAGGTTCTGGCGCCTTACAGCGCCGCCGACGCCAAGGGCCTGATGCGCGCTGCCATCCGCGATCCGAACCCGGTCGTGTTCCTGGAGAATGAGATTCTCTATGGTCACAGCTTCGAGGTTCCGACCGATCCCGACTTCATCCTGCCCATCGGCAAGGCGAAGATCGAACGCGCCGGTACCGACGTGACCATCGTCGCCTACTCCATCTGTGTCGGCCATGCCCTGGCCGCCGCCGAAAAGCTGGCCGCCGAGGGGATCAGTGCCGAGGTCATCAATCTGCGCTCCATCCGTCCGCTGGATATCGACACCATCGTCGAGAGCGTGAAGAAGACCAACCGTCTGGTTTCGGTCGAGGAAAGCTGGCCCTTCGCCGGTATCGGTTCCGAAATGGCCGCGGTCATGATGGAACACGCCTTCGATTATCTGGATGCGCCGGTGGTCCGCGTCTGCGCCAAGGATGTGCCGCTGCCCTACGCGGCCAACCTTGAAAAGCTGGCCCTGCCGCAGCCTGACGATGTCGTGGCCGCCGTCAAATCCGTCACCTACCGTAAATAAGGCAAAGGGAGGCTCTCAAGATGCCCGTTGATATCCTGATGCCCGCGCTGTCGCCGACCATGACGGAAGGCAAGCTGGCGAAGTGGGTGAAAAAGGAAGGCGACAAGGTCAAGTCCGGCGACGTGCTGGCCGAGATCGAAACCGACAAGGCCACCATGGAAGTGGAGGCCGTGGACGAGGGCACGCTGGGCAAGATCCTGGTGGCCGAAGGGACCGAGGGCGTGGCGGTGAATACCCGCATCGCCATCATCCTGGAGGATGGGGAGGATGCATCCGCCCTGTCCGCCGCGCCCAAGGCTGCTGCTGCTGCCCCGGCACCAGCCGCTGCCCCGGCTGCTTCTGCCGCTCCGGCGGCCGCTGCGGCCCCGGCTGCGGTGGCGGCCCCTGCTGCCGCCGCCCATGGTGACCGCGTGTTCGCCAGCCCGCTGGCCCGCCGCATGGCGGCGCAAAGCGGTCTGGACCTGTCCGGCGTTGCCGGCACCGGTCCGCATGGTCGCGTGGTGAAGGCCGATGTGGAAGCCGCCTTGAAGGGTGGTGCGCCGAAGGCCGCCGCCGCACCGGCTGCTGCCCCGGTTGCCGCTGCTCCCGTCGCCGCCCCGGCGCCGGTGGCTGCGGCTGCCGCGCCGAAGGGTGTGGACGCCAAGGCGCTCGCCGACAAGCTGGGCATGAAGTACAAGGTCCTGCCCAACAGCGGCATGCGCAAGACCATCGCCAAGCGTCTGACCGAAGCCTGGCAGACCATCCCGCACTTTGGTCTGGCTGTTGATTGCGAGATCGACAACCTGCTGAAGCTGCGCGCCGAACTGAACGCGAAGTCGGGAGAGAAGATCTCCGTCAATGATTTCGTGGTCAAGGCGGTGGCCGTGGCGCTGGCCAAGTACCCGGCGGCCAACGTGTCCTGGCACGAGGATGGCATTCTTCAGTATGAGAATGTCGACGTCTCCGTCGCCGTCTCCACCGATGGCGGTCTGATCACCCCCATCGTGAAGAATGCCGACCGCAAGGGCCTTGCCGCCATCTCGGCGGATGTCAAGGAACTGGCGAAGAAGGCCAAGGAAGGCAAGCTGAAGCCGGAAGAATTCCAGGGTGGCACGTTCAGCGTGTCCAACCTGGGCATGTTCGGCATCAAGAGCTTCACCTCCATCATCAACCCGCCGCAGAGCTGTATCCTGTCGGTCGGTGCGGGTGAGAAGCGCCCCGTGGTCAAGGGCGACGCGCTGGCCATCGCCACCGTCATGTCCCTGACCCTGACCGTCGACCACCGTTCGGTGGACGGTGCGGTCGGTGCGGAGTTCCTGAAGCTGCTGAAGGGCCTGATCGAAGACCCGATCACTCTGATGCTGTGATGAGAATGGGGTGGGGGCTGATGGCTTTCACCCCGTTTTCACAATGTACCCTACCGTCATCCCGGCGAAAGCCGGGACCCAGGGGCCGGCGGCACCACGATAGGGATATTTCGATCAAAGTTGCTGAAACGTTGGGCTTGTGGCCCCTGGGTCCCGGCTTTCGCCGGGATGACGGAGGAGGGGTGGGTAATGGTTGAGGCTTTAGGCCTCCTGTTGCCGACCTCAGCGCCCCTGACATGAAGGACCAAAATCATGGCCGAGAATTTCGACCTCATCGTCATCGGCGCCGGCCCCGGCGGCTATGTCGCTGCCATCCGCGCGGCCCAGTTGGGCATGAAGACCGCCGTGGTGGAGCGTGAGCATCTGGGCGGCATCTGCCTCAACTGGGGCTGCATCCCGACCAAGGCGCTGCTGCGCTCCGCCGAAATCGCGCACTATATCGAGCATGCCCAGTCCTACGGCATCAAGGTCGAGGGTAAGGTGACGCTGGATGTGGAAGCCATCGTCAAGCGCTCGCGCGGGGTCGCCAACCAGCTTTCTGCCGGCGTGAAGGGCCTGCTGAAGAAGAACAAGGTCACCGTCCTGGACGGTTCCGCCAAGCTGCTGGGTGCGGCCAAGGTCGCTGTCACCGCTAAGGATGGCAAGGTGACGGACGTCACGGCTAAGCACATCATCATCGCCACCGGTGCCCGCGCCCGTGTGCTGCCGGGTCTGGAACCCGATGGCAAGCTGGTCTGGACCTACAAGGAAGCCATGGTGCCGACGGCCACGCCGAAGAGCATGCTGGTCATCGGTACCGGCGCCATCGGTGTGGAATTTGCCTGCTTCTATAAGGCCATGGGCGTTGACGTGACCCTGGTGGAGGTGCTGGACCGCATCCTGCCGGTGGAAGACGAGGAAATCAGCGCCTTCGCCGCCAAGGCCTTCACCAAGCAGGGCATCAAGATCAAGACCGGCGCCAAGGTGGTCAAGCTGGACCGCCATGCCGACAGCGTGACGGCCCATATCGATGTCGCCGGCAAGGTGGAGACGGTCACCGTTGACCGCATCATCTCTGCCGTTGGCATCGTCGCCAATACCGAGGGGCTGGGCCTGGAAAACACCAAGGTCAAGCTGGACCGGGGCCATATCGTCAATGACGGCTATGGCCGCACGGATGAGCCGGGCGTCTATGCCATCGGCGACGTGGCCGGTGCCCCCTGGCTGGCGCACAAGGCCAGCCATGAAGGCATCATCTGCGTTGAGAAGATTGCCGGCCTGCCGCATGTCCATACCATGGACAAGTCCAACATCCCCGGCTGCACCTATTCCTTCCCGCAGGTCGCCAGCGTCGGCCTGACGGAAGCCAAGGCCAAGGCCGCCGGGCATGAGGTCAAGGTTGGCCGCTTCCCGTTCATCGGCAATGGCAAGGCCATCGCGCTGGGTGAGCCGGAAGGTCTGGTCAAGACCGTGTTCGATGCCAAGACCGGCGAGTTGCTGGGCGCCCACATGATCGGTGCGGAAGTGACCGAACTTATCCAGGGCTATACCATCGGCAAGACGGCGGAGCTGACGGAAGCAGAATTCATGCACACCGTCTTCCCGCACCCGACCCTGTCGGAAATGATGCACGAGTCGGTGCTGGCCGCCTATGGCCGCGCCATCCATTACTGATCCGCCCCACGGCTGATCCATGCAACGGCGGGGGAGCGATCCCCCGCCGTTTTGTGTTCAAGGGGTTCGAAATGCACAAAGGCCCCGCCGGGCGACGGGGCCTTTGCTTTCCCGGCTAACGGGGTGGGGCTGATTAACCCCAGAAGCCGGTATCGGTGGCGCCAACGGGCGCAGTTGGCTGTGCCGTGATGGCCATCAGGCTGGAATGCGGCAGATTGAACAGGCCGAAGGCACTGCTGCTGGCTGTCGAAACATTGACGCTGCTGCCGGGCAGGACGTTCAGCACGCTGTCGATCTGGCCGTCGCCGTCCAGATCGATCTCCACATTGGTGCCGCTGATCCGGCCATCATCTTCCGGGAGGGCGATGTTTTCGCCCCCGCTGATGACTGTCACGATCCAGTCCACGGTCTGGAAGGACAGACGGTCGCCCTCCACGGCCCGGAAATCCAGGATCTGGTTGGCCAGATTGATGCGCTGTCCGTTATTTGACAGGCTGAGCCAGGAGCTGACGACATCGTCGGTGATGACGAAATTGTCGGCACCGGCGCCGCCGACGGCAATATCATCGCGGTCCAATATCAGGGTGTCGTCACCATCGCCACCAACCAGCGTGTCCCGGCCCGCCCCACCGATCAGCGTGTCATTCCCAGCCCCGCCAATCAGCAGATCATCACCATCGCCGCCAATCAACAGGTCATGGCCGGCACCACCGTGCAGCACATCATTGCCGGCACCGCCGATGAGGGTCAGGTCAGCCGTCTGGATGATCCGCACCGGTTCGGCTGGCATGATCTGAACCGGCTGATGGATGGGCAGCGGCGCCGGTTGCACGATGGCAGAAGCGGTCTCTTCCTTTGCAACCGATTCTGGAGTGCGGCTATTGATCAGCAGTGGCAGGGGGACAACGTGTGAGCGATCCTTATCCCCTTCATGGGATATGATGCTGACGGGCGGTGTATCGTTGCCAGTGTCGGCCAGCAATGCCAGGGCGGGCAGGGCAGGGGCGATGACATTAGGGTCGTCCGCCATTTCCGCCGCGCTGGCCGGTTCAGTGGACAGATAGAAGTCCACGACCATCGCCAGGGCGGCCAGCACCACGACATTCTGCGCCTGACCATAGGAATCCTCGCCGCGACCCGTGGCGCGGGTCAGCAGGCGGCGCAGATCATCGCCTTCGACCAGAAGGTCGCGTGACATTTCGTGCACGATGAACTTGCCTGCGATCCGGGCGACATGCACCAGAATGTCGCCTGTCCCCGCGTGATAGATCACGAACCAGGGATCACCGGCGTCGCTGATGCCGGACGCGGTTTCGATCTCCACATTATCCGCCGACAATGCATCGGACAGGCGGAACAGTTCGGCCTTTTCCTGGTTCGTCCATTGTCCGGTGCGTGCCACGGCCCGGATGAAACTCAGCACATCCCCCAAGGGTTCCTCCCCCTTTTGACCGACCGTTGTTAGGCCCGGCCCGTCACATCGCTTGGAAACAGCAGGCGGAAAATATCGGGTTCATAAAAACGCAGCAGCATCTTGGCGAAATCCTGCCGCGGAACGCCGATACAGTCGGCCCATTGCTGAAAATGCTCGGACGGAACGCGGCCATGGCCGCCCTCCACCTGGCTGACGAAGGTGTAGTAGCGATAGCCAACCTGTTCGGCCAACTGCGCCTGGGTGATGCCCGCCGCCTCGCGCCGTGCCGACAGCCATTTGCCGGCCTGCTTGCGCATCTCCTTGGTCTGCTTGGCTTTCGGATTGTCCGCCGGGCGGGTTTTCGTCCGCTGTTCGGGTTCCGTGATCATCACCGCCTCCACGCTCCACTGCCGTCAACGCTGGCACAAGCCTGTTGTATGCGCAAGATTGAATTTCAAATAGCATAGTTTCAAAATCGCTTGACTGTAAATTCAAGTTTCAAGATTACTGTACATCGCGACGGCCACGGACGGGACCCTTCCCGCCGATGTGGTGCTTCGCATTCCTCAGGAGAAAAAGAGATGTTTGTTGCTGATAATGCGGGTCTGCCGCCCGCCGGTGAAGTGACCATCACCTCCCTGCCGGTCATCGGCGGTGAGATAAAGATTCTGCCGTTCCCCATGCCGGGTGATGATGGTGTGGTCACCATCATGCCGGTTGAAGATGGTCAGATGACGATCCTGCCCTATCCGCTGCCCACGGATGACGGCGTCTTCACCATTCTGCCGTTCCCGATGCCGGGCGATGGCGTTTTCAATATCCTGCCGGTCGATTTCGACTTCAGCGCCGTCAGCTCCATCACCCTGGGCGAGTTCAACTTCGGTGCCCTGGACTGGAACGCGCTGCTGCCGGAAGAGTTCGTGCAGTTGGCCGGCTTCGGCTTCCAGTCTTTCAGCGTTCTGGACGGTGTCGTCAGCCTGACGCTGCTGGACGGGTCGATTTTCGAACTGTCGTTGGGCGCCACGGAGCCGGTGTCGGTGGACGGTATCGAAGGCGGCCGTCTGATGGTTGATCCGTCGACGCTGACCGGCGCCCTGCTGGACGGCTTCAACGCCGGCTGGATCTGATCCGATGATGCGGCCTGACCTGATGGTTGGTCGCATCATGGGAAGGGTCCGGCCGTCACGACGTCTGATCCACGGATGACGGCCGGGCGGCGGGCCGGGCATATACGACCCATTGGTCAGAATGGGACGAACCCGGCCCGCCGCAACCGGTTGGTATTATTGACTGCCGACGCGGGCGTTCAACCCCAATAGCCGCTATCGACACCCGGTTCGATACCGGTGATGGTCATATGGTCGGCGGAGGTGAGATCGCCGGTATTATCCGCGCGGTCATCCGACATGGCGGCCCGCACCCGCAGGATCATGTCGATCACGCCGTCGCCGTCCGTATCCAGCTCAATCTCGGTGAAACCGCCATCCCCGCCATTGCCGCTGGGCAGCAGGCTGTTGCCGGGAGGGACGAAGCTGGTATGGCCATCGCCGCCGGATGTGATTCCGAAGTCGCCACCACCGCCGGCACCTTCAGTGCCTTTGTCATTCTCCGTCGGGACTGTCGGATGTGCGGGGCCGGTATCAACCAGACGGTTGCCGCCATCGCCATCCTGACCATTGTCGATGACGCCCTTGTCGTCACCGCCCTTGCTCTCGGGACCCGGCGCCGGGTCCGGCTTCTGTCCGCCGCCCGGCGCCAGGACCTGAACCGATACCTGCCAGCGCCCCGCCGCGAAATTCAGGCTGTCGCCTTCGACCAGCTTGAAATCCTGAATGCTGTTGATGAACGGCACGGCCTCACCGGCCTGTTTCAGCGCGACCCAGTGGCCGACCAGATTGTCGGTGATGATGAAGCGGTCGGCGCCCGCGCCGCCTTCGGCGACGTCCTGGCTGTCAACCACCAGCGTATCGTTACCGTCGCCACCTTTCAGCGTATCATGGCCATTGCCGCCGACCAGCGTGTCGTTGCCGGTGCCGCCGATCAGTAGATCATTTCCGTCACCGCCGATCAGCAGGTCATTGCCGGCCCCGCCCACCAGCGTGTCGTTGCCCGCCCCGCCGGTCAGCACATCGTCCCCATCCGTCCCGGTCAGCGATACCGGTGCGGTATCCGGCGACGGGAAGGGCAGGGCGGCCAGATGCGCCACTCCCTCTGTCCTGGTGGCGGAGGGTTGGCTGGACAGGCTGTCCGTGGCGCTGCGTCCCGCCCGGTCTGCGGTCGTCAGGATCATGCTTTCGCCAACCACGGGCAGGGCGGACCATTGTCCTTGTCCATGCGACCTGTCGGCTGCCGCCTTGTCTGTGGTTGCCGGCTCGGGCGGGGGCAGGTCGATATGGGTATGCACCGCAATAGCCGCCGCTGCCAAAGCCAGCGGCATTTCCGGCTCTTCCTGCGATGCGGCCTGCGCCTTTTCCGTGTTCAGGAAGAAATCGACGACCAGGGCCAGGGCCGCCAGAACGACCACATTATTGTAATTGCCGTTCGCTGCCTCTGCCGCTTCCACGCCGGACGTGCGGTTGACCAGACGACGCAGATCGTCGCCCTCCAGCAGCAGATCGCCCGACATGTCATGGACGACGAACTTGCCGGCGATGCGCGCGACATGCACCAACACGTCGCCGGTTTCCGCCTCATAGACAATGAACCAGGGGTCGCCAGTGTCGCTGATGCCGGTTGCCGTTTCGATCCCCGAACCATGGGCAGACAAATCCTCTGCCAGGCGGAAAAGCTCCGCCTTCTCCTGGTTGGTCCAGTAGCCGGTTTGCGTCACGGCCCGCATGAACCGCAGCACGTCGCCCAAATGTGCCCCCCTTGATTAACGGTGCCATTGGCCCCAAGCCCTGGCACCCGCCTCAAGCCCTTTGATTCTGTTTACTCTGCAATCGGAAACAGCAGGCGGTGGATTTCCGGTTCATAGAAACCCAGCAGCTTCTTTGCAAACGCCTGCGGGTCCACGCTGATCGCCTGGGCCCACAGTTCGAAATGTTCGGAAGGAACGCGGCCATGGCCGCCTTCGACCTGACTGACGAAGGTGTAGTAACGATAGCCGACATGATCGGCAACCTGCGCCTGGGTCACACCAGCCTTCTCGCGCTGCGCGCTGAGCCAGCGACCGGCGTCCCGGCGCATCTGCCGGGTCAGTTTCGTCTTTTCACTTTCCTCACCACGCGGTTTGGCGCGTGGGGTCGCTGCTGCGGCCATAAGCGGATACTCCAGACTTCCTGCCCGGAAAATCGCATTTCCAGTCCACAGGAGCAAGCAGCAAAATTTCAAACTCGCTCATTACAAAATCGCTTGACATAAACTCGCTGTTTCAGGATTACTGGACTCGTTCGAGGCCGGAGCATCGCCCCTGTCTTCGGTCCCGGACAAAGAACCCAGGGGACGGTTCCCTACCGTCCCCTGGGTCCTTCCGAACCTGATACCGTTGATGCCGTGCCCCATCCAGCATCGACGGCTAAGGCGCCAGCAGTCCGGCTGCCCCAAAACCGGACATGCTGGGTGACGGGCCGGTCGGGGGACCTTATCGCCCCTTGGTCTCCTGGCCGACCCGTCACGTTGCCTTCTCCGGGCCGCCACGAGGCCGCCCTGACCAGACCCCGATAGGTCTTATGCCTTATCCGTATCGGGATATGCATTTGGGGCATAACAGGTTTCAGTTTTGTTTCCGGACTGGCAAAATTCAAAAATGCCGTTTTGCCGGACAAAAACCCATTTGTTTCAATTGTAACCGCCATAGGCTACGGCATTTTCTGCTGAAATGCCCAATATATAGGCATTAGAAACAATCGTACCGTATCACCGTAAGATAACTTCTTTGACATCTCAAAGGCTTAGGTTTCCCTAAGGGAAGGGCACGCAAATTGCTTTTTGTCATATGGATTGTTAGCGCATGACAAAGGCAGACCCCATGGATAACAGCCTGATCGACCTCACCCGCAATGTGTTGGACGTGGCGAGCCAGAAGGTTTCCGCCATTGAAGACATCAACCGTACAACCAAGATGCTGGCCTTCAACGCGTTGATTGAGGCGGGGCGCGCGGGCGATGCCGGACGTGGCTTCGCGGTGGTGGCCAATGAAGTGAACTCCATTTCCCGGCAGGTCAGCGTCGTCGCCAGCGAGTTGCGCACAGAAATTGGGCAGCTGGTTGATCGCATGGCGACGGTGGGTGAGGACCTGATGGTCCGCTTCCGGGGGCAGCGGCTGGCCGATCTGGCCCTGAACATGATCGAGATCATTGATCGCAATCTCTATGAGCGCTCCTGCGATGTGCGCTGGTGGGCGACCGACAAGGCCGTGGTGGATTGTCTGGCTACGCCATCGGCAGACGCGACAGCCTTTGCCTCATCCCGTCTGGGCGTCATCCTGGACAGCTATACGGTCTATCTCGATCTCTGGGTGGCAGACCGAAACGGACGCGTCATCGCTACGGGCCGCCCGCGCCGCTTCCCACAGGCCATCGGCACCAATGTCGCCAACGAGCCGTGGTTTCGTCAGGCGCTGAACACCCGTGACGGTTCCGATTTCGTGGTCGTCGATGTTACCAGCAATGACGCCCTGGATGGCCGAACGGTCGCCACATACTCCACCGCCGTGCGCCGCGATGGAGCCGTGGATGGGGATGTGATCGGTGCCATGGGCATCTTCTTCGACTGGGAACCGCAGGCCCGCGCCGTCACCACCGGCGTACGTCTCGACCGCGCCGAGGAAGCCAGCACCCGTTGCCTGCTGGTTGATGCCGCTGGCCGCATCATCGCCTCCTCTGATGGGCGCGGACAACTGACTGAAACCTTCCCCCTGGAGACGCAGGGTCGTCCCATGGGCCATTATGTGGACAGGTTCGGGCGGCTGGTCGGATTCGCCCTGACGCCGGGATATGAGACCTATCGCGGCCTTGGTTGGTACGGGGTCATCGTCCAGACAGGTGGCGAGACCGCGCACTGATCCGTCAAATCACGAACAATGTTGGGGGGCGTCGGCCATGAGTCGGCGCCCTTTTCCATTTTTGGGCTATAGCGCCCTTGTGCGTCGGTATCGCCATTACAAGTCGTTCTGTCCGGCAACCATTTCGCTTGCCCGCTCTGCGTTCATTCAGCCCAAAAAATAGGCCGACCGTGCCCTTTTCAACATGAAGCGCGGTTCGTGTTGCGCTGCAACAGGATTAGACTTTGGTCGGGTGTCGGATAAGTCGCTGTTTGCCTTGATCAAGATAGAACCTGACCGCATGGCGCCCGTACGATTTTGCACTTGCACAATAGATTTCAGGCGCGCATAGTCTGTCTCGCGACACGGCCCTATGCCCTCTGTCGTAACGCACTTCTTGGGCGTTTCCTCCCTAAACTCAGGCCGTGGCAATGCCACGGCCTTTTTTTCTGCCCAGAATGTAGTGAAATTACCTGTATGGTAGACTGATTAGGAAGCCGCCTAACAAATGTTGGCGGCTTTGTCGTGTCAGGCACTGGTCTTGGCGTATTTCACCGCACAGCCATAGGCGCGGGTCGATGCCGTGCTGACGGGTTTGCCCGCCGCGATCTCTGCCAGGGCAGCACGCACATAATTCCGCGAGCCGGGGATGTCGGCCTTGTCCGCCGTCGGCTTATCATCGATGGCACCGTCATAGAGCAGGGTGCCGTCGGTACCGATGATGAACATATGCGGCGTGGTCTTGGCGGCATAGGCGCGGCCAATGGCCCCGCTGGGGTCCAGGATGGTGGTGCTGGCCGCCCATTTCTCCGACGCGGCACGGGCCTTGGCGTCAACCGGGCTGACATGGCCCTGCTCACCGGGGGCGGAACTGATGATGGTCAGCCAGACGGCGCCAGCCTTCGTCGCCTCTGCCTGGATGGTCTGCATGTTGCCGGAATCATAATGTTTGCGGACGAAGGGACAGCCATGGTTGGTCCATTCCAGGATCACCAGCTTGCCCTTGTAATCGGCCAGCGAGATGGGTTTGCCATCCACATTCGTGCCCGTGAAGGCGGGTGCGGCCTGTCCCGTGACGGGTGCTGCAAAGGCGGGCAGCGACAGAAGCGGAGCCACAATCCCGGCACCGGCCAGGGCAGCGGTGCTGTTCAGGAATGTGCGGCGGGTAAGACGAAGCGACATGGCAGACCTCCCGTTCATGCAGGTCGCCTTCATCTGGTGTCGCATCTGAAAAAGATCAAACCCCATTCGCCCGGAAACCGCATGATTTTCCAGCCTAGGGCGTGTTTCCGGTCATCGGAAATACGCTCTAGGCTTTCGTATGCCTCAATGCCGGCGCTGCATCCGCAGCTTGGCTTACGCCGCATGGGCGGCGCGGCGGCAGTCGCCGCCGGAGCTGTTTGAAAACAGCTCTATGAAAGTTTCCTCAGATCACCTTGCGCAGGGCCGTCAGGAAGTCGCCCATGGCCTGTCCCAACTGCTCCGACCGGTGTGACAGACGTTCTGCCGAACCCAGCACCTGGGTGGAGGCGGCACCCGTTTCCGACGCGGCGCGCGTCACCTGTGCGATGCGTTCCGACACCGACCGTGTGCCCACCGCCGCCTGTTCGACATTGCGGGCGATCTCCGCCGTGGCAGCGCCCTGTTCATCAACGGCGCCGGCGATATTGACCGTCGTGCCATTCACATCGGCGATCACTTGGGTGATCTCACTGATACTGTCCACGGCGGATTGCGTTGCGGCCTGGATATCGGCGACCTGGGTCTGGATATCCTCCGTCGCGCGCGCTGTCTGTCCGGCCAGGTTCTTGACCTCCGACGCGACCACGGCAAAGCCCTTGCCGGCCTCTCCCGCCCGCGCCGCCTCGATGGTGGCGTTGAGCGCCAGCAGGTTGGTCTGCGCCGCGATCTCCTGGATCAGGCCCACCACCTCGCCAATGCGGATCGCGGCGGCGGACAGGGTGGCGACGCGGTCATTGGCGGCCCGTGCCCGGCCCACGGCGGCGTTGGTGATGTCACGCGACCGGTCCACCTGCTCGGTGATCGACCGGATGGCGGCGCTCAGCTCCTCGGCGGCGGCGGCGACCGTCTGCACATTGGAGCTGGCCTGTTCGGCGGCACTGGCCACTGCCATGCTCTCATGGTTGGTGCCTTCCGCCGCATGGGTCATGGTATTGGCGGCGCCCTGCATCTCGCGGGCCGATGCCGACAGATCATCGGCCACGGACTTCACCGTATTCTCGAACGCATCGGCAATGCGGCGGAAGCCTGTGACCTTGTCCGTCATGGCGTTGTTGGCTTCGTTGATGGCGCGGCTGCCCACCAGGAAGGTGCCCAGCATGCCCTTTTCCACCACACGGCGATGATAGTTCTGGTTGGTGATGGCCTGAAGCGAGGCCGTGGCCTCCCGCACGAAGGCGTCGGCCCGGTCGGTGACATCGTTGATCCGGTGCAGCAACTCACCCAGCGGGCCGCCTTCCTTGATACCGATGACCCGCGCCTCATAATCACCGCGCGCCAGCCGTTCCAGAACCTGGCCCGCCCCATCCAGCACCTGGTCCACGCGGGCCAGATAATAGAAACTGGCCAGGGCCGCCAGCAGGGTGATGACCCCGCCGCCCATGGCGATGGCGTGCCAACCCAGCGCATTGCCAGCCAGATCGACGACCGATCCGATCAGGACCGCGATACCCGTCAGACGGGCCTTAAAGAGAGAAGATGAGTTGCTCATAGCTCACACCCCGGTCCCGCAGTAGGCCCATCAACATTGCTTCACTGGCCGCCATGCCTTCACGGATGCGGCTATGCTTGGCCTCTTCGGCCAGAAGCTGTTTGTAGAGGGGGCTGATGATGTCGTTGACGATGCGCTGGTCGGCGGTCCGGCGGCTGGAATGATAGCCTATGATGTTGCCGCCGGTGTCGCGTGATGGCGTGACATGGGCGAAGACCCAGTAATGGTCGCCATTCACGGCCCGGTTCAGCACATAGGCGAAGATTTCATTCCCCGCGCCCAGCGTGTCCCACAGCAGCTTGAACACCACACGCGGCATGTCCGGATGGCGGATCAGGTTGTGGGGCTTGCCCAGGGCCTGATCCTCCGACAGGGCGGCCACGCGCAGGAAGGTGCGGTTGGCATAGGTGATGCGCCCGCCCTTGTCTGTCTTTGTGACGATGATCTCGTCATCCTGGAACGGGCGCGCGATACCCGTCAGGCTGGGCCGGGGGCGGCCCGGTGCCGCGTCGGCGTCTATCATGGCGTTTCCATCCTTTTCCATACGACGGAATGCGTTCTTCCTGGCCCTTACATGCCTGAATGGTTGGTTGGCCGCATTGATCCAAATCAGGACTCGTATTCCTTTCGGACAATCAGAAGGTCAGCTTGACCTGTTTGCAGAACAGGCGAACATGGAGGATGCGGATATCATGTCGCGATGGGGTGCCTG
This sequence comes from Niveispirillum sp. FG156, assembly GCF_057809555.1. NCBI lineage: Bacteria > Pseudomonadati > Pseudomonadota > Alphaproteobacteria > Rhodospirillales > Azospirillaceae > Niveispirillum > Niveispirillum sp. FG156. The sequence goes on along the minus strand of NZ_JBMDKE010000010.1, from coordinate 68,325 downwards.
CCGATGCGCAATTTCATGGCTTCCATCTTCAAGGGCCTGTTCGGTGGCGGCGGGCAGACGCCTGAAACCGTGGTGCAGCCACGCCCGCGATATCAACGTCCGCGCCCCTCCATGCCGCTGGCCGCGACCGAACCGGCGGCGGATGCCGTGCCCCCGCCGCCGCCCGACATGGCCGATGGCCATGATCCCGAACTGTCGGCCAAGCTGCGCCGCATCTTCGACCGCCGCGACCCCACACAGGCGGGCAGCATCCACCTTCTGGGCCTGGGCGGCCTGCATGAAGAGTTGGGCCCGCGCTGGCCCGCCGTGGCGGCGCGTGTGCATCAACTCACGGCCAAACTGCTGGACCAGCATTTGACGCCGCATGATGCCTGGTTCCGTCACGGGGAAGAGGCCTATGTCGTCGTCTTCGCACAGTTGGGTGCCGAACAGGCCCGCCTGATCTGTGCCAAGGTGATGGAGGAATTGCAGCGCGTCCTTCTGGGCCATGCCGACACGGAAAACATCCGTGTCCATACCGCCATGCGGGAGATCGGGTCGGATGTGCTTCTGGTGCCGACCAGCCTGAAGGACATGTTGTCCGCTGTACGCAAAGAGGCAATTGCCGATGCCGCCCTGGCTGGCCCCATCGCGGTGCGACCGGAAGGTTTCCGGGTGCCCCTGATGGCACGGGCCGGTCCGCCGCAGGTGCGTTACCGCCCCGTCTGGGATGTGCAGAAGCAGGTTCTGTCCCTTTACATGGCGCGTTGCTGCCGCGAACGGGCAGGCCGCACACCGCTGTGGGGCTATGATTGCCTGGATGATCCGGAGGATATGGCCGGCATCCTGGCGCTCGACCTGCATGTGGCGCGTGAAGCGATTGAGACGGCGCTGGAACTCTATGAGAACCGGTTCCGCTTCTTCCTGTCCTTGCCCCTGCATTTCGAAAGCCTGGCCGTCACCGCCCGCCGACAGGAGGTGATGGCGGTGCTGCGCAGCATTCCCCGCAACCTGTTGCCCTTCACCACCTTCCATTTGTGGGCGGTGCCGGACGGGGTGCCGACGGGGCGGCTATCGGAACTGGTATCCGCTCTGAAGCCATTTGGCCGAACCGTGATGATGGAGGTGGCCAGCCCCACATCCGATGTGTCGGTGGCAGAGGCGGCGGGCATTCGCGTCGTCAACCTGACCCTACCGCCCGGTGCATCGGTTGAACGGTGGGCACCCGAGGTCGTGCGCTTTGCTACGCAGGCCATGCGCCACCGTCTGATGCCGGCGGTGGAGGGGGTGGACAGTCTGGCCATGGAGGATCAGTGCGAGGAAGCGGGGGTCCGTTTCCTGTCGGGTGATCTGATTGGCGGCTGGGTGGATGTGCCCGAACATGTCGTCCGCCGGTCCCGTACCGATTTCGTGCGTCAGGGCGTCAATCTGCGCGGTGGTTTATCGGACTAAAAGTTGGTCATATAACCCTTTGCGTTTCCCCATGGCAACCAGCCGCGTGTAGGATCAGTACATCCTCATACACGGAAAGGCGGCTTCCCATGCTCAGGCTGGTTGGGAGGATGTGGGATTCTATTCGCGGCGAAGGCGCAACGCGCGCCACATCCCGCACCGACAGGCCCGTGCGCGCGGTTTCCTCTTGTAAACAAATGGATGGCAACGCGCCGCCGCTGGCAGATGATAATGCCGCCGCCGCCCTGCGCCGGATATTTGCCCGGCGTGACCCGACGCAGACGGGCAGCATCCATCTGATGGGGCTGGAAAGCCTGCGCGACCGGCTGGGTGGCCGCTGGGAACCGGTGGCTGACCGGGTGCATCTTCTTACCTCCCGCCTGCTGGACCAGTATATGGCGCCCCAGGACACCTGGTTCCGCCACGGGGCGGAAGCCTATGTCGTGGTCTTCGCAAAGCTGGGACCCGAGCAGGCCCGCCTGATCTGCGCCAAGGTGGTGGAGGAGCTGCAGGTTCTGCTGCTGGGGGAGGCGGATACCGCCTCCATCACGGTTCGCACCGCCGTGCATGAGATCGGGTCGGACATCATGCTGGTACCGGCCAGCCTCAAGGAGATGCTGGATGATGCGGCGGCAAGTCTGGCGAGGGCCGATGCGATCGGCAATGCCGCCTTCGACCGCAACGTGGGGGATCGTCCCGGTATGGTGGAGAAGCCGGGGCCGCTGGAGGTCCGCTATCGCCCCGTCTGGGATGTGCAGCGGCAGGTCGTCTCCGTCTTTATCGCCCGCACCTGCCGCACCCGGCCGGGCCGCAGCCCGCTCTGGGCCTATGATTGCCTGGAGGACCCGGAAGATCCGCAGCAGATCCTGGCCATGGATCTGCATCTGATCCGGGAGGCGGTTGCAACCGCACTGGAACTGTATGAGAACCGCTTCCGCTTTTTCCTGTCGGTCCCGGTGCATTTCGAAAGTCTGGCCGTGCTGGGCCGGCGGCGGGAAATGGTGGCGACCTTGCAGGCCATCCCGGCCCATATGCGCGCCTTCATGACCTACCATCTTTATGGCGTGCCGCCGGGTGTGCCCACGGGGCGTCTGGCAGAGATGGTGGGAACGCTACGTCCCTATGGCCGCACCACCATGGTGGTGGTGGACCCGTTCAGCAACGATCTCCCCACCCTTGTGGCCGCCGGTGCGCGGGTGGCATCCGTGCTTCTGCCGCCGGGTCTGTCGGCGGAACGGGCCCGCGCTGAATTGCTGCGCTTTGGTGCGGTGGCCGCCAAGAACCGGCTATCGACCTCGGTTGAAGGCATCGACAGTCTGGCCATGGAACGGCTTTGTGAGGATGCGGGGATCAATTTCCTGTCCGGCGACCTGATCGGCGATTGGGTCGAGGTGCCGGAACATGCGGCCCGGCGGTCGCTGGCCGATTTCCGGCGATAGTGGGGGGCAGGCGTCGGCTTAACCTGCGGCTAACTGTTCCACCACCCGCTTTCCCTGCACAATTACCGCGTGGCACAGGCCGGGCAGCGGGGCGGTCAGGCGCGCGACCTCCGCCCTTTCGCCGGCATCAGCGGCGATCATCAGGGCCCGGCAATGCCGTGACAGCGGCATGAAACCCAGATTGCCCGCCGCTGAAACCAGGGAATGGGCTTCCCGTTCAATCCGGTGCAGGTCATCACCTGCCGCCATGATCGTGTCCACCCGCGCCTGAAAGGATGTCAGCGCATCGTTCAGCAGCTGCACCCCGATATCGTCGCCCACGACCAGCAACAGATTATCCAGGATCGACCGATCCAACGCCGGCTCTGTATCCTCCTGCGTCGCGTGGGTGGGCGGTACAGGTGCCCGCTCCATCTCCGTCAGGCGGAAGCCCGCAATATCGGCGATGGCCTGATTGAGGGCCTGCGGGGTGACGGGCTTGGCGATATGGCCGTTCATCCCGGCCTCCAGGCAGGCCTCCCGCTCTTCCCGCAGGACATTGGCGGTCAGGGCCAGGATGGGTAAGGTGTGGCCCGCCTGCCGAATGCGCCGCGTGGCCTCCATCCCGTCCATGATCGGCATCTGCACATCCATCAGGACCAGATCGTAGACGTTTCCTGCCTGCGCCACGCTTCGCACCGCCTCCGCCCCGTTCTCCACCACCGTGACCTTGTGTCCCGCCTTCTCCAGGATGGTGCGGACCAGCATCTGGTTGGCGAAGACATCTTCGACCAGCAGGATCGACAAGGGCCGGTAGGAGGGCAGGGCCGCCAGGGCGGCGGCTGGGCCCGGCTCCGGCGGTGGGGGCATGGCGATGGCCAGGGGCAGGGTGACCTCGAACCGGCTGCCGGCGCCGGGCTGGCTTTCCACCGTGATCTGGCCCTGCATCGCTTCCACCAGACGCCGGGTGATGGCAAGGCCCAGGCCGGTTCCGCCGAACCGGCGGGTAACCGACGCGTCCAGCTGTGTAAAGGGCATGAACAGATGCTTCAGGCGGTCGGCTGGAATACCCATGCCGGTATCGGTCACCGTGAACCGCATCTGCACACCGGTCCGCGTCACCGACATGACGACCTGGCCGTTCGCGGTGAATTTCACGGCATTGGACAGAAGGTTCAGCAGCACTTGCCGCAGCCGTGCTGCATCACCCAGCACCCATTGCGGCAGATCGTCGGAAATCTCCGTCCGGATCGATAGGCCCTTGTCGGCGGCGCGCGGTGTGAGCAGGGCGACACAGCTTTCGGCCAGTGCCGCAGGATCAAGCGCCCCCATCTCCAGCTCAAGCCGGCCCGCCTCGATCTTCGACAGGTCCAGGATGTCGTCAACGATGGCGACCAGGGCGCGTGAGGCCTCCATCTGCAAGGACAGCCATTTCTCGCGCTCCGCCACCGGCGCCTGTTCATCACGCAGCAGATCGGCAAAGCCGATGATGGCGTTAAGGGGTGTGCGGATTTCATGGCTCATATTGGCCAGGAAGGCACTTTTGGCACGCTCCGCCGCTTCGGCCTGCACCTTGGCGACGGACAGCGCCTCCACCTTGCCCGCAATATCGGCGTAAAGGGTCTGAAGCTGTTCGGCCATGTGGTTGACGCCCGATGACAGCACCGCAAACTCGTCCTTGCCCGTCACCTCCAGGCGGTGATCGAACCGGCCCTGGCCGATCGTGGCCATACCGTCCGCGATGCGGTTCAGGCCCCTGATCACGCGCTGGCTGGCCGCCATGGCGGCGGCGACAGTCATGGCCAGCAGCAGCAGCGGCAGCACCTGCAACACCAACAGCAACCGTCCGCGCGCATAGACCCGCTCATTGGCCTGCGCCGCCAGACGGTCCGCGTCCGACGCCATCACATTGTATCGCAGTTGGAGCGTATCCTGCGCGATGCGGGCCGCGTCGGGGGTGAGACGTGCCTGCGCCAGCCGGGTCATCCCGTCGGGCATCAGGGCATTGTCGGCGGAAAGGCGGCGCAGCAATGCCTGATCAGCCGGATCGGTCAGTTCGACCAGCATGCGCGCCAGTTCACCGGTCAGCCGTTCGTGCTGGCGCTGCCACTGGAACAGGGCGCGCTCGCTGCCCTTGTCCCCGAAATCATGGACCAGCAGGCTCAATTCGAACACGCTGCGCACCACGGTCTGCGCCTCGGTCACCCGTGCCGTGTAGATGCCCATCCATTTCCAGGACCAGATGGCCGACGCTGTGGAAACGCTGACGGCCAGCGCTGCGAAGACCAGGGTCGTGGTGATCCGCCGCCGGATGCTCATTCTGTCAGTCCAGAACCGTGACCCGCGTCGGATCTACAGCCCGCAGAATGTCGCTTTGCAGATATCCCAGCATTTCCGGTCCCGGATTGCCGCCAGCACGGTGGACATGGCCTTCGATGGACAGCAGTAATGCCTGATCCAGCCTCAGGGTGAAACCATAGTTTTCCCAATGTCGCCGGACCAGGGCTTCGTCAATGCCGGTGGCGGCGGCGACCACGGGGATGGCCTTTTCCCGGTCGCGCAGGATCGACCATTCCGCAGCCAGCAAGGCGCGCACGAAACGCACAAGCGCATCATGCTTTGCGTCCACCACATCTCCACGTGCCGACAATACCCAACTGCCGGTATAAAGGCCGGGCGCCGTCAGGATTTCCATACCTTGTGGAAACAAGGGGGCGGCGACGACGCGGACCGTGGTCCAGACGGAGGCGGCATCGATCTCTCCGCGCGCCATGGCCGCCATGATCTCTCCGCTTTCAAAGGGAACCAGCGTCACCTGATCGCGCACCCCGGCCTGCAGCAGCAAGAGATCCAGAAAATATTGGGAGTTGGTGTCGGGCGAATATCCGATGCGCTTGCCGGCCAGTGCCTCCGGCCGGTTCAGCCCGCTGCCCATGGGCGAGGCCACCACCACATCGCGGTCCGAGGTCTGAACCGTAGAGATGATGCGGATGGGCCGACTGGCGATCATGGCGTTGGAGGCCGGCACATCGGACGACAGGGCCAGATCCGCCTTGCCGTCCAGCAGCGTTTCCATCGCCGCTTTGCCATTGGCGACGGGAACCATTTGCACCGTCAGCCCCTCATCGGCGAAATAGCCTTCGGCCTGGGCCACGAAGATCAGGGCCGACATCATCTGCCGGCTTTCCGCGATGCTGAGATGCTGCTGCGGCACAGGGGTCCGGAATTGGAACCACAGGCCGGCGGTCAGCAGCACGGCGAGCGCCGCCAGAACCCAACGTATCCACGTACGTTCCTTACCCATGCCGGACAGGTTCCCCTTCGTGCCCGGTGCCATCGCGCCGGTCCTCGCCCCCGAACAACCTATCAGGCATAGGGCCGCGTGACCGCCATCGCCAACCTATCCTTTTGGTCAGAATGGAAATCCGGAATGGAAATCCGGTTTGTCACAGGGCCGGTGGCAGGCCTGGATGTTCATTGGGGCCCGGTGGCGGCGCCTGTGGGTCTCCGAGTGGCCGGACCATCATGACCCAGTCCAGCCAGCGCCCGTGCTTCACGCCCAAGCCGGGAATAGTTCCGGCCAGTTCAAAGCCCAATGCCCGGTGCAGCCCAACCGAACCCTCGTTGCTGCCATCGCCGATGACGGCCACCATGCGGCGATATCCGGCGCGGGTGCACTGGTCGATCAGGGATTTCAGCAGGGCGCGGCCCACCCCGGCTCCCTGCGCCTCCGGTGCCACATAAATTGAATTCTCTACCGTGAAGCGATAACCGGGCCGTGACCTGAACGGACTGCCATAGGCATAGCCCAGGATCTGTCCAGGCCGCTCCGCCACCAGATAGGGGAAGCCTTGGGCCTGAATGGCGGCCATGCGCATGGCCATCTCGCCGGCATCGGGTGGCACGCTTTCGTAACTGGCCGTCCCTTCACTGACATGCGGGGCATAGATGGCGGCGATGGCGGCGGCGTCGGCGGCTGTGCCGGTACGGATGTTCATCCCTGTCTGCCTCTCCAAACTCAGCGCGTGCGCGGGCGCAGCTTGTCGGCGGAGACGGCCGCAAGCTGGATCACCAGCTGGCACATATGGGCCGCCAGGGTGGGAAGATAGGAACGGCGTGCCAAGGCGACCTCATCCATATAGAGGGAGCGGTTCAGTTCAATCTGCAGTGCATGCACGCCATCACCGGGCCGGCCATAATGGCGGGTGGTGTATCCACCGGCATAGGGTGCGTTGCGGCCCACGACATAGCCCAGATCGGTCAGCACATCTTCCGCCGCACCCGTCACGGTGGCATGGCAGGCGCTGCCGAAGCAATCGCCCAGCACCATGTCCAACGACCCGCTGGCCGCAGCCTCCGGCGGCAGACCGATGGAGGGCATGGAATGGCAGTCCACCAGAATGCAATAGCCAAAGGCTGCCCGCGTCTGATCGATCAGGCCGCGCAGGGCGGCGTGATAAGGGTAGTAGCAGCGGTCGACCCGATCCACGGCCTCGGCGAATCGCAGGCGCCTGGCATAAATCTCCTCCCCGCTGGCCACCACACGCGGGATGGTGCCCAGTCCCGCCGCCACACGCGGGCTGCGGCTGTTGACATAGGAGGGCAGTGCCCCTTCGAACATGGTCGGATCGAATTCGAACGGTTCGCGATTGGGGTCCAGATAGGCGCGCGGGAACAAAGCCAGCAGCAGTGGCACGCCCAGATCAACGGCGGGAGCGAAAATCTCGTCGACGAAGCAATCCTCCGACCGGCGCAATGCCATTCCGTCCAGCCGCGAATGCGCCACGAAGCTTTCCGGATAATCGCGCCCGCTATGGGGGGAAGCTAGGACGATGGGGTGCTGCACCTGCGCCGGACGCAGCACGCGGAACACATTGCCCCCGTGTCCCGTGTCCAGGGGACGACCGGTCGGCTTTATGGTGCCCGGGGATGTGTTGGCGCTGCTCATGGCTGAAAGATGTATCGAATTGCGAGATGCCCCGCCACCCGAACAGGCCGCCTTCGAAAAAAAACGACAATTTTCTGAAAAGAGGGTGTTGCAATGCCCGGATCAGGTGGTTATAAGCACGCCCACCCCGACGGCGCTGCCGACGACGGCGACGGAAACGAAGCCAACGACGACAGGGCAGAGGGGCAAGGACGGATGGGCGCGTAGCTCAGCGGGAGAGCACTACCTTGACATGGTAGGGGTCACAGGTTCAATCCCTGTCGCGCCCACCATCCGTTCCAAACCGAAAGGGCCGGCACCCACCAGGGGCCGGCCCTTTGGCTTTTCTGGCCCATATCCACCTCATCGCGATGCCATCACATCCCGCACGCGTGCGGCCAGCCGGGCGGTATCGTCCAGCGGCTGATAGGTCCAGCTTTCCAGACGTCCCTGGAAAGGACGCGTGATTCCCTCCGCCCGCATTGCGTCATGGAATCGGGTGAATTTCGGCGCGTTGCCGGGCAGGTCGATGACATGCACGGGCTTGCCCGTGCTGGCTGCCTCCGACACCATCGCCACACTGTCAGAGGTGACGATCAACGCATCGGCCAGGGCCAGCATCCCGAAATAGGGGTTGGGGCCTGTTCCGTCCCACAGGAATACCGGCAGGCCCGACAGCGCCTGCTTCAGAATCGCTTCATTCTCCGCGCCCGTGCGTCGCGATGTGGTGATCAGCATGCCCACGCCCTGGTCCCGCACCAGGGTGGCCAGCTGCTCCGCCACGCCCGTCATCATGGCGGGTGTCAGTTGGCAGAAGCGGTTGGAACCGCCGATCATCACACTGACCAGGGGTCGGCCCCGGCCTTCGGCTAGATGCGCCCATTCCAGGGCTGCCGCTGACAGCTTCTCTGCCGTCACGCGGTGGATGGCCCCCGCACTTTCCACAAGGTTGGCACCACTCTTGCCATCATGGCGGGGCAGGGACACCAGATCGAAGCGGTTGAACGGCACGCCCGGATTCTGGATATGCACGCGCACCGTCCGGGGTGACCGTCGCCCCACCGCCATCGACAGGGCCACCGCCTGCCGCCCCGAACTGATCAACAGATCGGGCCAGGGCGGGCCCAGCCGGTCGGATGAAGGGTCCAACGCCAGGCCAATACCGGGCAGGGGCAGATAGGGTGTCGTTTGCCGCCAGGGGCTGCGCAGTTTCACGCGTTTTACGGTCGGTGACAGGCCCAGCGCCTCCGCCAGCCCCAGACAGGGGTTCTCGATTCCCGCCCGCCCATCAGACACGACCCAGCAAGTAGGGATTTTGTTGTCTGCATACGTATGCGAAGACTTGTCCCCAGGAAATTTTGTGTCGCAAATCGGGTCGCCCTTGCAGGTTGGGCCGTCCCGTGTAATATCCTTGCTCAAATCAAGAACTCCTGGAGTTAAAAAATCACCATGCGGCGGGTCAAACTCGACCGAATTGATCGGCGCATCCTGCGCGACTTGCAGGCGGACGGTCGGATGACCAATGTTGAATTGGCCCGGCGTGCCGGTATTTCGGCTCCCCCCTGTCTGCGGCGCGTGCGCGCGCTGGAAGAGGCGGGCTATATCCGGGGCTACCATGCCGACATCAATCCGGAATCCATGGGCTTCCATGTCACGGTTTTCGCACAGGTCGGCCTGTCGTCCCAGGCGGAAAGCGATCTGAAGCGTTTCGAATCGCTGGTCAATTCCTGGCCGGAGGTTCGGGAATGCAACATGCTGGCCGGTGAGACGGACTTCCTGCTGAAGGTTGTCGCCGTCGACTGGGACAGCTATCAGCGCTTCCTGACCACCAAGCTGACGGCGGCACCCAATGTCAGCCACGTGAAATCGGCCCTGGCCATCCGCCAGTCCAAATACGCCCCCGGCGTGCCGATTGATGTGGATGTCGGTCCGGAGTTGAAGGACGAGGACGACGAGGATACCGAAGACTGACAATCTTCACGGAAAAGGCGCCCCACAGGGCGCCTTTTTCATTGCTCCTTACCCCAGCGCCATCCGCAGCAGCCCGAACCCCGCCCCGGCCAGCACCTGCCAATGCACCGCCAGCTTAAAGCGCAGCATGGCGGCAAGGGCGATGGCAGCGACCGCCACGGCGATCCAATCGACAGACCCGCGGGGCAGCAGCACTGCCTCGCCCAGAACCACGCCCAGGTTCAAGATCACGCCGACCACCGCCGCCGTGATGGCGGCCAGGGCCCCCGCCGCGGCCCGGTTATGGATCAGCGCCTCCACATAGGGCGCGCCGGCGAAGATGAAGAAGAAGCAGGGCAGGAAGGTGACATAGGTGGTCAGGGCGGCCCCCGTGATCCCCGCCGCCAGCGGCGACAGGCTGCCCGGATGGTTCCAGCCCGCAAAGAAGCCGACATACTGGGTGACCAGGATCAGCGGCCCCGGCGTGCTTTCGGCCAGCGCCAGTCCGTTCACCATGTCGGTGGGCGTCAGCCACTGGTAATTCTCCACCGCGCGCTCGGCGATGAAGGGCAGCACCGCATAGGCACCGCCAAAGGTGACAAAGGCCGCCGTCGTGAACAGGTCGGCAATGTCGGCCCAGGGGCTGCGCCCCAGCAGCAGTACCGTGCCGGCCAGCGGCACCAGCAGCAGCAGGGCAAAAAGGACAGCCATACGTAGAAGACGCTTCGCACTCCGATCTACTGGCCGATCATCGGGGACGAAATCATCGCCCACCCCATGGCCCGCCGGTGCGAAAGGCGGACGTCCCGCCCTGACCGCGACATAGCCGATCAGCGCTGCCGCCGCGATCACCACCGGAAACGGCACATGGCCCAGATACAGTCCCAGAAAGGCAACAAATGCCAGCAGCAGCGGCGCCGGCCCTTTCAGGGTCCGCCGGCCTAGGCGCCAGACGGATGCCGCGATGATGGCGATGACCACCGGTTTGACCCCGTCGAACAGGGCCGCCACCCAGGCCAGATCCCCATGTTCCGCGGCCAGCCAGGACAGGGCCAGCAGCACCAGCGCGCCTGGCAGCACGAACAGGCCGCCGGCCACCAGCCCGCCCCACACCCCATGCAGGCGCCAGCCGACATAGGTGGCCAGCTGCTGCGCCTCCGGCCCCGGCAGCAGCATGGCGAAGTTCAGCCCGTGCAGGAACCGCGTGCTGTCGATCCAGCGCCGCTTATCCACCAGCTCCTGCTGCATCAGGGCGATCTGCCCCGCCGGCCCACCGAAACTGACACAGCCCAGCCACAACCAGAACCGCAACGCCTCCCCGAAACCGGGCATCCTGATCTCCCTTCATTCAAACTGGCGAATGCTGCGGGCGCGACGGCGCGGATGCAACCTTGTCCTTATGACAAGACAATGAATGCGCAGGCACCGCACTTGCGTCAGGAAGAAAGGGCAGAACCCTGGATATGCCCGATGTACACGCCAACGCATTTCAAGATGGAAGAGAGCGACGCCCTCGTCCTCATCGAAACCCTGTCTTTCGCCACGCTGGTCAGCCTGGGGGAGGGTGGATTGCTGTCCACCCCGCTGCCCCTGTTGCTGGACCGCTCCGGTGATGGCCTCTGCCTGATCGGCCATGTCGCCCGCGCCAACCCACATTGGAAGCGGTTTGACCCCGCCGTACCGTCACTGGCCATTTTCCAGGGTGGGGACGGCTATGTCACCCCCGCCTGGTATGCGGAAAAGCAGAAGACAGGCAAGGTGGTGCCGACCTGGAACTATGTCAGCGTTCATGCCCATGGGCTGCTGCAGGTGGTGGAGGATGCGGCTGGCCTGCTGGACATCGTCACCCGTCTGACCAATCGGCATGAGGCGGGGCGGGAACGGGCATGGCAGGTTGGTGACGCGCCGGATGATTACATCGCCGCCATGCTGCGTGGCATCGTCGGCATCGTGCTGCATGTGGACCGGCTGGAAGCCAAGGCCAAGCTGTCCCAGAACAAGGATGAGCAGGACCGCGCCGCCATCCGCGCCGGTATGGCGGGCATCCTGGCCATCCCGTGATTATACCCGGCTCATGAAACCCAGACGGACGGCCAGGCCCAGGAACACGGTACCGGACAGGTAGTTCAACACCTTCGCCGCCATTGGGTTGCGGGCCAGATGCCGGCCCAGGCCACCGGCACCCGCACCCACGGCGGCATTCACGATGGTGCCGGAGATATTCATCAGCGTGCCCAGGACCAGGGCCTGCACCACGACGCTGCCGCGCGCGGGGTCGATGAATTGCGGCAGGAAGGCCAGGAAGAAGATGGCGACCTTGGGGTTCAGCATGTTGGTGACGGCCCCGCGCAGGAAGATGCGGCTGATATCCTTCTGCGTCACCTTCGTCCCATCGGCCACCGGCGGGGCCGCGCGGAAGGTGTTCCAGGCCAGCCAGACCAGATAGGCCGCCCCCGTCCAGCGCACGATTTCAAACAGCAGGGGTGAGGCCATCAGCAGCCCCGCCAGCCCGAAGGCCGCCGCCGCCGTATGCACCATGGCCCCAACGGCCACACCCAGCGACGCCGCAACCCCGGCCTTTGGCCCCCGATGCGCCCCACTGCCCAGGCAGAACAGCATGTCGGGGCCGGGCGTCAGGTTCAGCGCCAGGGCCGCGGCCATAAACAGCAGCAATGTTTCGATGGGGAAGTCGGGCATGGGCAGGGCACTCCATCACCGTGGATGTGCCTATGCTGCCGCTGGTGGCGGCCTTACGCCACCACGATTTCTTCAGCCCTGTATCCCTGAATATAGAGAAGGGCCGTCAGGTCGCCATGGTCGATGCGGGCGCGGGCCTGGGCCGCCACGCTGGGCTTGGCGTGATAGGCGACACCCATCCCGGCGGCCATCAGCATGGGCAAATCATTGGCCCCGTCACCCACGGTGATGCTGGCGGCCACCGGCACGCGGTGGGCGGACGTGATGCGGATCAGGGCCTGATGCTTGGCATCCTTGTCCAGGATCGGTTCGAACACCGTCCCGGCCAGCTTGCCATCCGCGACAATCAGGTCATTGGCCTGATCCTCGTCAAAGCCCAACTGTCCGCGCACATGGGCCGTGAAGGTCTTGAACCCGCCCGACACCAGGGCGCAATAGACGCCATGCTTCTTCAAGGTGGCGATCAGGGTGGATGCCCCCGGCATATAGGTGATGCGCCCGATCATCTGGGTCAGCACCCCGGCGTCCAGTCCCGCCAGCAGCGCCACGCGCTCCCGCAGCGCGCCCTTGAAGTCGATCTCGCCATTCATGGCGCGGTGGGTGATGGCAGCGATACGCTCGCGCGCGCCGACCAGATCGCCCAACTCATCCAGCATCTCCTGCTGGATGATGGTCGATTCCATATCGGCCACCAGAACCGACTTGCGCCGGCCTTCCACACCCTGCGCTACGATGTCCACCGGCTTACCGGCCAGCGCCTTGGCCACGGCGGCCTGCGCCTGATCGTCATTCAGCCCGTCAAAGCCGATATCGCAGGCAATACCCGGCACCAGCCAGTCCGCCGGCGCCGTCTGCGCCCCCAGATCGGCCAGGGCGGCACGGGCCAGCTTGGCGACGGCATCATCCAGCGTGAAGGCAGCCGGATCGGCGATCAGGGTCAAGACTTGGCGCAGCATCTTATATCCCGTCCAGATGGGGTGGTCGATTGTCGCCCTTATCGCCGCTGCCGGGCGGGAGCGCAATGGGGCCTGGACGGGGGGCGGGGGCTTGTCAAATGCGGGGCAACAAAGAATTGCCTGTCGCATGCGCTTCGCTTATGCGACCTACGATGGGCGGCCTGTTCGTAGGTCGCATAAGCGAAGCGCATGCGACAGACCCGGTTTCCGATGACACCAGTGACCCCCGCCGATCCCCGCCCCGTCCTTGTCATCGGCGGCCCCACCGCCTCGGGCAAGTCCGGGCTCGCGTTGGCGCTCGCCAAACGGGCCGGCGGGGTGGTGATCAATGGCGACAGCATGCAGGTCTATGCCGACCTGCGCGTGGTCACGGCCCGCCCGTCAGAGGCGGATGAGGCGCAAGCCCCACATATATTATATGGCATCGTCCCCGCATCAGTGCGGATGAGCGCGGCGCGTTGGCGCGAACTGGCGCTGGCGGAGATTGACCGGGCGCACGGGGCAGGGGCGCTGCCCATCGTGGTCGGCGGCACCGGCCTTTATCTACGCTCCCTGATGTACGGCCTGTCCGATATCCCCGATATCCCGGCGGACGTGCGTCAGGCTGCTATGGATCTGCAGGCGGAAATCGGCAGCCCCGAACTGCATGCCCGGCTGGCGGCGTTGGACCCGGTGACCGCTGCCCGCCTGCACCCGACCGACAGCCAGCGCCTGATCCGCGCCTGGGAGGTGATCCAGGCTACAGGCCGGTCGATTAGCGACTGGCAGGCAGCACCCCCCACCGATGTGCCCACACACCTGTCCTTCACCACATTGGTCGTGGAGCCGCCGCGACCGCGGCTTTACGCGCAATGTGACCAGCGGTTCCTGATCATGCTGGAACAGGGGGCGGAGGAAGAGGTAGCTGCCCTTATGGCCCAGGGCCTCGATCCGGCCCTGCCGGCCATGAAGGCTCTGGGCGTGCCGGAGATCGCCGCCATGCTGTCCGGTGCGATGGACCGGGATGCCGCGACCGAAAAGGCCCAGCAACTGACCCGCAATTATGCCAAGCGGCAATTGACATGGTTTCGTAATCAGATGCCTGCCGCAGTGCGGTTGGATTCGACGGAACTTGCATCTGACACAGCGTTCACGAAATTTTATGACCGGATCATGACAGGCATGACTAAGATCATTGCCAAAATGGGTTGACCACCTTTCCGGTTCCGTCTAGGGTGCCGCCACGTCGCCTTTCGCCCCTGCGAGATGCGGCGTTTTTCAACCCTGTTGGAACTGTTTGAAAGCGTCTGCCATGTCTTCGGGAACCATCCTCTCCGGTGCGGAAATCGTCATCAAGGCCCTTCGGGACCAAGGTGTAGATACGATCTTCGGCTATCCGGGCGGGGCGGTACTACCCATCTATGACGCTTTGTTCAAGCAGAACCAGATCAAGCACATCCTGGTCCGCCACGAACAGGCCGCCGTTCATGCCGCAGAGGGCTATGCCCGTTCGTCAGGCAAGGTCGGTGTCGTTCTGGTCACGTCCGGCCCCGGCGCCACCAATGCCGTCACCGGCTTGGTCGATGCGCTGATGGACAGCATTCCGATCGTCTGCCTGACGGGACAGGTGCCGACGCACCTGATCGGCAATGACGCGTTCCAGGAATGCGACACGACCGGCATCACGCGGCCCGCGACCAAGCACAATTATCTGGTCAAGGACGTCAACAATCTGGCCCGCACGCTGCATGAAGCGTTCTATGTGGCCAAGAATGGCCGTCCCGGCCCCGTCGTCATCGACATCCCCAAGGATGTGCAGTTCGCCGACGGCACCTATCGCACGCCGGGCGAAAGCCAGCCCAAGAGCTACCGCCCACAGGTGAAGCCCGACCTGAACAAGGTCGAGGAGGCGGTGGAGCTGCTGGCCAATGCCAAGCGTCCCATCTTCTATGTTGGTGGCGGCGTCATCAATGCCGGCCCGGTGGCCAGCCAGTTGCTGACGCAACTGGTGCGCATGACGGGCTATCCCTGCACCACCACCCTGATGGGTCTGGGCGCCTATCCGGCGCATGATCAGCAGTGGCTGGGCATGCTGGGCATGCACGGCACCTACGAGGCCAATCTGGCCATGCATGGCTGTGACCTGATGGTCTGCGTCGGCGCCCGTTTCGATGACCGCGTCACCGGCAAGGTCAGCGAATTCAGCCCGAATTCGAAGAAGATCCATATCGATATCGACCCGTCGAACATCAACAAGAATGTTCGCGTCGATCTGCCCATCGTCGGCGACGCGGCCTATGTCCTGGAAGACATGATCCGCATCTGGAAGGCCCGCAACAAGCGCGCCGATCAGGCCGCGCTGAAATCCTGGTGGGACCAGATCACCGTCTGGCGGTCCAAGGATTGCCTGAAATACGAGAAGACCGACAAGGTCATCAAGCCGCAATATGCGCTGGAGCGTCTGCGTGCCGCTGTTCAGGGCCGCGACGATGTGTTCATCAGCACGGAAGTGGGCCAGCATCAGATGTGGGCCGCACAGTTCCTGCCCTTCAACAAGCCGAACCGTTGGCTGACCTCGGGCGGGCTGGGTACCATGGGCTATGGCCTGCCCGCCGCCATCGGTGCGCAGATCGCCAATCCTGGCGCGCTCTGCATCGATGTCGCCGGTGAGGCGTCGATCCAGATGAACATCCAGGAAATGTCGACGGCCCTGCAATACCGTCTGCCGGTCAAGGTCTTCATCCTGAACAATCAGTGGATGGGCATGGTCCGGCAGTGGCAGGAATTGCTGCATGGCTCCCGCTATTCCGAAAGCTATTCGGAGGCTCTGCCCGACTTCGTTAAGCTGGCGGACGCCTTCGGCGGCGTGGGCCTGCGCGCCACCAAGGTGTCGGAAGTGGACGACGTCATCGCCGAGATGATCGCTACGCCGCGCGCCGTCATCGTCGATATGTGCGTGGACCAGAAGGAAAACTGCTTCCCCATGATCCCCGGTGGCAAGGCGCATAATGAAATGCTGCTGGGTCCTGCGGACAAGGTTTCCGAAGCCACGCCGGAGGAGGGGATGGTGCTGGTGTAAGCCAGCCGTCCCAGCCCCTTCGCCCGATAAAGACCAGATTTCCCGGAGCCTCGCCCCGTGACCCAAGATACCAGCATCCGCCGCCACACCATCTCCGTGCTCGTCGATAACGAGCCGGGCGTGCTGGCGCGCGTCATCGGCCTGTTTTCCGGCCGTGGTTACAATATCGAAAGCCTGACCGTTGCGGAGATCGATGCAGGTGACAGCCTGTCCCGCATCACAATCGTCACCTCTGGCACGCCCATGATCATCGAACAGATCAAGGTGCAGCTGGATCGCCTGGTCCCTGTGCACAAGGTCAAGGATCTGACCCTGGAAGGCCCGTTCATTGAGCGGGAGATGGCCCTGGTCAAGGTCGTGGCCAATGGCGAGAAGCGGGTGGAGAGCCTGCGCATCGGTGATGTGTTCAAGGCCCGCGTCGTTGACGCCACCATCAATAGTTTCGTCTTCGAAATCACCGGCACTGCCGATGACCTGAACCGCTTCATCGATCTGATGCAGCAGTTGGGCGAGGTTGATATCAGCCGCACCGGGGCCGCTGCCCTGTCGCGTGGCACCTCGACCCTGTAAGATCAGTTCAAGTTTACCCCAATGCCGGCATCCCGCACCGGGGGCCGGACCTGACCACAGCAGAGCAGAACGAAGGAACATTCCCATGCGCGTCTATTACGATCGCGACGCCGACGTCAACCTGATCAAGGGCAAGAAGGTGGCCATCGTCGGCTATGGCAGCCAGGGCCACGCCCACGCCCAGAATCTGCGCGACAGCGGCGTAACCGACGTGATCATCGCGCTGAAGGCCAATTCGCCGACCCGCGCCAAGGCCGAAGCCGCCGGCTTCAAGTGCGTCACCCCGGCGGAGGCTGCTGCCACCGCCGACGTGATCATGATCCTGACGCCGGACGAGCATCAGGCCGACCTGTACAATAACGAGATCGGCCCGAACCTGAAGCAGGGTTCCGCCATCGCGTTCGCCCACGGCCTGAACGTGCATTTCCGCCTGATCGAGCCGCGCCCGGATACGGACGTGTTCATGATCGCCCCGAAGGGCCCCGGCCACACGGTGCGCGGTGAATATAAGAAGGGCGGCGGCGTTCCCTGCCTGGTCGCCGTTCATCAGAACGCCTCGGGCAACGCCTTCGACGTCGCCCTGTCCTATGCTTCCGCCGTTGGCGGTGGCCGTTCGGGCATCATCGAGACGACCTTCAAGGAAGAGTGCGAAACCGACCTGTTCGGTGAGCAGGCTGTCCTGTGCGGCGGCCTGACCAAGCTGATCCAGGCCGGCTTCGAGACCCTGACCGAGGCTGGTTACGCCCCGGAAATGGCCTATTTCGAGTGCCTGCACGAAGTGAAGCTGATCGTGGACCTGATCTACGAAGGCGGCATCGCCAACATGCGCTACTCCATCTCCAACACGGCCGAATATGGTGACTATGTCACCGGTCCGCGCATCGTGACGGACGAGACCAAGGCCGAGATGAAGCGCGTTCTGACCGACATTCAGTCGGGCCGCTTCGTCCGCGACTGGATGCTGGAGAACAAGGCCGGCACCCCGTCCTTCAAGGCCACCCGCCGCATCGAGGCCGAGCATCCGATCGAGGAAGTGGGTGCCAAGCTGCGCGCCATGATGCCCTGGATCTCCGCCAACAAGCTGGTGGACAAGTCCAAGAACTAAGTTTTTCATAAGCTTAGTTATGCTGATGCCGCCCGGTAGAGCAATCTGCCGGGCGGTTTCCGTTCTGGCGCCTACCACTAAAGATACAATTTTATCGACTTGCCCGTATCACGCGAGTGTCTTACCCTTTGGGTGGATCAAAATGATCGCCTTTGGGGGAGCCCATGATCTCGCTAAACGCGAGTCCGCTCTTCAGCGCCACGAATTCCATGGCGATGAAGACGGCTATCGACCGCCATGTCGATAAGGCGGTCGAGGAACGATTCCAAAAGACCAACGACCCGCAATATCAGGGCCGGTCGCAGCAAGACATCTATAAGCGCCTGATGGAAATCGGCGTTACCGGCGGCGGGTTCGAGGAAGCCGCCAAAAGCGCTGCGCGCGTTGAAGAACTGGGCAAATACATGGATCAGGCCCGGTCGGAGATCGACCGCAAGGCCGCCAATGAGAAACTGACCCAATCCAAGCGCCGCATGGGCGAGCTGGAGCAGGAGGCGCGTCAGGCCGCCGCGCGCGGTGATGCCCGCAAGCTGGCGCAGATCGCGCGCGAAGCCACCGGCATGACCCGTAAACTGGCCGAAGAGGCTAAGGGCCTGGTGGAGGGACGCAATGTCGACCCCGCCGAACGCGCCGCCGCCATCGCCCGGGGTGAACCCGATCCCGCCAAGCCGGCGGAGGCGCAGCCCGGCATGACCGCCGGTGGCGTTCCCGTCTCCTATGCCCGCGCCTATGTGCAGGAGGTCCGTGATTTTGCGGGTCGCGCCCGCACCCTGCTGACCCAGGCAGAAGCCAACAAGGGCAATACCCTGTGGATGAGCGAGGAGGAGAAGCAGAAGTTCGAGGAAAGTCTGAAGGCGTCGCGCGATGATCTGGCGGCGGCGGGCGAAACCCTGGAACGGCTGAACGGCACCCTGGAAACCATCGATCCCGGCGGGGCGGCGGACGCCGCCAGCACCAGCGCCGGGACAGTGATGGATGTCACCTACACCAACACCTATACCGAAACGCTGACCATCGCCATCCAGACCACGGAATCGTTCGTGTCGATCACGGCATAACGTGTTCAGGCGTAGGTCAGGTCGAGCCGCAGGCGAGCCCTGACAGCATTGGTTTGAAAGCCTTTTCTGTCAGGGTTCGGCTTACGCCTCAACCTGACCTACGCCAATTCCGGGTCGTTCAGATAAAGCCGGTGATACCGCGATCCCAATCGCGTCAGCACCTCATACCCGATGGTGCCGGCCTCTTTGGCGACCTGATCGACATCGCGGTGCGGGCCGATAATCTCTGCCCAGCCACCGACCTGCACCAGCCCGTCGGGCACCCCCGTGACATCGGCGGTCAGCAGGTCCATCGACACCCGCCCGATCAGGGGGGCGGCATGGCCTGCCACCATGGCAACACCCTTGCCGGCCAGCGACCAGGGATAGCCATCGGCATAACCCATGCCGAGCGCCGCCACTTTGCCCGGCATCGCCACGCGGTGGGTCGCGTCATACCCGACCGTGTCGGGTGGGGCGACATCGCGAATTTGCAGGATACGGGCCAGCAGCCGGATGACGGGCCGCATCGGATTGGGTGCCCAAGGGGCGGGGTTGGGGCCGTAAAGCCCAATACCGGGTCGCACCAGATCGAAATGATAATCGGCCCCGTGGAAGATACCGGCAGAGTTCGACAGGCTGACCGACGCCTTTGGCAGCCGGGCCAACGCCGCCCGCACCTGCCGCAACTGTTCCGCCGTGAAGGGATTGGACGGATCATCGGCACAGGCCAGATGGCTCATCCAGGCCTGCAAATCGATGCCATCCAGCAGTCCGGCTGGATCATTGCATAACCGATCCAATTCAGCGGGTGGCAGGCCTAAACGGTTCATTCCGGTATCGATATGAATAAAGGCGGGCAGTTTGCGCCCCAACTTGCGGGCATGGGCGCCCCACCGTTCAATCTCGCACAGGCTGCTGAGCACCGGCACCAGACCGCGCGCCGACAGCTCTGCCTCCGTACCGGCGGGCACGCCATGCAGGACCAGGGTGCGGGATTGGGGCAGGGCGGTCTTTACCCGCACCCCTGCCTCGATATCAGCGACGAAGAAGCTGCGGGCGCCCGCCTGCCACAGGGCCGACGCGACGGCGACATCGCCCAGGCCATAGCCATTGGCCTTCACCACGGCAGCGCATTCCGCCCCCGGTGCCCGGGCCGCCATGGAACGCCAATTGGCGACCAGGGCGGCCAGATCAATGACCAGCACGGCACCAACGCGGGCCGCCTCGGGGCTGTTCAACAGCCCCGTCAGATCACTCGTCATACGATCCGCCGCCATGCTGCGTGTCGAGATCACCGAAGCGGGTGTAATTGCCGTCGAAATACAGGCGCACGGTGCCGACGGGACCATGGCGCTGTTTGCCGATGATCACATCGGCGGTGTTATGAACCTGGGCCAGCCGGTCCTGCCATTGTGCGTAACGGTCATTGTACTTGTCTTCCGACTCGTCGGGGCGACGGCCCGGCTCCGCACGTTCCAGATAATATTGCTCACGGAACACGAACATGACGACGTCGGAATCCTGCTCGATGGAGCCGGATTCACGCAAATCCGACAGCTGCGGGCGTTTATCTTCCCGGTTTTCCACCGAACGCGACAGCTGCGACAGGGCGATGACGGGCAGGTGCAGTTCCTTGGCGATGGCCTTCAGGCCGCGCGTGATCTCTGAGATTTCCTGCACACGGTTCTGCTCGCCCCGGTTCGACCCGCCGCCGCGCAGCAGCTGCAAATAGTCGACCACCACAAGGCCAAGCCCATGGGTGCGCTTCAGCCGGCGGGCGCGGGTGCGCACGGCGGTGATGGTCAGGGCCGGCGTGTCGTCCACGAAGAAGGGCACGCGCGCCAGATACTGGCTGGCCTCCACGAATTTCGGGAAATCGGTGGCCGTGATCTCGCCACGGCGGATCTTGTCGCCCGACACCTCCGCCTGATCGGCCAGGATACGCAGCGCCAGCTGTTCCGCCGACATTTCCAGCGAGAAGAAACCGACCGGCGCCCCTTCCTTGCCGCCCGACAGCATATAGGCCTTGGCGGCATTGAAGGCGATATTGGTGGCCAGCGCCGTCTTACCCATTGAGGGGCGTCCGGCAAGGATCAACAGATCGGAGGGATGCAGGCCGCCCAACTTGGCGTCCAGATCGCGCAGGCCGGAGGTGACGCCTGTGACATGGCTGGAGCGGCGGAAGGCGGCCTCGGCGCTGGCGATGGCGGCGGTCAGCGCCCGGTCAAAGGGGATGAAATCGCCCTTGATGTCGCCGGTGGCTGCCAGCTCGAACAGCTTCTTTTCTGCATCCTCGATCTGGTCGTTGGCCACGATGTCGATATCGTGCTTGTAAGCCTGATTGACCATATCCTCGCCGACTTCGATCAACTGCCGGCGCAGATAGGCGTCGTGGATAATCCGCCCGTAATCCTCCAGATTATGGACGGTGACGATGGCGGCAGCCAGGCGTGCCAGATATTCCGGCCCGCCAATTTCCGACAGGTCGCGGTCCTGCTCGAAATAGGCTTTCAGGGTGATCGGGTTCGCCACCTGACCCCGGTCGATCATCTTCAGGACGGCCTGATAGATCTTCTGGTTGGCCGGGTCGAAGAAATGCTCAGGCCGCAGGAATTCGCCAACCTTTTCAAAGGCCTTGTTGTTCACAAGGATGGCGCCCAGCACCGTCTGCTCCGCCTCCTCATTATGGGGCGGCGTGCGGTAGGCAACGGGGGCGGCGCCGGCAAAGCCGGACGGGTCGATCAGCTTGGTATCCATGGCGGCGGCATTCTAGCCACCTGTTTTGTCGGCGTCACCTGATCAGGCGGGTACGCGGCCCTATTGGCTGGGGATGAAACCTGTGGATAAGCTGTGGGTATCTTCAGCGTGGGTCGGAGAGCAGCCGGGCCGCATGATCGCGCACGGTCGCCGCCCACATGGTCAATCGCCGATCCTCAGCGTCATTCAGGTCTTGACGCTTGAAATACTCGGCTTCAATCGCCCCCTGGGGATGGCGGCTGCCCAGCGTTGCGTTGCCCTTGGCGCGTTTGCGCTCAAACTCGGTCCGGGACTTTACTGAATAGTGGTTGAGCTGACTGTATCGATGGGAGATCGGGTCGCTGAAGGCCAAGTTCCGGGGGGTGAACGCAATCCCACAATCATTCACGTAGCTGTACCCAGGCCGTAACAGTCCGGCATGAACGGCCATCCTGTCCAGGGCGACCGTGCGCGCTAAGGTCTTGATATGGGCATGACCGGGAAACGCCGCTTCTGCGCAGCGGGTAAAACGTTCAATCACCAGCCGTCCATCCGGCTCAATCTGCCCCGCTGACCCGAAATAGCGCCAGTGGAGACCGATGGCCCCGATATCCGGGCTGGGGAAGCGATCCAGAAACCGGGTGAGGTGACCATCTTCGGGTAGCAGCAGGAATTCATCGGCATCGATGAACAGCATCCAGTCCGCCCGGTCACCAAACCGGGACAAGGCGTCATTATAGGCGCTGATTTGGGGGCCGAGCGCGCCAAGGCTGCCCCATGACGCCGTGCGCGGATCAGGAACCGCATCCAGCAGCCGCAGCATGCCGCCATAGCTCAGCCACTGGGGCGGCGGGCGGTCGGGCCAATCGATATGGGTGACAAGGCCGGCGGCAGCCAGCCGGTCCAGCAGCGCCGTTGTGCCATCACGGCTGTCATTATTGTAAATGTAAAAATGCTCAACACCGATCAGGTGGTGATAGGCAACCCATTCCGCCAGACTGTCAGCTTCGTCCCGGACAATGGCGCAGAGATGGATCGGACCGGTTGGCGACACGGGCAGGGGAAATGGCACGCGAGGTTCACTCCAGCCTGTAGGATCAAGGTCAGGATTTATCGATACTGTCAAAAGATGCCGATCATCATGATCCAAGCCATCATGATCTTCCTATCACGGATATCCTGATTGCCGACCAGTCTGCCTTTGTTCCGGCGGGGCTAAATCGGCCACCACCCTGGCCAAAAGAAAAAGGGCGGTCCCCCGAAAGGAACCGCCCTCTATCGCTACCTGGAGTGCCGGATGTTTCCATCCGGCGTCCGGGGCCTTGATCAGGCCTCGGTCTCCTCGGTGGCTTCGGTCTCTTCGACCGTCTCGTCTTCGTCCTCGTCCTGGTCGTTACCGACGACCATACCACCACGGGCGGCCTGGACGGCGGCTTCTTCGACCGAACGAGCCACGTTCACGGTGACGCTCACGGCCACTTCCGGGTGCAGGACAACCTTGACCTTGAACAGGCCCAGGGTCTTGATCGGATCGGCAATGGCGACCTGAGCGCGAGCGATCGTGGTGCCGGTTGCGGTCACGGCCTCGGCGATATCGCGCGAGCTGACCGAACCGTACAGCACGCCGGACTCGGCGGC
Source organism: Niveispirillum sp. FG156 (assembly GCF_057809555.1). Taxonomy (NCBI): domain Bacteria; kingdom Pseudomonadati; phylum Pseudomonadota; class Alphaproteobacteria; order Rhodospirillales; family Azospirillaceae; genus Niveispirillum; species Niveispirillum sp. FG156. The sequence goes on along the minus strand of NZ_JBMDKE010000010.1, from coordinate 44,799 downwards.
CTGACGAACGACGACGACGGCAACGCCATCGACCTTCTTGGCCACAACCTCGGCTTCTTTCTTCAGTTCCAGATTGCGCGCTTCGATCTGCGCCTTCTGGCCTTCGAAATAGGCGAGGTTTTCCTTGGTTGCACGGAGGGCCTTCTTCTTCGGCAGCAGGAAGTTACGGGCATAGCCCGGCTTCACCTTGACCACCTGACCAAGCTGACCCAGCTTTTCGACGCGTTCCAGCAGAATGACGTCCATGTCTTTTCTCCTGGCTTACTTGACGACGTAGGGCAGAAGAGCCAGGAAGCGGGCGCGCTTGATAGCACGGGCCAGCTCACGCTGCTTCTTCGCCGAAACGGCGGTGATACGGGACGGGACGATCTTGCCACGCTCGGAGATGAACCGGGACAGCAGCTTGATGTCCTTGTAATCGATCACCGGCGCGTTCGGGCCGGAGAACGGGCAGGTCTTCCGGCGACGGAAGAACGGACGACGGCCACCGCCGGAGCGGGGAGCGCCACCCGTGGGAGCGCCCTGGGGACGTTCGGTGGTCATGCGCGATCTCCTTCACCTTCAACGGCGGCGTCACGACGCGGGCCACGGCTGAAGCCGCCCTCGCGCGGACCACGGTCGCCGAATTCACGACGCGGGCCACGGTCGCCGAAGCCACCGCGGGGGCCACGCTCCGCGCGCTCGCCCTTGTTGGCGAGCATGGCGGTCTGGCCTTCTTCGATCTTCTCGACCTTGACGGTCATGACGCGCAGCACGTCTTCGTTGATCGACAGGTTACGCTCCATTTCGGCAACGGCCGCCGCAGTGGCGTCCAGGCCGAGATAGACGTAATGACCCTTGCGGTTCTTCTTGATCCGGTAGGTCAGGGTCTTCAGACCCCACTGCTCGGTCTTGACGACGGAGCCGCCCTGTTCCTTCAGGATGTTGCTGAAGGTCTCGGTCAGGGTTTCAACCTGAGTCGAGGAGATGTCCTGACGGAAAATCAGGATGGTTTCATACAGTGCCATATAACTCCCCATGGCTATTGATGGTCCGCCGCTGTGGCCAGAACAGGTTCTGGATCAGCCGCACGGTCCTAGCCGGCGCCTTGGCAAAGCACCGGCGGGGTTTCGGAAGGCGCGCACTATACAGAATGGGCGGCCACACGCAAGGCCCGGTGCGGCCAAGGCCCGGCATGGGCGGGGTGACCCCGCCGCATGGGGTGCTAAAGGCTTGCCGCCATGCCTGGCAGCAGATTGCTCAACGCCTCGCGGTGAAGCTGCTGTGACGCCGGTGTCTTCAGCGTCTGCGCGATGCGGGTAACCACGGGCTGCGGCATGGCCTGTGAACAGGCGAACCAGAAACCCAGTTCCGGCAGTTCGGCCACGATACGCAGGGGCAGGGCCTTGATCTCCGGCGTGTTCATCGAACCACCGATCAGCATCCCGAAACGCAGCGTGCCATCCACCACCATATGGGCCAACTGCCGCTGGTCGTCGACGGCAATATGCCGGATGTTCCGGTTCTCCAGGACGGTACGGTAGATGCCGCTGGGCGCCCCCAGCTTGCCATCCGCCAGCCGCAGAAAGTCGGAAAGGTTACCGCCGAACAGGTCATCCTGCCGTCCCACGAACACCATCCGGTCCCGCTTCACCTCTATCAGCCAATGCACATCCTTTTCCCGGACGGGCAGCCGTGCATAGCCAAGCGAGCATCCGTCAGGCTGCCGCATCACCTCGTCCAGTCGCTGGTCATTGGTCAGCGCCCGCAGCGACAGATGGATTCGCGCCTTCTCCGCGATATGGGCCAGCCAACGGCCCAGGGCGGGGCGGGGTGTGCCCATTGCGTCCACTGTGGTTGGCGCGATGGAGATCATCACGGACACCGGGGGATCGTCGTCGGCGCCATAATCGGCGATTTCACCGGCCACCGCACACACGGGCGCCACCAGCATGACGATGCCGACGCACAGGAACCGGACGATGCGGTTAAGGGTCGCCATGCAGCACCCCGTTGAACGATAGGCCGCCACTATACGTCACCTGCGGTTGCCGGCAAAGACCGCTTGTCCCAGCGTCGTGGCTACTGTGTGGGCGGTCCGTCATTGTTGAACGGTGCCTCTTGGCTGGGCTGCTGCGCATCGCCAAGGGCCACCCGGCGCAGCGCCTCCGCCTCCGTCCCCCGCAGCACCTGGGCAAGACGAAGGGTCAGGCTGGCCGGCAGTTCGCGGCTGCAGGTGAACCAATATTCCAGCGGCTCCATTTCCGCGAGGGTGCGCAGCCCCAACGGTCGGATGTCGGGCGACTCCAATGTGCCGGCCAGGACGATGCCAAATCGGATGCGGCCCAGTGCCACCATCCGGGCCAGCGCACGCTGATCGTCCACCGGCGCGTAACGCACACCCTGCTTTTCCAGAATGGGGCGGTAAAGGCCGGATGGTGCGGCGATGCGGTTGTCGGCCTCCCGCAGCAGGTCGGCCATCCCGCCCTGGAACGGATCACCGCTCTGCGCGATGAAGATCACCCGGTCACGGCGGATCACGCTCAGCCAGTTTGTCAGCTTTTCCCGCTCCGGAAGGCGCGCCATGCCCAGGGTGCAACTGTCGGGATATCGGGTGATTTCCGCCAGACGCCGGTCGAAACTGCCGGGCTGCATGCGTATCCGCATGCCGCTGCGGTCCGCGACATGGGTCAGCCAGCGGCGCACCGGCGGCAGCAATTCCTGATGTTCATCCACCAGCAGCGGGGTCAGCGGCACCATCAGGGTAATGCGCGGCGCCCCTGCCGGTCCGATCTCCTCATCCAGGGCCTTTGCGGGCATCCAGATACAGGCCAGGGCCAGCGACAGCGCCAGGATGGGCAGCAACAGGAGAGGGCGACGACGCGGGCTTGCCATGGGGCGGGTCCCGACTTGTGGTTGGTTGATAGTGTAGGCCCATTGCCTCTCGCCGCAAAGGACACTCATGGAGTCGAGCGGTACCATCCAGAACCGCATTCCAGCATAGGGAAAGGGCCAATGGTGCAAACAACAGCGCGAAGTGGATATGGTCCGGCGCTGTCAGTATTTCCATCGGCTTAGTGTCACCTTCCGTAATCGTTACGGGCTTCTGCGCCTGTTCTGCGGGACCGGATGGCTTGACAGGGCCATTTGCCGCTGTATCAAGGCCGCACATGATTTATTGCAGGATCTATCTATGACCCGCGCTTTCGTCTTTCCCGGTCAGGGCAGCCAGGCCGTCGGCATGGGCCGTGAGCTGGCCGAGCGGTTCGCCATCGCCCGCGATACCTTTGCCGAAGTGGATGAGGCCTTGGGCCAGAAGCTCTCGGCCCTGATGTTCGACGGGCCCGGTGACGACCTGACCCTGACGGAGAATGCCCAGCCGGCCTTGATGGCGGTGTCGGTCGCCGTCACCCGGGTGTTGCAGGCGGAGAAGGGTCTGGATCTGTCCAAGGCCGCCTTTGTTGCGGGCCACAGCCTGGGTGAATATTCGGCCCTGTGTGCCGCCGGCGCCATCAGCCTGGCCGACACGGCCCGCTTGCTGAAGCTGCGGGGACGTTCGATGCAGAAGGCGGTACCGGTGGGCGTCGGTGCCATGGCCGCCATCCTGGGCGCCGACCTGGACGCCGCCCGCGAGATCGCGGCCGAAGCGGCCCAGGGTCAGGTCTGTACCGCCGCCAACGACAATGCCCCCGGTCAGGTGGTGGTTTCGGGCCACAAAGAGGCTGTCGAACGCGCCATCAAGATCGCGGCGGAACGCGGGTTCAAGCGCGCCATGCTGCTGCCTGTGTCCGCCCCCTTCCATTGCCCGCTGATGCAGCCCGCCGCCGATGCCATGGCAGAGGCACTGGCCGGCACCGCCATCGTGTCGCCGGTGGCCCCGCTGGTCGCCAATGTCATCGCGTCCGCCGTCACCGACCCGGAGACGATCCGCCGCCTGCTGGTGGAACAGGTCACGGGTGCTGTGCGTTGGCGCGAAAGCGTGCTGTTCATGAAGGAACAGGGCGTCACGGAACTGGTGGAACTGGGCGCCGGCAAGGTTCTGGCCGGTCTGGCCAAGCGCATCGACAAGGAACTGGTCGCCAGTTCCGTCGGTCTGCCCGCCGATATCGACGCGTTCTCCCTGGCCTGATCCGCTTTTCATATCTGGAGGTTTTCCATGTTCGACCTTAGCGGCAAGACGGCCCTGGTCACGGGTGCATCGGGCGGCATTGGTGCCGCCATCGCCCGCACCCTGCATGCCAAGGGCGCCAAGGTTGCCCTGCACGGCACCAAGGTGGAGGCGCTGGACGCGCTGGCCGCCGAACTGGGTGGGAATGCCGTCGTGGTGCCCGCCAACCTGTCCGATCCGGCACAGGTGGAGGAACTGTTCAAGAAGGCCGAGGCGGCACTGGGCGGCACAATCGACATCCTGGTCAACAATGCCGGCCTGACGCGCGATGGTCTGATTCTTCGCATGAAGGACGACGACTGGGACAGTGTCATCAATGTCAACCTGACTGCCGGCTTCCGCCTGTCGCGCGCCGCCGTGAAGGGCATGATGAAGCGCCGCTGGGGCCGCATCATCGGCATCACCTCAGTGGTCGGTGTCACCGGCAATCCCGGTCAGGTGAATTATGCTGCCTCCAAGGCCGGCATGATCGGTATGTCCAAGGCGCTGGCCCATGAAGTGGCGACGCGCGGCATCACCGTGAATACGGTAGCGCCCGGCATGATCGCCACCGCCATGACCGATGTCCTGAACGATGCCCAGAAGGAAGCGATGAACAGCCGTATCCCGGCTGGCCGTCTGGGCACCCCCGACGATATCGCCGCCGCCGTGCTGTATCTGGCCTCCAACGAGTCCTCTTATGTCACGGGCCAGACGCTGCATGTGAATGGCGGCATGGCGATGATCTGATGCGGGTGGTGCCGGTTGGGGGCTTTCGAAAGGGCTCCCTCGGCACCACTTGCTGCGAATGCTGGTCAGGGGCCGCCGTTCATGTTAGATGACGGCTCTTTCCTGACCGGCGTCGCGGGCCGGGCAAGGAGACTGCTTGTTCGTTTCCCGCGATGGCCCTTAACAACCGGCCCCGGCCGGTCCCACCGGAAGATCCTGAAAGGTCAAATAAATGAGCGATGTTGCTGAACGCGTGAAGAAGATCGTTGTCGAGCATCTGGGCGTCGACGAGGCCAAGGTCACCGACGAGGCCAGCTTCATTGACGATCTGGGCGCCGACAGCCTGGACACCGTCGAACTGGTCATGGCCTTCGAGGAAGAATTCGGCATCGAGATCCCGGACGACGCCGCTGAGAAGATCCTGACCGTCAAGGACGCCATTTCCTTCATCAGCGCCGCCAAGGACTGATAGCGAAGGTGGGACAAGGGCGGGGGGCGGCCATGCGTGGCCGTCCCCGGTCCTGGCAATCCCCCTTGCTCTGCACCATGTCTATCCGGGTGGCGGCCTTGGCCGTGCCCGTTTTCGTCTTCACTTATTAAGGTCGGATACATGCGCCGCGTCGTCATCACCGGTATGGGTCTCGTGACTCCGCTCGGGGTCGGGGTGGAAACCAACTGGGATCGGCTGATCAAAGGTCAGTCGGGCATTCGCACCATCCAGGGCTTCGATGTCTCCGATCTTCCCTGTCGCATCGCAGGCCAGGTGCCGCGCGGTGACGGCAGCGACAGCACCCTGAACCTCGATCTCTTCATTCCGCCCAAGGAACAGAAGAAGATGGATGACTTCATCATGTTCGCCATCGCGGCGGCAGAGGAAGCCATCAAGGACAGTGGTTGGAAGCCGTCCAATGACGAGGAATTCGAACGCACGGGCGTATCCGTGGGCTCCGGTATCGGTGGCCTGCCCGGCATTTATGAAACGTCGCTGGTGCTGGCCGAAAAGGGGCCCCGCCGCGTTTCGCCCTTCTTCATCCCGTCCTGCCTGATCAATCTGGCGTCGGGCCATATCTCCATCAACCATGGCTACAAGGGCCCGAACCACGCTGTGGTCACGGCCTGCTCCACGGGTGCCCATTCCATCGGCGATGCCGCGCGCATGATCGCGCTGGACGATGCCGACGTGATGGTTGCCGGTGGTGCCGAAGGGGCCTGCTCGCGCCTGGGCATTGCCGGCTTTGCCGCCGCCCGTGCGCTGTCGACCGGCTTCAACGACACGCCCGAATGCGGCAGCCGCCCCTATGATAAGGGCCGTGACGGCTTCGTCATGGGTGAAGGGGCCGGTGTCGTGGTTCTGGAAGAGTTGGAGCACGCCAAGAAGCGTGGGGCCAAGATTTACGCCGAAGTGATCGGATATGGCCTGTCGGGCGATGCCTATCACATCACCTCGCCGTCGGAAGATGGCAATGGCGGTTTCCGCTCCATGCGCATGGCCATGAAGCGGGCTGGCCTGAACCCCGGTGACATCGACTATATCAACGCGCACGGCACCTCCACGCCGCTGGGCGACATGATCGAACTGGGGGCTGTGAAGCGCCTGTTCGGCCATGATCTGGCCGGTGCCTCCATGTCTTCGACCAAGTCGGCCATCGGTCACCTGCTGGGTGCCGCCGGTGCGGTGGAAGCCATTTATTCCGTCCTGTCGATCCGCGATCAGATCGTTCCCCCGACCCTGAACCTGGAGAACCCGGACGATGGCACGGAGGGCGCCGATCTGGTGCCGAAGGTGGCAAAGGAACGCAAGGTCCGTGCCGCCCTGTCCAATAGCTTCGGCTTTGGCGGCACCAACGCCTCGCTGGTGTTCAAGGCCGTGTCCTGATCACCAGCGTGAGCGAGACGCCGGAAAACCAGACAAAACCGCGCCGCCGTTGGCTTCTGCCGACGGCGGCGTCGCTTTTTATCCTTGCGGCGGCTTGTGCCGGTGGCGTTTGGCTGGGCTGGCAGCGCTATGTGGAGCCGGGTCCGCTGACCACCGACACACCGGTGGTCATTCCGCGCGGCACGGGCGTGCAGGGTATTGCCCAGCGTCTGGTCGATGCGGGCGTGGTCGGACATCCTCTGGAACTCGTCATCGCCTCACGCCTGCGAGGTGATGGCCCCAAGCTGCGGGCAGGGGAGTATCTGTTTCCGGCGGGGATCAGCGTGAAGGATGCGCTGGACCTGATCATCTCCGGCAAGGTCATCGTCCACCGCGTGACGGTGCCGGAAGGCCTGACCAGCTGGCAGATCGTGGAACGGCTGCGCAGCGAACAGGCCCTGTCGGGTGATGTCACCGACATACCCGCCGACGGCACCCTTCTGCCTGAAACCTATCAATATCTGCGCGATGATGCCCGCGCCGACATCCTGTCGCGCATGTCGGATGACATGGAAAAGGCGCTGGACCGGCTCTGGGCCGACCGTGACCCCAACCTTCCCCTGAAATCCAAGCAGGATGCTGTCATCCTGGCCTCCATCGTGGAGAAGGAGACGGGTGTGGCGTCCGAGCGGCCCCGCGTGGCGGGCGTGTTCGTGAACCGTCTGCGCATCGGCATGCGCCTGCAATCCGACCCAACCATCATCTATGCCCTGTCGGACCGGCGCGGGCAGATCGACCGTGACCTGACCCGCGCCGACTGGAAGCTGGAAAGCCCCTACAACACCTATGTCGTTGCGGGCCTGCCCCCCGGCCCCATCGCCAATCCCGGCCTGCTGTCCTTGCAGGCCGTGCTGAAACCGGAAGCGCACAAATATATCTACTTCGTGGCCGACGGTACCGGCGGGCACGCCTTTGCCGAAACACTGGAAGAGCATAACCGCAACGTCGTGAAATGGCGGCGGGTCCGGGACGGGGATTGATCAGGCCGCCGCCTGCTGGACCCGCCCCCACCACCAGGCATGATCGGGATAGAACCGCGCCGCCATGCGCTGCACATAGGGCGTGAAGGCGCCGTGCGCCTCCACGGTACTGCGCAGCGGCGTGTCGAACAGCGGTGCCAGGGCACCGGCCAGGACCGCAAAGGCAAAGGCGTCCACGCCGGTGGGCCGGTCGCCCATCAGGAATGGCTTGTCACCCAGCAGGGCCGCCAGCGCCGCCAATGACCGGTTGGCCAGTTCCAGCCGTTCGGCATCGCTGTGCCGGCCGATGCCGTGGGCGTGCATGTTGGCGGCCACCCGCTCCCGTACATCCTTGATGATGGCCGCGCGCAGATGGTCGGGGGCGGCCTGGAAGAACTGGGCCGGGCCCTTCTGGAAATTGCCCTCATCCATCCAGCGCTCATGAACCAGTGCCCAGCAGAAATGATCCTCCAGCATGCGCTCGATGGCCCAGGCCTCCGCCCGCTGCCGCACTGTCAGGCCTTCATCCAGGTCGATGCCGCGCGTGCGCTCGATATGGGCGCGGATGAAGGTGCTGTCGGCGACGATCACGCCATCATCCTCAATGATCGGCAGCTTGTGCTTGGGTGTCTTCTCCAGATCGCCCTTCACCTTCTCAAAAGCCAGCCCGGCCATGTGCAGCTGCACTTCCGTCTTGGTGACATAGGGGCTGGGTTCGGGAAGGCCGAAGGCGGGGCCGAAAGCGTGCAGCGTGATCATCGGGGTGCTCCATCGTCGCGTCGGTTGCTGTGATGGGGATGGTTTACAGCACCCCTGCTGCCACCCTACTGTCAGCATCCTGTCAGAAGGGCAGAGATTACCAAACCGCCAAGGGTTTACCCTTGACGGTTTGGAGGCTGGCGACTGCCAGCCCGGCGCTCATGCGCCGTGAGCCAAGGGCGCGGACGCGCCCGCCCGGCGACTGAGGGAGATGACATAATGCGGCGTGCGGACCGGTTGTTTCAGATCATCCAGATTCTGCGCCGGGCCCCGCGTCCGATCACGGCGGATGCCATCGCGGCGGAGCTGGAAACCTCCAAACGCTCCATCTACCGCGATATCGCCACCCTGATCGGGCAGCGCGTGCCCATCCGGGGAGAGGCCGGGGTCGGCTATATGCTGGAGGGCGGGTTCGACATGCCGCCTTTGATGCTGACACCGGATGAGATCGAGGTGGCGATGCTGGGTGCGCAATGGGTGTCCCGCCACGGCGATCCCGTCCTGGCCCGCGCCGCCGCCGATCTGATGGCCAAGATCGAGGCGGCGGTGCCGGAGGATCTTCGCCCCGTGGTGCAGCGCCCGGCCAGTGTCGCCCCGCCGCGCCCGCGTGCCGTTGAGGATACGATTGACATGGTGGCACTGCGTGCCGCCATCCATGCCGGGCACCGGCTCTATCTCACCTACCGCGATGAGCAGGGGCGGGAAACGGTGCGGTCGGTCTGGCCCATCCTGATCGCCTATTTCGACAATGCCCGCACCCTGGCCGCCTGGTGCGAGATGCGGGCCGACTTCCGGCATTTCCGCACCGACCGCGTGGTCCGGGCGGAGTTCACGGGCGAACGCTATCCGGAACGCCCCGCAACATTGCGGGTACGCTGGCGCAAAAGCCTGGATCGGGCAGAAAACTGCTGATCCCGTCGGTTACGGGAACAAATCGTCCACAGCGGACTGCGACAGGGCAGGGCCGCTGGTCGCAGCGTCATCTTCCACCACCGGCTTGGCAGTCGGCTTTGCGGCGGGCGGCGGTGGGGGTGCGACTGGTGCGGCTGCCACCGGCTGCGGAGACAGCGGATCATTGCCAGCGGCGCGGGCCGCAGCAGCACCGGTCAGCAGCATGTCGACCGCATCCTGATTGATGGCACCTTTCAGGGAAGGGCCGTTCATCAGATGCGCGTCGGGGCGTGTATCCTTGGGTTCATCGGCAAGGGCCGCCGCCATCTCGTCCGCGTCGAGACTCTCCAGACCCCAGATCTGGATCATGGCATGCACGCGACGCTCAATATAACGCAAGGTGTTCACCACCTTGGTCATGCGCTGGCCCGTGATGTCCTGGAACGAACAGGCCGTCATGATCTCCGTGACTTCATTGTCCAGGGTCTGGGCAAGGTCAGGGCGATCTTTGCGCAACCGGTCGGCCACCGACTGGATACGCTCCGAACCGTTCAGGATCTCGGTTGTCGCATGCTCGGTGGATTGCAGGATGGCGTCCAACTCCTCCGTCGCGCGCATGATGCGGTCGGCTGACGGGTCGTCGGGCTTCAATGCGGCGATCTCGCGCCGCGTCTCCGCGATATGCGAAGAAAGATCCTGCAGCTCACGCCGCAGAACCTTGATGTGCGATTTGGGATCAACTTCCGGGTGATCACGCTGATCGCGGATCAGGCGGCGGACATCGTCCACCGCCACCACCCGGTTCCGCCGGTCACGGGCGCGCAAAAAGGCACGACCGCGCGGACTGGACATCAACGCGTCCTCGATCTCGTCGTAATCCTGATCGGACAGATCGAAGATCGGTTCGGACACGGCGGATCAGCCCAGCGCGCCGAGGACGCTTTCGATCTTCTTCTTCAGCGTGTCAGCGTTGAAGGGCTTGACGATGTAGTTGTTCACGCCGGCTTCCTTGGCCGCGATGACGTTTTCCGTCTTCGATTCGGCGGTCACCATGATGAAAGGCGTGGCCTTCAGACGGACATCGGCGCGCACTTCCTTCAGAAGCTGCAGACCGGTCATCGGCTCCATATTCCAGTCGGAAATCACCAGACCAAAGGCTGCTGAACGCAGCTTCGACAGCGCTTCCGCACCATCGGCGGCTTCATCGATCTTCGTGAACCCGATCTGGGTGAGCAGGTTCCTGATGATACGCCGCATCGTCGCGTAATCGTCGACAACCAGCACCTGAATGTTCAAGGACACTGCGGAACCCCCACCTGAACGTGTTGCACCAAAGGAAATCTACCGAATATTTGCCCGGCGTCCATAACGGGCGCCGACTACCCTTTCAGGTTACCCGATCCGGCCTTCCAAGCCAATCAAGTTCACCCCGATCCGGGTTACAGCGCCGCACTTTGGTAGGCAGTCCCTGGCTTGTCAAGCCATGACCCCTGGCAATCTATGCTTATGCACCACGAACCAGGGACAGAAGCCCGCTGGTGATGGGATAGCGGCGGTCGCGGCCAAAGCTGCGCGAGGTAATCTTCACGCCCGGCGGCGCCTGACGGCGCTTATATTCGGCCCGGTCCAGCATGCGCCAGACCCGGTTCACCGTTTCTGCGTCGTGCCCGCGCGCCACGATGTCATGCAACGAAAGGTCGCGCTCGACCAGGCATTCCAGGATATCGTCCAGCACCGGATATTCGGGCAGCGTGTCCTGGTCCTTCTGATCGGGCTTCAATTCCGCTGTCGGGGCCTTGGTGATGATCCGTTCGGGAATCACCCGGCCCGCCGGCCCCATGACGCCCTCTGGATGGTTCTGATTGCGCCAGTGCGACAGCTTGTAGACGGTCGTCTTGTAGACATCCTTCAGGACATTGTACCCGCCGCACATGTCGCCATACAGCGTGGCATAGCCAACGGACATTTCCGACTTGTTGCCCGTGGACAGGACCATGCTGCCAAACTTGTTCGACAGGGCCATCAGGGTCAGTCCGCGCGACCGGCTTTGCAGATTCTCTTCCGTGATGTCGGGCTTGGTACCCGCGAAGGACGGGGCCAGCATCTGGGCGAACGCATCCATGGCCGGACGGATGGAGATGGTGTCGATGCGGCAACCCAGCAGGCCGGCACATTCGGCGGCATCATCCAGGCTGTCCTGGCTGGTATAGGGGCTGGGCATCATCACGCAATGGACCTTGTCGGCCCCCAGCGCATCGACCGCCACGGCGGCGGAAATGGCCGAATCGATGCCACCCGACATGCCCAAAATGACGCCCGGAAACCGGTTCTTGCTCACATAATCGCGCAAGCCTAGCACCATGGCACCGTACAGCGCGCCCAGCGCATCCGGCGGGGCCACCTTTTCGTCCGACGCCCCCGTCCAGCCATCGGCACCGCGTACCCAGCGCGTGATGGCGACGCGGCTGGCAAAGGCCGGCAACTGCGCCACCAGCGACCGGTCGCGGTTCAGCACAAAGGACGCGCCGTCGAAAACCAGCTCATCCTGACCGCCGACCTGATTGAGATAGATGAGCGGCAGGCCCGTCTCCACGACGCGCGAGACGGCCAGTTCCAGGCGGCGGTCGGCCTTGTCGATCTCAAACGGGCTGCCATTGGGTACGACCAGCAGTTCGGCGCCCGTCTCGGCCAGCGTCTCGGCCACGTCAGGCTTCCACATATCCTCACAGATCAGCACACCCAGCCGCACACCCCGGAAATTCACGGGGCCGGGCAGGGGGCCGGCGGTAAAAACCCGCTTTTCATCGAAGGGGCCGTAATTGGGCAGATCATGCTTCAACCGCACCGCCGCGATGGCGCCGCCATCCAGCAGCAGGGCGGCATTGTAACGCTGCCCGTCGACACGCCAGGGGGCGCCGACCAGCAGGGCTGGACCGCCATCGGCGGTTTCCGCCGCCAGCGCGCGCACCGCATCCTCGACCTTGTCCAGGAAGAAGGGCTTCAGCACCAGATCTTCGGGCGGATAGCCGCAGATGGAAAGCTCGGGATAGACGACAAGGTCGGCACCGGCGCTGGCGGCCTCGGCACGTGCGGCGCGGATCAGGGCGGCATTATGGTCCAGGGAACCCACGGTGGGGTTGATCTGGGCCAGCGCGATGGTCAATTGATCGGTCATGATACCTTGTCCTGCCGGAACTTCTGCCTGGATGCGGCGTGGTTCGCCCTTCATATGCTCTTGCTGAGTATAAGGGGTCAAGCCGCCCTCCGGTGGCGGCGTGGGCATGGCCGCCTTGCTTCTCCCGGCTTGCGGCGCTGTCCCGGCATCCGTAACGTGCCGCTAACGAATCCTAGTGGAGCCTGATGATGGCCCTTTCCCGTTCGGCCCTGCTGGGGCTCGGCCTGTTGCTCACCGCCATGCCGGCCTGGGCGGAAAAGCTGCCGGTCCCCGCTGCCGCTTTCTCCGCCGCCCAGAACCTGACCGTGGATGGCGTGGCCCTGTCGGCCCGCATCTTTCATGATAAGGGGCTGGAACGCCGGGAAAGCCGGGTGGATGGCCTGAACAACCTGCTGATCATCCGTCCCGATCAGGGGGAGGCGCTGGTGGTGCAGCCGGAAAGCAACATGGGCATGAAGCTGCCTTTGACCGATCCGGAGGTCGGGATGGTGGCCAGCAGTCTGGCGCAGCTGTCGGGCACGGCGGAGGGTAGCGAAACCCTGTCCGGCGAGACCGTGACCCGTTACCGGGTGCAGGACATCACGCCCGATGGCGCCGGATTCGATGGCCGTGTCTGGGCCACCCGCGACGGCATGTATGTAAAGATGGAGGGAAAGACCGGCGGGGAGGGGGCGGCCAGCATCGCCATGACCCTGACAGATATCCGGCGTGGGCCCCAGGACCCGGCCCTGTTCACCCCGCCCGCCGGCCTTTCGGTCATGACGCTGGACCCGATGGAAGGTCGCATGCCGCCCGCCTTCCAGGCCGACAAGGAGAAGGCGGCGAAGGAAGGGGCGCCGAAATGAAACGTCGCGAGCTGTTGCTGGCCGCACTGCCGGCCATCCTGCTGCCCACCACCGCCCAGGCACAGGCGTTGAGCAGCGCTGAACAGGCGTTCCTGGCCAAACTGGGGCCTGACTGGCAGGCCGTGACCAATGGCCCCACGCGCTATCGCATCGTGAAATCGGGTCCGGCCACCGGGCCGCTGGTACCGCTCGTCTCCACCGCCACCCTGCATTATCAGGGCCGGCTGGAAAGCGGGAAGGTGTTTGAGGATACGCGCGAGATGGGCCAGCCGGCGCAGCTGATGCTGACCCGCGCCATTCCCGGCTGGAAGCAGGTGCTACCACTGATGCGCAAGGGCGATGTCTGGGAATTGGCCATTCCGGCCACTGCCGGCTATGGCTCCTCCGGCTCTGCCAGTGGCAAGGTGCCGGCCAATGCCAACCTGTTCTTCACGATCGAGGTGCTGGGTTTTGTAAAGCCCAAGCTCAGCAGCGGATTATAGGGCGGGCAGGGGCACGCATTGCGTGACCCGCAGCCCGATCCATGGTAACCCGCTGTCTCTCCATTATCCTGTGCAATGCGGAGCGTTGACATGACCGGCCGCCTGACGAAAGCCGCCTCCCTGATCGCCCTGTCCCTGGCGCTGGCCGCCCCGGCCGGTGCGCAGCAGGCGCCGGCAGCGCCGCCGGCGGGGGGCGTCAATGATGTGCTGTCAATGCCGCGTGTCGATCCGCAATTGCAGTATCTGGTGGAAAACCAGAAGAAGCCCGGCTGGCAGGTGACGCCGTCCGGCCTGCAATACCGCGTGGTCCGTCGTGTGGCCGGCAATCCGCCGCGTCCGCTGCTGTCGGACGAGGTGACGGTGAATTATCGGGGCGTGCTGATCGACGGCAAGGAATTCGACAGTTCCTACGGTCGGGGCCGTCCCGCCACCTTCCCCGTGAACCGGCTGGTGCGCGGCTGGCAGGAAGCGCTGGTCATGATGCGCGTGGGGGAGCAGTGGGAACTGGCCGTGCCCGGCAATCTGGGCTATGGCCTGCGCGGGCAGCCCGATGGCGGCATCCCGCCCAATGCGACCCTGTTGTTCACGGTTGAACTGTTGGGCATCCGCAAGCCGGACACCACCAATCTTCTGGCCAAGCCCGGTACCGTTCGCTGACCAACCCACGTTTACGAAAATTGCGTGCCCCACAGGGGATGCGATTTGTGGTATGGATGCGCCGGGCGTTGCAGCGCCTGGGACAAGGTGTGCGACGCGGAACCCAATGACCGACCAGCTCGTTTTGAGAGAAAAACTCGCGGCTCTGAAGACGGAGCATCGCGACATGGATGATGTCATCCAGCGGCTGACGGAGCAGTTCCCCGTTGACCAGCTTCAGATCCAGCGTCTGAAGAAGCGTAAGCTTCTGCTGAAGGACATGATTGCCCGTCTGGAAAGCCAGCTGGTGCCCGACATCATCGCCTGATGCCGCCTGACCGGCGCTCAACGCCATAGAAAAATGTCATAGAAAAAGGCCGCAACGGTTGTCCGCTGCGGCCTTTGTCATTGTCGGAAGGGGGCGTTGTTTATTCGCTCTGTTCCGTATGATGGTCCGGCTGCACCGCGTGATCGTCGGTGCCGGAATGTTCATGGGCCAGCGGGGCCTGCTGATACCGGTTGGAATGGCTGCGCTGGATGGAATTGGCCAGATCCTGGAGTTCCAGGAAATTGTCGGCCTGACGGCGCAATTCGTCGGCAACCATCGGCGGGGTGGACCGCACCGTGCTGATTACCGTCACGCGCACGCCCTTGCGCTGCACCGCCTCCACCAGCCGTCGGAAATCGCCATCGCCGGAGAACAGCAGGATATGATCGACATTCTCCGCCATCTCCATCACGTCGATGGCGAGTTCGATATCCATGTTGCCTTTGATCTTGCGCCGGCCCGACGCGTCGGTGAATTCCTTGGTCGGCTTGGTGACCATTGTGTAGCCGTTATAGTCCAGCCAGTCGACCAGCGGACGGATCGGCGAATATTCCTGATCTTCGACAAGCGCGGTGTAGTAGAAGGCGCGGATCAGCCGGCCCTCAGCCGCGAAAAGTTCCAGCAATCGCTTGTAATCGATGTCGAAACCCAGGGATCGCGCCGCCGCATACAGATTGGCGCCATCGATGAACATTGCCAGCCGTTCTTGCTGGTAAAATATCTTGCGTGCCATTGCTTCCTCTAATCACGTGGTCAAAAATGGTTTACCCCGGAATATTTGCACCGGACGCCCAACCGGGAAGGGCAAGCCGGGTACCGTGACGCCATTGCACCAATCTAAGGTGCCTGGACCACACGGCAGGTGACGGATGATTTCCGGCACGGTATGCCATCACATGGTTGGCAGCAAGCGCCGTAACACTGCCTCTATCGAGATAGGGTGTGGCCCTTGCGATTTCCAGGAAAACACCCGTGATTTTCATTGCCGTCGGTTCCAATCTCCATGTTCCCGGTCTGGGCAAACCCCTGGATATCTGCCGAAAGGCCTTGGCCCGGCTCGACTCCATGGGAATCACCGTTGCCGCACTCTCACGGTTCTACGAAACCGCACCTGTGCCGGTTTCTGACCAGCCCTGGTTCGTGAATGCCGTGGCGCGGGTGGAGTGTGATCTGGACGCCGCCGCCCTGCTGGATCGCCTGCATCAGGTGGAACAGGAATTCGGGCGGGTGCGGCGTGAGCGGAACGAGGCGCGGGTTCTGGATCTCGATCTGATCGATTACAAGCGTATGGTTGATGCCGGCCCGCCCATTCTGCCGCACCCGCGGATGGCGGATCGTGCCTTTGTCCTGCTACCCTTGGCTGATTTGGCGCCAGACTGGACTCATCCCGCCGACGGTCGCGGCATCGGTGATCTGATCGCCGCCTTGCCCCCGGATCAGGCCATCCGCCCGCTGTCGGGGCTGGAATGATTTCCGCGAAGGGCGGGCGTCCTTGCAATGCGGAATACAGCCCCCTATAAATCAAAGCTTATCCGTCGCTGGAGAGTATCTGGATATGGCCCGCGTTACCGTTGAAGATTGCGTCCTGAAGATTCCGAACCGTTTCGAACTGGTGATGATGGCTGCCCAGCGCGCCCGTGACATCGCTTCCGGTTCGCCCCTGTCAATCGACCGGGACAATGACAAGAACCCCGTCGTCGCATTGCGCGAGATCGCGGATGAGACGGTGGTGCTGGATCACCTGAAGAACAGCCTGATCAAGGGCCACCAGCGCGTGCCCGAGCAGGACGAGCCCGAAGAAGAGATCGTCGAGCTGATGGCTGGCGAGACCGCCTGGGGCGCCGATGCCGCCCGCGCGGAGGCCGAGGATGAGCTGGGTGGCGAGATGGACTTCTCCGAGGGCGAAGTCGGCGGTGCCGACCTGGCCGACGAGGATATCTGAGCCGACGGAACCGTACAGATGGAAGGCCCGTGTTGGCGCGATAATGCCCGGAAAGGCGGCCTGATATGAGCCGCCAGACCAAGATCATCCGCCAGTACGAGCTGGTTGAGCGCGTGATGGGGTACGACCCCAACGCCGATGAAGACGCGCTCAACCGCGCCTATGTCTTTACCATGAAGGCGCATGGCTCGCAGACGCGGGCCAGTGGCGATCCTTATTATGTCCACCCGATCTGGGTGGCCTGGCTGTTGACGGAGCTGAAGCTCGACGCCAACAGCATCATCACGGCACTTCTGCACGATACGGTCGAAGACACCCTGACGACGCTGGAGGAAATCCAGCGTCTGTTCGGGCCGGAGGTCGCGCGTTTGGTCGATGGCGTGACAAAGCTGTCGCGCATCGAGCTGCAGAATATCGGCGAGCAGAGCGAAAGCACCAAGCAGGCGGAGAATTTCCGCAAACTGGTGCTGGCCATGTCGGAGGATATCCGCGTCCTTCTGGTCAAGCTGGCCGACCGCCTACACAATATGGGCACGATCCAGTTCCTGAAGCCGGAAAAGCGCCGCCGCATCGCGCGCGAGACGCTGGAAATCTACGTCCCGCTGGCCGAACGCATCGGTATCCAGCGCTGGAAGGACGAGCTGGAGGATCTGGCGTTCAAGGAATTGAACCCGGACGCCTATGACAGCATCCGCATCCGCCTGGATGATCTGCAATCCACGGGCAAGGCCCGCGTTGATCGCATCATCGAGGAATTGGACAAGACCGTCCGGTTCAGCAACGATTCGGCCGTCGCCAATGCCGAGATCTATGGGCGTCTGAAATCGCCCTATTCGATCTGGCGCAAGATGCACGCCAAGAATGTGGCGTTCGAGCAATTGTCCGACGTGATGGCGTTTCGCATCGTGGTCGACACGCTGGGCGAATGCTATCAGTCGCTGGGCATCATCCATGCCCGCTATCCGGTCGTGCCGGGTCGGTTCAAGGATTACATCTCCACGCCCAAGCCCAACGGCTATCAATCGATCCATACAACGGTGATCGGGCCGGAAAAGCAGCGTATCGAGGTGCAGATTCGCACCCGCGACATGCATGATGTCGCTGATATGGGCGTGGCGGCCCACTGGTCCTACAAGCAGGGCAAGCCGGGCGAACAGCCCAAGACCGAGGGAAGGCAATATCGCTGGCTGCGCGAATTGCTCGACATTCTGGAGCATGCGACGCGACCGGAAGAGTTCCTGGAACATACCAAGCTGGAGCTTTTCCAGGATCAGGTCTTCTGCTTCACGCCCAAGGGTGACCTGATCGCCCTGCCGCGCGGGGCGACGCCCGTCGATTTTGCCTATGCCGTTCACAGCCAGGTGGGCGACACCTGTGTCGGTGCCAAGATCAATGGCCGCATGCAGCCGCTGCGCAGCCATTTGCAGAATGGCGACCAGGTGGAGGTGCTGACCTCGAAGAATTCCTCGCCCTCGCCGGACTGGGAAAACTTCGTCATCACCGGCAAGGCCCGCGCCCGCATCCGGCGTTTCATCCGCACCCAGCAGCGGGGTGAGCATATAAAGCTGGGCCGCGGCCTGATGGAGCGGCTGTTCAAGCAGGAAGGCTATGAATATTCGGAAAAGGCCTTCGACGGCGTTCTGAAGATTTATCAGCAGCCCAGCGTTGACGACCTGCTGGCTGCCATCGGTGCCGGCACCGAGGGCCAGCGCGACGTTTTCAACTCCATCTTCCCCGGTCACCGCAACGTCAATCCCGTTGTGGCGGATGAGAAGGTGGTGGCCATCGCCACCAAGCCGAAGCCGGCCACGAGGGGCAAGGGCACCACGCCGCTGGCCATCCGGGGTCTGATCCCCGGTATGGCGGTTCATTATGCCCGCTGCTGCCACCCGATCGTGGGGGACCGCATCGTCGGCATCGTCACCACGGGCAAGGGCGTGACCATCCACACGATCGACTGTGAGACACTGGAAAGCTTCCATGACAGTCCGGAACGCTGGATCGACGTCTCCTGGGACCCGGATGCCGACACGCCCAACGATCTGGTGGGGCGCCTGTCGGTGGTGGTGGCGAACGAGACGGGGGCGTTGGGCACGCTGTCCACGGTCATCGGCAAGAATGGCGGCAACATTACGAATTTGAAGATTACCAACCGCACGAATGACTATTTCGAGATGCTGATCGATGTGGACGTGAAGGACGTCAAGCATCTGACCAACATCATGGCGGCGTTGCGGGCCACCCCGGTGATCCATTCGGTCGAACGTGGCCGCTGACGGTCCATCTGGGGACCGGGAAGGAACCATAAGCTATCATGTTCAGGCGGCGTGAACCGTTGACCCCGGCGGGGCGCTTGCGGCGGCTGCTCTGGCCCTCCATGGGGCTGGTGCGGTCCGGGCGCTATGTCGCCTATCGGATCGCGCGGATCCAGGGTTCGCCGCATGCCATCGCCCTGGGCATTTCGCTGGGTGTGGCGCTGGCCATGACGCCGCTGCTGGGTCTGCATTTCCCCATCGCTTTCCTGCTGGCCTGGGTCACCCGCGCCTCCATCATGGGCGCCATGGTGGGCACCATCACAGCCAACCCCTGGACCTTTCCGGCAATCTGGTATTCCAGCTACCGGCTGGGCTGTTCGCTGCTGGGCATGGCGCCGGGGCATGATGATCAGGCGCGTCTGACACTGGCTTTCCTGATTGACCATCCCTGGCAGGTCTTTCTGCCCATGCTGGCGGGTGGGGCCTTGATGGGGGTGGCGGCGGGCATCATCGCTTACGTGATTGCCAAGCCTCTGATCCGGTTCTATCAGGAAAAGCGGCGGGAGCGGCGTCGGGCCGGCCGCGTGCTTGTGGGCAAGGGTGTTTGAGGGTGGATATGATGGGTGCCAAGCCGTTGCGTCTGGGCGTGAATATCGACCATGTGGCCACCGTGCGCAATGCGCGCGGCGGGGACAATCCCTGTCCGGTGCGTGCGGCCCTGCTGGCCGTCCATGCCGGCGCCGACGGCATCACCGCCCACCTGCGCGAGGATCGCCGCCACATCCGGGACGAGGATATCGACCGGCTGATGGCCGAACTGCACAAGCCGCTTAATTTGGAGATGGCGGCGACGGAGGAGATGCTGTCCATCGCCCTGCGCCACCGTCCGCACGCCGTCTGCCTGGTCCCGGAAAAGCGGGAGGAACGGACGACGGAGGGCGGGCTGGATGTTGTCGGCAACCGCGCGCATCTGAAACCCTATATCGCCCGTCTGGCCGATGCCGGCATCCGCGTTTCCATCTTTATTGGGGCGGACGCCGACCAACTGGACGCCGCCCGTGACCTGGGCGCGCCCGTGGTCGAACTGCATACCGGTGCCTATGCCGATGCCGCGCCGGGACCGGTGCGCGATGCCGAGTTGGCCCGTCTGGTGAAAGGGGCCGAACATGCAGCATCCATCGGCCTGGAATGCCATGCCGGCCACGGCCTGACCTTTGACAATGTCGGCCCGGTCGCCGCCATCCAGTCCGTTGTCGAACTGAATATCGGGCATTTCATGATGGGGGAGGCGCTGTTCATCGGCCTGCCCGCCACCATCGCGCACATGCGCGCCCGCATGGATGCCGGCCGCCGCGCGGGGGCCGCATGATCCTTGGCATCGGCAGCGATCTGGTCGATATCCGCCGTATCCAGGCCAGCCTGGACCGGTTTGGCGACCGTTTTGCCGCCCGCGTCTTCACCGATGCCGAACGGGCCCGCGCCGATGCGGCGGGCAACGCCACCGTGCGCGCCGCGACCTATGCCAAACGTTTCGCGGCCAAGGAGGCGGCGACCAAGGCGCTGGGCACCGGTTATGCAGATGGTGTGCATTTCAAGGATATCGAGGTCCTGTCCGACGGCAAGGCCCGCCCGACCCTGAACCTGTCCGGCGGCGCGCTTGACCGGTTGCACGCCATGGTCCCCCCTGGCATGGCGCCCCGCATCGATCTGTCGATGACGGATGAGTTGCCCTATGCCCAGGCGTTCGTCGTCATTTCGGCCCAACCGGCGGGGATGTGACGCATGAATCCACGCCGTCAGCCGCCCCCGTCCCGTCCGGCCCCCGACCCGCTGCCCCCGCTGGTGGAAACCCATCCGCACCATATCAGCAGCGGCTGGGGCGAGACGCTGCGCATCATCCTGGCCACCATTCTGGTGGTCATCGGCGTACGCACCCTGACATTCGAGGCGTTCAACATCCCCAGCGGATCGATGGTCCCCACCCTGCTGGTGGGGGACTATCTGTTCGTGAACAAGGCGTCTTACGGCTACAGCCGCTATTCGCTGCCGGGTTTCCTGCGCTTTGGCGATGCGGCCCCGCCGGTGACCAAGGATTGCAAGGCCGCCCCCGGCCGCCTGTTCGGCAGCCTGCCCGAACGCGGCGATGTGGCCGTATTCAAGCTGCCCAAGGATACCAGCGTCGACTATATCAAGCGCATCGTGGGCCTGCCCTGCGACCGGTTGCAGATGATCGGCGGCGCGCTCTATGTGAACGGGGAGATGGCGGCCCGCATCCGGGTGCCGGATTTCGTGCTGCATGAAGGGTTCGGCGGCGCCTTCACGGCCCCGCAATATATCGAAACCCTGCCCGGCGGGCGTCAGCATCCGGTGATCGAGATGTCGGGCGACCAGGGCCTTCTGGATGACACGCCGGTCTTCACGGTCCCGCCCGGCTATGTCTTCGGCATGGGCGACAGCCGCGATAACTCGCAGGATAGCCGCGTGCCGGAGGTGGTGGGCTTCATCCCTGTCGAGAATCTGGTGGGCCGTGCCACCACTATCTTCCTGTCGGTGAAGGAGGAGGAAAGCCTCTGGCGCTTCTGGCGCTGGGGCTCGGCCATCCGCACCGAACGGTTTTGGGAAAGGGTTGATTGATGGAACTGGATGCGTTGCAGGAGATCCTGGGCCATCGTTTCAAGGATGTTTCCCGCCTGAACGAGGCCTTGACCCATCCGTCGGTGGGCGGGGTCAACCGGGCCAAGGTGGGCAAGGGCTATGAACGGCTGGAATTCCTGGGCGACCGTGTCCTGGGTCTGGTCGTGGCCGAATGGCTGCTGGAACGGTTCCCCAAGGAACAGGAAGGCGCCTTGGCCCGCCGCCTGACCGCGCTGGTCCGGGCCGAGGCCTTGGTGGTCGTGGCCGGGCGCATCGGGTTGGGGCCGTATCTGCGCCTGGCGCCCGGTGAACAGGCGGGCGATGTGAAGCCGGCGATCCTGGCCGATGCGTGCGAGGCGGTGATCGGCGCGCTGTATCTGGATGGCGGCCTGCCGGCGGCGGCAGGCTTCATCCGCCGGCATTGGGATGCCGCATTGGAGGGGGCGAAGGCGGCACCCCCGCAGGACCCGAAGACCGGCCTTCAGGAATGGGCGCTGGCGCGCGGGCGCAAACTGCCGCTTTATACAGATATCGGCCGTACCGGCCCGGACCATGCCCCCGTTTTTCAGGTCAGTGTGACCGTGGAGGGGTTTGAGCCGGTGGTGGCAACCGGCCCCTCAAAACGCGCGGCGGAAAAGATCGCCGCCGAAGCACTGCTTTCCCGGATCAGGACGTAAATGACCGACAGCGACGATATCGTTTCCCGTTTTCTTTCTGGCCAGGATGCCAACGGCGACGCGCCGGCCCGGCCGGCCCCCACCCATCCGCGCTGCGGCTTCGTGGCCCTGGTGGGGGCGCCCAATGCGGGCAAGTCCACCCTGCTGAACGCGCTTGTCGGGTCCAAGATCTCTATCGTCAGCCCCAAGGTCCAGACCACGCGGAGCCGTGTGCTGGGCATCGGCATGGCCGGCGACAGCCAGATCCTCTATGTCGACACGCCTGGCATCTTCACGCCGAAAAAGCGTCTGGAACGCGCCATGGTCGCCGCCGCCTGGCAAGGTGCGACCGATGCCGATCAGGTGGCCGTCCTGTTCGACGCCGCGCAGAGGCGCATCGATGACGATACGCGCGGCATCGTGGAGCGGCTGAAGGAAGCGGGCCGCAAGGCGGTCCTGGTTCTGAACAAGATCGACCTGATCAAGCGGGAACGCCTGCTGGCCCTGGCCGCCGAATTTGCCGAATTCGGCGTGTTCACGGAAACCTTCATGGTTTCCGCCCTGACCGGCGACGGTCAGGAAGGGCTGTTGAAGTTCTTCGCCGCGTCCGTGCCGGAAGGCCCCTGGCTCTATCCGCCCGACCAGTTGTCGGATATGCCTGAACGCCTGCTGGCCGCCGAAATCACGCGTGAAAAGCTGTTCCTGCAGCTGCATCAGGAAGTGCCCTACGCCACGTCGGTGGAGACGGAGAGCTGGGAAGAGTTCGAGAACGGCTCCGTCCGCATCGGTCAGGTCATCTATGTCCAGCGCGACACCCAGAAGGCCATCATCCTGGGCAAGGGTGGCGCCCGCATCAAACAGATCAGCACGGCTGCCCGTGTAGAGATGGCCGCATTCCTGGGCCGCTCCGTTCACCTGATGCTGTTCGTGAAGCTGCGCGAAAACTGGGCCGAAGAACGCGACCAGTACGAACCCTGGGGCCTGGACTACAACGCCTGACCGGGTGGGGCCTGACCGGGTGGGGACGGGGGCTAAATCGGGTTTACGTTGACTGGAATCAATCCCTATCGTCATATCGGCGCTAACCGCGCCTCACGCTGGGTCCCGGCTTCCGCCGGGATGACGAAGAAAACGTGTTTCCAGTCAAACGAAGTCCGCTCTAGCCCCAAGCGGGATTGCTGACTTCCCGTCTCCTTTGCGCTATCATCACCCTATCAACGCCATACCCATGTCCGTACATTCGCAGCCACCGGCTTGTGGATCGGGTAAGCCACGGACTGTGAAACCAACACCGTTTTCGTGTTTCACTTGGTTGCGTGCGAAGGAGTCGTAGGTCAGGCTGACCGGATCGTTGTTGGGAAGTGTCATCTACGAACTCTGAAACACGGATCACTTTCGTGTTTCACTCGGTTGCGTATGATGTCGCAAAACAGGCCTGCTTACCGCGACGTCCCCACGACTGCCGGTGCCGGCTGTACCGCTGCACGCGGGGCGGCGGCGGGCGGGTTGGTGCTGCCGGCGCCGTCAGGGGCCGGTGTCGGCGCGTTGGCGGGGCGGTTGCCCGCCATCAGGCTGTCGCGCAGCAGCACGATGGAGATGCGGCGGTTGCGCGGGGAATTGGGATCATCCTTGAAAAGGTGATCGCGGTCCCCGCGACCCACAACCGTCTCGATTCTGGTGTCGCTGATGCCCATGGCTTCCAGCGCGCGGCGGGTGGCATTCGCCCGGTCGGACGACAGTTCCCAGTTGGTGTAGGAGGCGCCGGCCCCGAACGGGATACTGTCAGTATGGCCGCTGATGGACAGTTTGTTGGGCAGGTTGGAAACCGCTTGCGCCACCTGAGACATAAGCTGTGCCGTCTGCGGCTGCATCTTGGCGCTGCCCGACGGGAACATGGAATAGCCTTCCTGATCGACCAGCTGGATACGCAGGCCTTCCGGCGTCTTATCGATGATCAGGTTCTGGGCCAGGTTGCGCAGCTCGGGGATCTGCTGGATCGCCTGACGTAACTCTGCTTCGGCCTTGGCAAACTGTGCGTCCTCATGCTTGGCCAGGGCTTCTTTCAGTTCCTGCTCGTCAACCTTGCCATCCTTGTTCTTGTCGGCGGCATCTTTCTCTCCGGCGCGTTCCAGGACGGCCAGACCGTTCACCACATCGCCACGGGTCCAGCCACCTTCCTTGTCGCCGGCCCCCTTGCCGGTGGAGTCCTTCTCTGTCGGACGTCCGCTGGAGCTTTCCTGCATGTCGTCGGTCTGCTCATCCGAATTGGCGGCGGCGGGCATGGTGGGGGTGGGGACGGTGACGCCGGGCGGGCTGCTGGCATTGACCATGGCACCATCCACGCGGATGGTCTGGCCGCCCAGGATGCCGCCGGACCCGCTGGTCTGTTTGGATGCGCTGGCCGGGCTGAAATAATCGGCAATGCCCATCTTCTGTTCGGCGGTGGTCACGTTCAGAAGCCACAGCAGCAGGAAGAAGGCCATCATCGCGGTCACGAAGTCGGCATAGGCCACCTTCCAGGCACCGCCATGATGCCCGTCGCCGCCCTTGTTGATCTTCTTGATGATGATTGGGGCTTTTTCTTCGCCGCCTGCCACGATGCCATCCCGGTACGCTGATCGATGGTGCAGTGTAGCAAGCTGTTTGGCGTGGGTCACGGCCCTTGCGGCCTTGCGCGCATGCCCTACCTCGGGTTAACCCCTATTTATGTGAGGATAGGAGCTTGCCCGGTATGAGTTTCGACCAGCGCGCCTTTCGTGACACCCTGGGCTGCTTCGCCACCGGCGTCTGCATTGCGTCGGCGACCGACGCCGATGGCAGGCCCGTGGGCCTGACGGTGAATTCCTTCACCTCGGTCTCGCTTGATCCGCCCCTGGTTCTGTTTTGCCTGGATAACCGTTCCGACAGCCTGTCGGCTTTTCTGGAGGCGCCAGGCTTTGCCCTCTCCATCCTGTCCGCCGAACAGCAGGCCCTGTCGAATACCTTTGCCCGCGCCCCGCATGCCACGCGCTGGGATGGTGTGCCTGCGGTGGTGGGGCAGGGGGGCGCCCCCCTGATTCAGGATGCTCTGGCGGTCCTGGACTGCACCCGCCATGCGGTGCATGAGGGCGGGGACCACACGATCCTGGTGGGCCGCGTGCTGGGTTTCGCCAGCCAGCCCGGTGCGCCGCTGCTGTACTACCGGGGCAGCTACGCCGAGCTGAATGATGGTCAGGGTTGAAACCTGATTCATGTTTCAGTAACTTACAGACCCGTCAGCCCGCCGGAGTGCGTTTCCCATGTCCAGCTTTGTCGAGAAATCCTGCCAGGGCCTGTCGGCGACCGGGTTCCACCGTATCGCCTATCGGGAATGGGGTACGGGTGACCGGGCCATCGTCTGTGTGCATGGGCTGACGCGCAATGGCCGGGATTTCGATATCCTGGCCGCCAACCTGGCCGACAGTCTGAAGGTGCGGGTGATCTGTCCGGACGTCGTGGGGCGTGGCCGGTCGGGCCGGCTGGCCAATCCCGACAATTATAGCTATGCGCAATATCTGTCCGACATGGCGGTGCTGCTGGCCCGCCTGGATCTGCCGCAGGTGGATTGGGTCGGGACCTCCATGGGCGGCCTGATCGGCATGATGCTGGCCGCACAGCCGAACAGCCCCATCCGCCGTCTGGTCATCAATGATGTCGGTCCCTTCATCCCGAAGGCGGCGTTGGAGCGCATTGGCGATTATGTCGGGCTGGACCCGTTCTTCGCCGATCTGGACGCTGTTGAGGCCTATCTGCGGCGTCGCTATGCCGGGTTTGGCGCTCTGACCGATGCCCAATGGCGGCATATGGCGCAAACCAGTGCCGATGCGCGCGATGGAGGGTACCGTCTGGCCTTTGATCCCGGCATCTCCCGTATCTTCAAGACCAGCGCCATTGACGATCTCGACATGTGGCCGCTCTGGTCCCTGATCCGCCAGCAGGTGCTGGTTGTGCGGGGTGCGCTGTCGGACCTGCTGCTGGCCGATACGGCGGACCGGATGACGAAGGAAGGCCCCCGCGCCAGCCTCTACACCGTGCCCGATGCCGGTCATGCCCCGGCCCTGATGGCAGCGGATCAGGTGGCGGCGGTACGGGATTTCCTGGCCCATGACTGACGGCGCCCCGCCGTTCACGCCGCCCCCCTTTCGGCCCCGCTTTCCCTGGTGGGGCCGGCACCTGCAGACCATCCGCAATACCATCGTGAAGCCCGCCTATAGCCTGCCGCCGGGGCAGGAGATTCGGGTTGCCATGCCCG
The DNA here is from genome assembly GCF_057809555.1 of Niveispirillum sp. FG156. NCBI lineage: Bacteria > Pseudomonadati > Pseudomonadota > Alphaproteobacteria > Rhodospirillales > Azospirillaceae > Niveispirillum > Niveispirillum sp. FG156. The sequence continues at coordinate 18,197 of NZ_JBMDKE010000010.1, read as the reverse complement.
ATGGCAGCGGCGATGTGCTGCTGGCCCGTCTCAACCCGCCGGTGGTGGCGGCGTCAAAGCCGCTGGCGGTGCTGCTGCATGGTCTGACGGGCAGCGAAGACAGCTTCTATGTCCGCGCCACCACGCGCCTGCTGTTGGACCGGGGCCATCCCGTCCTGCGCCTGAACCTGCGTGGGGCGGGGCCGTCGGCGGCGACCTGCTCGCGTCGCTATCACGCCGGGCGCACAGGCGATGTCCGGGCCGTGCTGGCGACCCTGCCGACCGATCTGGCGGCCAATGGCATCATCATGATGGGCTGGTCGCTGGGCGGGAACTGTACCTTGAAGTTTCTGGGGGAGGGGGATTTCCCCGTGCCCGTTGTCGCCGGTGCCGCCATCTCCGCCCCCATCGACCTTGCCGCGAGCAGCCGCCTGTTCGGCTCGCCCCCCAACCTGCTTTACCATCGCCGCCTGCTGGGTCAGATGAAGGCGGATATGCAGGGTAATCGGGCCCTGGTCGGGGATCGCTGGGCCGATGCCGCACTGGCTGCGCATGACCTATGGGATTTCGATGACAAGGTGGTGGCGCCCTGGAATGGCTGGGCCGACGCGCCGGAATATTACCGGGTTAATTCGGCCCTGTCCTTCCTGCCCCGGATCAGGGTGCCGACCCTGGTGGTCCATGCCCTTGACGATCCCTGGATACCGCCCGCCGCCTATCAGGACTTTCCCTGGAGCGCCAATCCCTGGCTGCGCCCCGCGATCAGCCGGGCTGGTGGGCATGTCGGTTTCCACGGGGTGGGCGGCGTCTGGTCTGACCTCTGCCTGGGCCGGTTTCTGGACGGGCTGTAACGCGTTTGTCATCTGCCGCCGCTACCCTGACCGCCCAAAGCGGAGAGGGGGATCGGATGCGTGCCTTACAGGCCTTGCTGCTGTGCTGCCTGTTGGTGGCCGCCCCGTTGGCAAATGCGCAGGAAAAGCCGGTGGACCCGGCACTGACCGGCTGGCTTTCCACCACGCCCGTCACGCTGCTGGACTGGGGCATGCTGCGGCTGGACCGGGAGGTGCGGCAGGCGGTGACGGCGCTGGGCCTGAAGGATGGACGGGATGGGCCGGTGAAGGTCGGCACGCTGTACCGGCCTTTCGACCGCCGTGTCCTGGCCTATCTCTCATTGCCCATGCCGGCGCGCGAACGCAGTCTGCCGCGCTGCCGGGAGCTTTATACCCTGCTGCGCGATCACCTGCTGGCCGGCGCGCCGGGCGGAATGTCGGCGGCGGGCTGGTACCTGCAGCGCATTTTCGGGTCCGACACGCGCGGCCCCGGCGGCGGCAGGCCGGAACCGTTCGCAGACATGCTGACCAACATGGTCCTGCTGGAGGTGACCTTACGCGTGCCGGAGGCCGATGCCTTTGGCAATGGCCCGCCCAAGATCACCTGCGCCGGTCGTCTTGATCAGGAGGAAGCGGCGGCGGTGCCGCCCTGGCGCCCGCCGGGATAAGGCTCAAGCCCGCTCCCGCAGCAGCCGGGCGGCATCGACAGCACCATAGGTCAGGATGGCATCGGTGCCGGCCCGCTTGAAGCCCAGCAGGGTTTCCAGCAAGGCCGCGTCATAGTTCAGCCAGCCATTGGCCGCCGCCGCCTTCAGCATCGCGTACTCCCCGCTGACATGATAGGCGAAGGTGGGCACGCTGAACTGGTCCTTCACGCGGCGGATGATGTCCAGATAGGGCAGGCCCGGCTTCACCATAACCATGTCCGCACCCTCCGCGATGTCCATGCCGACCTCGCGCAGGGCCTCGTCGCTGTTGGCGGGGTCCATCTGATAGGTCTTCTTGTCACCCTTCAGCAGCCCGCCCGTCTGCACGGCATCGCGGAAGGGACCGTAGAAGGCAGACGCGTATTTGGCGGCATAGGCGCAGATGCGGGTCAGCGTATGGCCCCGTTCCTCCAACGCGTCGCGGATGGCGCCGATGCGGCCATCCATCATGTCCGACGGGGCCACGATATCGCAGCCGGCATCGGCCTGGACCAGTGCCTGCCAGACCAGCGCCTGCACCGTCTCCTCATTCAGGACATAGCCATCCTTCACGATGCCGTCATGGCCGTGGCTGGTATAGGGGTCGAGCGCCACATCACCCAGGATGCCGATGCCCGGCACTTCCCGCTTGATGGCGCGGATGGCGCGGCACATCAGATTGTCGGGATTGCCCGACTCGCGGCCCTCTGGATCCTTCTTGTCAAAGGGCAGGACGGGGAACAGGGCCACGCAGGGGATGCCCAGATCGCGCGCCGCCGCTACGGCGGGGACCAACAGGTCCAGCGACAGACGCTCCACCCCCGGCATGCTGGCGATGGGCTGCCGCTGGTTCTCCCCCTCCACCGCGAAGATCGGCCAGATCAGGTCATTGACCGTCAGATGGTTTTCCGCCACCAGCCGGCGGGTCCAGCCATCGACACGGTTGCGGCGCGGGCGGGTGCGGGGGAAGTTCTGCATCATGGGGCCTGCTCGGATAAGGACGCGCCGATGCTACGCCCGCCCGGCCCCTGGCGGCAACAGTAACCCCTGCGGCCTACAGCCCCAGGAATTCATGCACGGCGTACAGCATGATCTTGATGGTCAGCGCGATGAAGCCAAAGGCGATGACCGTGCTGGCCACGGCGGAGATGTAGCCGGCAATCAGCGCCACACCGTCCCGCTCCATCAAGGCCAGTGCGATCAGGGCGATTGCGATGGAGGGAAAGATATTGCCCATGAAGATGGGCAGGATCAGCACGATGGACAGGAAGAAGACCACGACCCCGGCCAGCCGCTCCATCCGCCCGTCGACCAGATGGGTCAGACGGGGTCGCGTCACGCGCTCCACCCGGCGCAGCCAGGGTTCGGCCTTGGTCAGGACGGCCATCAGATCGGTGCGCAGAATGCTGCGGCGGCGCAGGAAGGCCGGCAGCCAGGGATGCGGGTGCCCGATCATCAACTGCATGGAGAACACAACGATGGGCATGCCGGTCACAGCCGACATGCCGGGCGGGGCCGGCAGGATGGTGGGCAGGGCGAACAACAGCATCAGGATGCCATAGGCCCGTTCCCCCAGCCCATCGATCAACTGACCGATGCTGACCCGCTCGCCCTCGACCTTTTCAATTGTTTCAAGAAGCACATCCGTCGTGCGCTTGGGTTCCGTCTTTTCGGGACCTGCGTTCTGAAAGCTGCTGACCTGTTCCAGACCATCGGGTTCGGGCGGCAATTGTGTGTCCACGGATCAACCTTTATGCCGACGGAACAGCCTGTCCGCCGGCCCTCTATACCCCGCGCGGGTTACCGGAATATGAAGGGGCCCTGCGGCGCGGTGTCCCCTTCATCATACCAACGCGGGATATGGGGGTCTTCATCCCAGATTGAAACGGGTAATCGTCGCAGCAATGTCATCACCGAATGTCGCGCCCAGCCGGATGATGCCGGCATCGGTCGGCACACCCTTCAATTGGTCCGCGCCCATGCTGGTCATCAGGGCGGCAGGCACATGGCTTGTCACCGACATGGCGCGCAGGCCACGGATCAGGTCGATGCCGCCCAGCCCGTCCATGACGGCGGATGCGATGATCATGTCGGGCGGCATGCGTACCGCGATGGAAATGGCCTCAATCGGGTCGGACACGATGTTTACCCGGAAACCGCAGGCCGCCAGCTCGCCCGCTGCCTTGCGCGCCACCAGCTTGTTGGGCGTGACCAGCATGATTTCGACGTCCCGCACCTCGACATCGGTGATGTCGAATTCAAAACGCGTGGGCAGGCGGCGGATGATCTGGTTGGTGGCCGCGATGTCCGGCTGTTCTTCCAGTTCCGCCATTTCCGCGATGCGGTCGGCGAAGGTCTGGATGGCGGCGATCTGCTTCTCGTCCAGATCCTTCAGATCGGAGCAATAGGTCTCCAGACGCTGTGCGATCAGGGAGACGATCGGGTATCCGAAGGTGGAGCCGGAGCCCTTCAGTGAGTGGATTTCGCGGCGCAGTTCGCGCAGCGCGTCACCGCCCTTGACCTCGCCTGTTTTCGCCTGATCCAGCGTGGCGTAGATGGAGGACAACCGGTCGCTGATATAGTCGCTGAACTCTGACTTGAGCTGCTCAAGCAACTCGTCCATATCGACTTCGGCCATCCTGACAATCCTTCTATCCGCAAGACATATCCCTGTACCCCGGCAGGCCCGTCCGCATCAAGTGCGGCGGGGTAACCGATGGGTTACAGCCGCCATGCCGGAAAAGCCGAAGGCCCGGATGCGGGCTGCATCCGGGCCTTCATGAAACAACCTTGCCAAGCGACCGGATCAGGCCGCGCGCTTCAGTTCCAGGTTCTTCCATACCGACAGCAGGGCATCGACCAGATGGTCCATCTTGCGGTCATCATGGAAGGGAGTGGGGGTCAGGCGCAGCCGTTCGGTACCGCGCGGCACCGTCGGGTAATTGATCGGCTGCACATAGATGTCGTGATAGCGCAGCAGGTCGTCGCTGGCCTGCTTGCACAGATGCGCGTCGCCCACCAGCAGCGGCACGATATGGCTGACCGACGGCATGACGGGCAGGCCAGCCTGGGCCAGACGGCGCTTCAAGGTCGCGGCCCGCTCCTGATGGCGGATGCGGATTTCGTTATGTTCCTTCAGGAACATGACCGAAGCCAGAGCACCGGCGGCCAGCACCGGCGCCAGCGAGGTGGTGAAGATGAAGGACGGCGCGAAGCTGCGCACGCAATCGACCAGGGCCGTGGAGCCGGTGATATAGCCGCCCATGACGCCGAACGCCTTGCCCAGCGTGCCCTCAATCACGGTCAGGCGGTCCATCACGCCTTCGCGTTCCGCCACGCCGGCACCGCGCACGCCGTACATGCCGACGGCATGCACCTCGTCCAGGTACGTCATGGCGCCATGCTTGTCGGCGACGTCGCACAGTTCCTTGATCGGGGCGATGTCGCCATCCATCGAATAGACGCTTTCAAAGGCCACCAGCTTGGGCTGGCTCTTCGGATAGCGGGACAGCAGGGCATCCAAATGGGCCACGTCATTATGGCGGAAAATATGCTTTTCCGCACCGGAGTGACGGATGCCCTCAATCATCGAGTTGTGGTTCAGCGCGTCGGAGAAGACGACGCAGTTGGGCAGGATGCGCGGCAGGGTCGAAAGCGTTGCCTCGTTGCTGATATAGCCGGAGGTGAAGAGAAGCGCCGCTTCCTTGCCATGCAGATCCGCCAGTTCGCGTTCCAGCATCACATGATAATGGTTGGTGCCGGAGATGTTGCGGGTCCCACCGGCGCCGGCCCCGCACTTGTGCAGGCTGTCGACCATGGACCCGATGACGACGGGATGCTGCCCCATGCCCAGATAATCATTGGAGCACCAGACGGTGACATCCTTGGGCGGCGCATCCTCCCCATGGAAGGTGGCGGTCGGGAATTCGCCCACGCGGCGTTCCAGATCGGCAAACACGCGGTAACGGCCTTCACGCTTCAGGCCGTCAATCTGGCTCTTGAAAAAATTCTCGTAATCCATGGGCCGCTGTCCCGTCTGCACCACTTAAAGGAATGTCACGCCGACCGTGCCTTTTGTCTACCCTTGTTTATTACTGCAAAGGTATCGCCAGCAAAACCCCGCGCGACGGCTTGTCGCGCCGGCTCCCGACAATGCGGACGGGCGACAGACCCGCAGCATGGTCGCGATTGGACATCTCCGCTTTGATTTCGGTCAATTCATCATTCTGTCCAAGAGGCTTTTCACGCATGGCTATGGTGCGGACAGGCGACGGAATAAATCGCTCCGACAGTCTGCCCCAGGCGCAGGATATTAGATCGGCTTCCAGTTGACTGGGAGCGCTCCCTATCGTCATCCCGGCGAAAGCCGGGACCCAGCGTAAGCGGCGTCTGCCGCGACATGGGTTATATCGGCGCTGACCGCGCCTCACGCTGGGTCCCGGCTTGTCACCGGGATGACGATGAAGACGCGATCCGGTCAATAGAGACATGTCGATCCCGGGCGTCCGGCGGCGATCATGCCGGCGACCTTATCCCAGCTTCACCCCCTCCCGCACCAGCCAGTCCGCCGTATCCGCCAGCGACTTTTCAAACCGGAACAGCAGGGTTTCGATCTCTTTCTCATTGATGATCAAAGGCGGAGAAAAGCCGATGCTGTCGCCGATGGGGCGCAGGATGGCCCCATGCTGGTGGCTGAAAGAGACCAGCTTTGCACCCACGGCCAGGGCCGGGTCGAAGGGCCGCTTCGTGGCCTTGTCAGCCACCAGTTCCACGCCGCCGATCAGGCCGATGCCCCGCACCTCCCCGACCAGCGGGTGGTCGCGGAAGGCGCGCAGCCCCTGTTGCAGACGCGGCGCCATGGCGCGGACATGGCCGATGATGTCCCGTTCCTCATAAATCTTCAGGGTTTCCAGGGCGACGGCACAGCTGACCGGGTGGCCGGAATAGGTGTAGCCATGGCCGAAGGTGCCGATCTTGGCGCTTTCAACCACGCAGGCCTGATAGATGACGTCCGACACCAGCACGGCGGACAGCGGCAGATAGGCCGAGGTCAGCGCCTTGGCGGAGGTCAGGATGTCCGGCTTCATGCCATAGGTCTGGCTGCCCCACATGTTGCCAGTGCGGCCATAACCGCAGATCACCTCATCCGCGACCAGCAGCACGTCATACTTTTTGAGGACGGCCTGGATTTTCTCAAAATATGTGGCGGGCGGCAGGATGACGCCGCCGGCCCCCATCACCGGCTCGGCGAAGAAGGCGGCCACCGTGTCGGGTCCTTCGCGCAGGATCAAAGCCTCCAGATTATCGGCCAGCTGCGTGGCGAAATCCGTCTCGCTCTCCCCATCCTGTCCGAACCGGTAATAATGGGGGCAGTCGGTATGCAGGATGCCCTGGATGGGCAGGTCGAAATCACGGTGGCAATTGGGCAGGCCCGTCAGGCTGGCCGCCGCGACGGTGACGCCGTGATAGGCCTTCTGCCGCGCGATGATCTTCTTCTTCTGGGGCCGGCCCAGGGCGTTGTTATAGTACCAGACCAGCTTCACCGCCGTGTCATTGGCCTCTGATCCGGAGCAGGCGAAGAACACCTTGCTCATCGGCACGGGCGCCAGCGCGATCAACCGTTCGGCCAGGTTAATGGCCGGCTCGTGCGATTTATGGGCAAACGCGTGGTAGAAGGGCAGGGTGCGCATCTGGCGGATGGCGGCATCGACCAGGCGCGGTTCATCAAAGCCCAGGCTGGTGCACCAGAGGCCGGCCACTCCCTCGATATACTCCTTGCCCGCCTCGTCCGTGACGGTGACACCCTTGCCCGACGCGATGACCAGCGGCCCCGCCGTCTCATGCGCCTTCAGGTTGGTGTAGGGGTGCAGGTGATAGGCGATGTCACGGCTGCCGGCGGAATTTCCCAGATGCGTCATGATGGTGGCGTCCTGTTTCGGGTTGCCGCCATGGTGAAGCGGGCAGGTGCCGGATGGCAACCCCCTTGGGTTGGTGGAGGCAGGCCCGCAGCTCCTCACCTTCCGCCTTCCCGGCGAAGGCCGGGACCCAGGGGCCACAGGTGCGAAGGTCGCCGTTTGTCTCCGCTGACACCTGGCGAGGGCTGGGCGCTTGGCCCTTGGGTCCCGGCCTTCGCCGGGAAGGCGGGATAAGCCAATTCAATAGGTTGGCGTCTTAAGTTCTATGGATTTAGCAATTCCCCTTACCCCATCCGCCGCGCCGCGCTGGGTGGGGCGTCGTGAAGGCGGCTCCAGGCGCGGCGCAGCTGCCGGGTGGAGCCGAAGCCCGCCCGTTCGGCCACCGCCTCCATATCCAGGCGCGAATTCTCTATCAGGCGGCGGGCCAGACCGACGCGCAGCCGGTTCACATAATCCGGCACGGTCATGCCGGCATGTTCGCGAAACAGGCGGGACAGGTGCCTGGGGCTGGCATGGGCGATATCGGCCAGGGTGACCAGTGACCAGTCGCGCGCCGGATCGGCGGAAATGGCATCCTGAACCCGGTGGATGGCGGGATGCAGATGGTTGCGCCCCTCCAGCCAGGGTGAAAGCTGCGGATCGGCCCCGGCCCGGCGCATATAGACGACCAGATAACGGGCGACCGCCGCCGCCACGCCGGGGCCGCAGCGCCGGGCGATGAAATGCAGGGCCAGATCAATGCCGGCGGTGATGCCGGCACTGCTCCAGCAATTGCCATCCTCCACGAACAGCCGGTTTTCCATGACGCGGCAACCGGGTGCCGCTTGCCGCAGCTCCTCATACGAACTGTGATGTGTGGTGCAGGCCCGGCCCTCCATCAGGCCGGCGCGGGCGGCCAGGACGGCGCCTGAACAGATGCACAGGATCAGATGGCCGGGCCGCACCATGCGGCGCAACCAATCGACGATCACCTGTTCTTGCACATTATCGGCCCGCACATCCTGTCCCGGCAGCGGATCGATATTGCCCGACAGCATGATGATGGCGTCATCGGGCAACCGGTCGGGCAGGGGCGCGATGTGGGAGAGGACGAGGCCAACCGAACTGGACATTTCCGGGTCGGGACCGACGAAGTTCAATTCGAACCGTAGCCGGTCCTGCTCCACCCCGGCGCGGCGCAGCACCTCTGTCGGGCCGGCCACGTCCAGCAGCATGGCGCGCGGCGGCAGCACGACATGAACGGGAATGATCTGCCGGTTCTGGTTCGCCCCCTCGTTCATGGTCAGGCCGCCTCCTGCGTCCCGGTATCATCCAGAGCGCGGGCCAGCGCCTGTTCCACGCTGGTGATGGTCGCAAAACGACCCGCCAGCACCAGTTCGGTGCGCGCCCGGATGTCATCGGCGGACCATGTGCGGCCCTTGGCGTCGGTCATGGCGAAGGTCAGGGTGGCCTCCGTCACGTAATCAACCTCGTACCCCAGGTCGGATGCGTGGCGCGTCGTCGTCTCACAGCATTGTTCGGTGCGGATGCCGCAGATGATGACCCGGCGCACGCCCTTTGCCACCAGCCAGACATCCAGCCCGCTGCCCACCAGGGCGCTATGGCGCGGCTTCTCGAACACCGCGTCGGGGGTGATCCGCACCGGCGCCAGCAGCTTCACATGGCCGGACGCCTTGGAAAACGGGCCATCGGGATCGACATGGAAAATCTGGGCGATGGGGATGCCGGCGGCCCTGGCGCCATCGATCAGGGCCTGTGCGCGGTCAAAGAAGGGGTTTGCCTCCGCTTCCTGCCAGTAGGGGCGCTGACGGAAGCTTTCCTGTACATCGATGACCAGCAGGGCAGTATCGTGAGCGGACATTTCATGCTCCGGTTCCGGGTTGTGATGACCGGCACAGTACGTGGCTGTCAGCGTAGCCGAAAGGCACGCGTCGGACCAGGAGCGGACGGAAAAGGACAAGACATGTCCGGCAACGGATGCGGGTCGCGAGGGCCGGAGCGGCGGCGATGCATCGAATTATACGGAATTTCTTCCTGAACCACCGTAAATGCGTGGAAAGCGTTGAATCGGCTTGGTATCATTCCGGTTCGACAGCGATGCCGGAATTCCTTGGGTGCGCCTGGGGAGCTTGGGGCCGGATGCTGGCCGGGGTCAGGGGTGGTACAGTATGACGTCGATGGAGACCGATGGCGGCGGTTCGACCGAAGCCGATTTGCCGCGCAAGAAACTGAGCGGCAAGAAAATCGTGCTGTTCATTGTTCTGCCCATCCTTTTGATCGTGGCGGGTGCGGCGGGCGCATACTTCATGGGCGCTCTCGACGGACTTTTGGGCAAGAAGCATGCTGCCGAGGGCGAGGAGCATGTGGAGGAAGAGCATAAGGAACCCGAACTGCCCGAATATAAGGGGCCGCCGATCTTCAAGGACATGCCCGACATGCTGGTCAACCTGAACACAGGTGAGCGGCGGGCCACGCTTTTGAAGCTGGGCATCACGCTGGAGATCGGGCACCCGCAGGAGGTGCCGGCCATCGATCAGGCCATGCCCCGCATCACGGATGCGTTCCAGGTTTACCTGCGCGAATTGAAGGTCGATGACCTGCGCGGGTCGGCGGGCATGTACCGCTTGCGTGAGGAATTGCTGATGCGGGTGAATGCCGCGGCGGCACCGGTGAAGGTGAAGGACGTGTTGATCAAGGAATTCCTGGTCCAGCAATGATGCGAGAGGATGCGTGATGGCCGGGCCCGAGGAGCTTAGTGAAGAAGAACGCATGGCGGCCGAATGGGCTGCCATGGCCGATGAAGGGGCTGGCGACGCCTTTGGCGACATGGGCGGCGGCGGCGGTGGCGGCGGTGCCACGCGCGTTCTGAACCAGGACGAAATCGACAGCCTGCTGGGCTTCGACAAGGACGGGGCCGGCGACGGCGACAATACTGGCGTTATGGCGCTGGTGAACTCGGCGTTGGTCAATTACGAACGTCTGCCCATGCTGGAGGTGGTGTTCGACCGCCTCGTCCGCATGATGTCGACGTCGTTGCGTAACTTCACCTCCGACAATGTCGAGGTTTCGCTGGATCAGATCAGCTCGGTCCGGTTTGGTGACTACCTGAATTCCATCCCGCTACCGGCCATGCTGGCCGTGTTCAAGGCGGAGGAATGGGACAATTACGGCCTGATGGTCATCGATTCGGCGCTGATCTATTCCATCGTGGACGTGCTGCTGGGTGGCCGGCGCGGTACGGCGGCCATGCGTATCGAAGGCCGCCCCTATACGACCATCGAACGCAATCTGGTTGAGCGCATGGTGCATGTGGTCCTGTCGGACCTGTCGGCGGCGTTCGATCCGCTGTCGCCCGTCACCTTCCGCTTCGACCGCCTGGAAACCAATCCGCGTTTCGCCACCATCGCGCGCCAGGCCAACGCCGCCGTGCTGGTCAAGCTGCGCATCGACATGGAAGACCGTGGCGGGCGCCTGGAACTGCTGATCCCCTATGCCACCCTGGAACCTGTGCGCGAACTGCTGTTGCAGATGTTCATGGGTGAAAAGTTCGGTCGCGACAGTATCTGGGAAACCCACCTGGCGTCGGAGCTGTGGCAGACCGATGTGCATCTGTCGGCGGTGCTGGACGAGATTGTCCTGCCGCTGAACGAGGTTCTGTCCTGGCGCGTCGGCAGCCGTGTGCTGCTGAACGTGGCGCCGGATGAAACGATTGAGCTTCGGTGCGGCGACGTTCCGATGTTCCTGGGCCGGATGGGCCGCAAGGGCGGCAATATCGCGGTGCGTATAGACAAGGAATCACCCAAACCGGAGGGCCAGCCATGATTCCCACGATCCTGTCCCTGTTGCTGGATGTGGCCATCGTCGGCTTGCTGGTGGCCACCATCATTTACGCCCTGCGCCTGAACAAGCAGCTGTCGGCTGTCAAGGATAGCCGGGCGGAGCTGGAGGAACTGGTCAAAGGCTTCGCCGAGGCCACGGCCCAGGCCGATAGTTCCGTGAAGGGCATGCGCAGGGCGGCGCATGAGTCTGGCGAAACCCTTTCCAACCTGATCGGCCGCGCCCAGACCCTGAAAGAGGAGATGGAGCTGATCGTGCAGGCCGCCGATGGGTTGGCCAACCGGCTGGAAGCCGCGTCGGGCAAGGCGCGCGCCGCCGTGATGCCGGGCCAGGGCGGGGGTGCCCCCCTGACCGCATCACCCGCCGCCCCGCGCCCGGCTGTCGCCCCGTCGCCCCGCGCCGCGCCTGCAGCGGCCCCGCCGCCCCAGCAGGCGGCTGCACCTGCACAAGGTGGCGCTGAGCCCCGGTCGCGGGCGGAGAAGGAATTGTTGCAGGCGCTGGAGAATCTGCGGCAATGACCGACGCCCCCACGCCAGCCGCCGGGGCCACCCCCGGCCCCGCCAAACCGGCGGCCAAACCCGCCGCGAAGGCCGGTGCCAAACCCGCCGCGAAACCGGGCGCCCGCCCGGCTGCCGCGCGGGGCAAGCCGGCACCCAAACCGCCCAAGCCGCGCCGTGCCCTGATGCGGCCTGGCCTGCTGCCGGCCACGATCTTTGTTGCGACCCTGGTTCTGGGTTTCAAGGTCGGGGATATCTGGCTGACCGTGACGACGGGCAAGGGCTTGTCGCTGATCCCGGCTTCGATTGCAGAGGAAGCCGCACCGCAGGGCCTGCCGGAAACCAAGCAGTCCAATGCGGTCGCCGTGGCACCCGCCAAGCCCGCTGTTGCCCCCGCAGGGCTTCCGGCAGCGCCGGTTCAGGTGGCGGAGGCGGAACAGCAGCCGGCCCAGACCCCGCCCGCCGCCGGGGGTGAGCATGCGCAGCCAGCCGCGGCGGGCGATCATGCCCAGGCCCCCGCCGCCGATCCCAATAGCCCGGCCCCGTCCGGTGCGCCCGGCCAGGGCTTCACCCCGACCGAGGTGGAAATCCTGCAACGGTTGCAGGAACGGCGTGAACAGCTGGATAGCCGTGGACGCGAACTGGATCAGCGCGAAGCGATGCTGACCGCCGCCGAGACGCGATTCGATCAGAAAATCACCGAGCTTCAGAACCTGAAGAAGGAAATCCAGGGTCTTCTGACCCAGGCCAATGCCGAACAGCAGGCGCAGCTGGACAGTCTCGTGAAGATTTACGAGACGATGAAGCCTGCCGACGCGGCCAAGATTTTCAACAATCTGGAGAATGTCGTGCTGTTGAATGTGATCAGCCGCATGAAGGAAGCCAAGGTTGCCCCTGTATTCGCCGCCATGGACGAGAAACGGGCCCAGGAGGTCACCATCCTTCTGGCTGCACGGAAGAGGCTGCCAACAGTGCCCGAATGATTGTATGAAGGCCTCCGGGGAGCCTGTCCCCTGTCTGTCCCCGGCTGTTGCCGGCCCCGAAGTACTCGCGCTTTGAAGGTGTTCTGATGTTCCGCACCGCCACCGCCGCCGATCCCGTGCTCCAGGAACGGCTGGACAATGCCCGCGCCGAGGCGCGGCAGCCGCTGTCGCGCGAAGAAGTGGCGACCATCGTCGCATCCGTCCTGTCCTCCATGGGCGGCGACATGGGCCAGCATGATCTGCATCTCTATGCAGAGCTGGAGGGGCTGGCCCGGTTCATCAATAACGCCAAGAAGGAAATCGCCAGCATTCAGCCGTCGGACATCCATTCCGAGCATATTCCGCTGGCTACCGACGAGTTGGACGCCGTGGTCGGCGCCACGGAGGATGCCACGAACCGCATCATGGATGCCTGTGACCAGATGATGGCCCTGGCCGGTGACGTGCCGGCGGAGGTGTCCAACAAGCTGATGGACATCACCACCGGCATCTATGAGGCCTGCAACTTCCAGGACATTACCGGCCAGCGCATCACCAAGGTGGTCCGCGCCCTGAAGCATATCGAACAGAAGGTTGAAGTCCTGCTGGTCGCCCTGGGTGAGGAGGTGCAGCGCCGCCATCCCACCATGGCAACCGCCGCCCCCGAAGCCCCCTCCGATACCAAGCTGCTGAATGGTCCGTCCATGCCCGGCGCCGGCATCGACCAGGCCTTCATCGACAGCCTGTTTGATTGAGGTTGAATGCCCGAGACGCACACATCCGGCAGCACCGATCCTGACATGGCGGTTCCCCTGCGGTTCGGCGCGTCCGGTGACCGTGACAAGGGCGGGGAAGGGGCGACGCTTCTTTATCTCGGCGTCTTCATCCTGCTGCTGGCCTTTTTCATCCTGTTGAACAGCATCTCGCATTTCCATGACGAGAAGGTGGGCGCCGTCATCCGCAGCGTGGATGACGCCTTTTCGGCTCAGGCGCTGCTGACAGGCTCTCCCGGCGACCGGCAGCAGGCCCGGCGCGAGGCGGCGCGTGCCGTCCAGGATCTGGGCGATCTGATCCGCGCCGAACTGCCGCTGGCTAAGGTGGAGGCGGGAACCGAGACGGGCACCCTGCATGTCACCATACCGGCCTCCAACCTGTTTGCGGGCGACGGTCTGGCGATCCGGCCCAGCCAGCAGGGATTGATGGACCGCATCGCGCGCGCGCTTGAGAACCGGCCGCGCGGCGTCTCGGTACGGGCGGAGTTCCTGTTCGCCACGAAGGGTGTGGAGGATACGGCCCCATTGGTGGCGCGTGCGGGTGCCCTGGCCCGTGCCGTGTCGGCGCTGGGTGCCAATCCTGCTTGGTTGTCGGTCGGGCTGGAGAAGGGTGCGGAGGCGGGGCAACTGCGCCTGCTGTTCCGCGTGCATGAGGAGGGTGCCTGATGCGCCCGCAGGCCCATTTCTCCCCCTTCAGCTTCGCCAAGCCGGATACGTCGGCGGGCAAGGCCTGGCTGGTGACCTTCACCGACCTGATCTGCCTGCTGCTGACCTTTTTCGTGATGCTCTACGCCATGTCCGACCCCGATCCCGCCCGGTACAAGGCGCTGGCGGCGGGTGTGCCGGGGGCGAAGCCCGATCAGGTGGGCGATGAACGGCCCGAAGCCGCCTTTTCCGCCGCCAGCCTGGACCGGGGCAAGGCCATCGATTTGGGCTATCTGGGCCGGGTGTTCGAAAGCCAGATGGCGCGCAACCCGGAACTGGCCGATGTGCGTATCAGCCGCATCGACGGTACCTTGATCCTGTCGCTGCCTTCCGACCTGCTGTTCTCACCCGGTGACGCCACCCTGTCGGAGGGGGGCAAGAAGGCCCTGTTCGTGATGGGCGGCGTGGCGGCCAATATCGGCAATGCCGTGGATGTCGTGGGCCATGCCGACGCGTCGCCCACGGGCCGCAGCTGGCCCAGCAATTGGGAATTGTCGCTGGCCCGTGCACAGGCGGTGGCCGATGCCCTGCGGGAGGCGGGGTATTTGCGGGACATCACCGTGCGGGGCCATGGCGATGGTCAATCGGGGGGCGAGGTGAAGGCCGATGCGCGCCGCGTCGATCTGGTGGTGCGTGAACATGGGGTGACGCCATGAGGGCGGCCCGCATCCTGGCCGGCACCCTGGCCCTGTCGGTGGCCGCCACCGCGTTGCTGCCGGCCCCCGTCCGGGCACAGCAGCCGCCGGCCCCTGCTGCCGCCAGCAGCAGTACGGCGCCGCGTGTGCCGGTGCGCAGCGGCGTGCATCCCGATTACAGCCGTCTGGTCTTCGACTGGCCGCGCGAGGTTCCCTACACCGTTGAGCAGAACGGGGCAGGGGTCAGCATCCGCTTCCCTGTCGCGGCACAGGTCGATCTGGCCGGTGTTCTGCGCGCCCGGCCGAGCCGCATCAATGGCCTGACCCAGGCGGCGGCGGATGGGTCGGTGACGGTGCGGTTCGAGATTCCCGCCGGGGCCGGCATCAAGCATAGCCGGGCCGGCGCCCGCATCATCGTCGATGTCCTGGACAAGCCGCCGCCCGGCAGCAATCCGGCCCCCGCCAGTCCGCCGCCGCCCCCCCCGGCAGCGCAGCAGCAGGCAACGGCGGCACCCGCCGCGACGCAAGGAACGCCCGCCCAGACAGCGGCGGCACAGGTGACGCCGCGTCCCGCCGATCCCCGTGCCCCGCGTGAGGGGGCGCCGCTTTATCAGCTTCGGGGCAATGCCGCGCCCAATGGTGCCGCCACCGCATCCGGTGCCCCGACCCCGCTGACCGTCAGCCCGCCACCACCGGCGACGGCCAATCCGGCCCCCGCCGCCGCTGCGCCTGCGCCGACGCCGGCTCCCGCCGTGACAGCCACGGCAGCTCCCACGGCGGTTGCGCCACCACCGCCCCCCGCACCGACGGCAGCAATGCCGCCCCCGGCGGCCACGCCTGCTGCCAGCACGTCAGACGCGCCGGCAGGGGAGGTCGCCATCGCGCCCGTGACCCTACCCTTTGATCCCAAGGCGGCGCGGGCGGCAGCAATTTTTGAACGGGCCGGATATCTCTATATTCTGTTCGATGACACGGTTCCGCCCGAGACGGCGCCGCCGGTGCCTGCCGGTCTGCAATCGGTCATCGAACCGGTGGCCGTTCAGGGTGGGTCCGGCTTCCGCCTGTCCATGCCGGCCCTGATGCAGGCATCCGTTGGGCGTGACGGCACCATCTGGCAGGTGACCCTGGCACAGGCGACGGGCGTCAAGGCCACTAACAGTTCCATCATACCCCGACCGGACCCGGATTTCGCGCTGGGCCCCCGGCTGGTCCTGCCGGCGGCAGAGGCGGAAAAGATCATCGCCTTTAAAGACCCGGTGGTGGGTGACACCCTGTCGGTGGTGCCGCTGCCGCTGCCGGGCCAGCATGTGGACGCGCCGCTGCGCTATACCGAGGTGCAGTTCCTGCCGACCCTGCAGGGCCTTGTCATGCGCCCCCTGGATGACCGGTTGGCTGTACAGCCGGTGCGTGAGGGGGTGGAGGTGACGGTGCCAGGCGGCCTGCGTCTGTCGCCGCCGGCGGATGTCCAGGTCGCCATCCCGCCGCCCCCGCCACCCGTGGAGCAGGAAAAGCTGTTCGATTTCAAGCGCTGGGGCCAGGTGGCGGCGCGCGATTACAACAAGACGCGGCAGGCGAAATGGGACCGTCTGACGGCCCTGCCGGATGCGGAAAAGACGCGTGGCCGCCTGGATATCGCCCGCTTCTATCTGGCCAATGGCATGGGGTATGAGGCGCTGGGCATGCTGACCCGCGTGCAATCCCTGCAGCCCGATGTGGACCGGCGGCCCGAATTCCTGGCCGTGCGCGGTATTGGCCGGGTGCTGACCAGTGATTTCGCGGGTGGCATGGCCGACCTGTCGAACCGGCAACTGGCCAATGAACCCGACGCGGCCCTGTGGCGGGCGGCGGCCCTGGCGGGGCAGGGCGATTATGCCGGGGCGCATGCCGCCTTCCAGGCCTCCAAGGACCTGCTGGACCGCTATCCGGAACCTTTCTACACCGGTCTGGCCTTGTCCGCCGCCGATGCGTCATTGCGCGCCGGACAACCCGAAGCGGCGGCCCTGATCATGGACCGCGTGGCCAAGCGGGGCGGCGAAAGCGGCGACCAGGCGCCCGCGGTACAGTATTTCCGGGGTGCCGTGTTCCGCGCCCTGGGCGACAATGACAAGGCCCTGTCCTATTTCAAGCAGGCGCAGGCCGGTCGTGACCGGCTTTATTCCATGCGGGCCAAGCGCGACTATATCGACACGGCTCTGGCCGCCGGCAAGATGCCGCCCAAGGAGGCGGCCAAGAAGATGGAGGAGATGCGCTTTGCCTGGCGTGGCGATGCGCTGGAACTGTCCAACCTGCGCCGTATTGGGGAGGTGCATGCCATTGCCGGCAACTATCCCCAGGCCTTCGACAGCATGCGCCACACCATCTCCGCCTTCCCGGACACGCCGGAGGCAAAGGAGATTGCGGCGGACATGACCCGGACCTTCACGGACCTGTTCGCCACGGACGGGGCCGCGAAGATGTCGCCGCTGGAGGCGATGGGGCTTTATGAGCAATACCGCGAGCTGACGCCCCCCGGCCCCGATGGTGACCGCATCATCCGCAAGCTGGCTGAACGGCTGGTCGAGATCGATCTGCTGGACCGTGCCGGCCAACTGCTGGACCATCAGGTGCAGTATCGGTTGCAGGGCCTGGAAAAGGCGCAGGTCGGCACGCGGCTGGCCGGCATCCGTCTGCTGGATGGCACGCCGGAACTGGCGGTGGCGGCACTGGACAAAAGCGAGGTGCCGGAGATCACGCCGGAACTGGCGGAGGAACGCAAGCTGCTGCGCGCCCGCGCCCTGTCGCAGATCAACAAGGGCACGGAGGCGGTTCAGCTGCTGGCCGCCGACCAGTCGCACAACGCCAATCTGCTGCGTATCGACATCGCCATGCGCGACAAGCAGTGGAAGGCGGCTGCCCAGGCCCTGGCCGATGTCATCGGCCCGCCGCCCGCCGCCGGTGCCACCCTGGACCCGCAGGTCTCCAGCCTTGTCGTCAACCGCGCCACGGCCCTGTCGCTGGCCGGCGATAATGCGGGGCTGGACGCGCTGCGCCGCGATTTCGGGCCGGCCATGGAAAAGTCGAAGGACGCGACCTTCTTCCGCCTGCTGACCCGGCCGGAGGAATCGGCGGGTCTGGCCGATGCCAATACCATCCGCCAGCGTATCACCGAAATCGACCTGTTCCGCAGCTTCCTGGATAATTACCGCACCGTGCGCCAGGAAGCCGCCACCCCGCCGCCAGCGGCGGCCCCGGCCACGCCACCGGCGACGCCGCCATCCTGATCGTTAGAGCGTGTTTCCGTTGACTGGAAACACGCTCTAGGCTTTCGTTTTCCTCAATCGTCGGCGCTGCATCCGCAGCTTGGCTTGCGCCGCACGTGCGGGGCGGCGGGGGGGGAGT